>NZ_VFVX01000007.1:0-241908 GCF_006442395.1 Mesorhizobium sp. B2-3-5 | reverse complement strand
TGTCGCCAAGATGTTCGAGAAGGTGAAGGCCGGCGGGTGACGCAGCGCCTTGCCTTCTCCCCTTGTGGGAGAAGGTGTCGCCGAAGGCGACGGATGAGGGGTGTTCCAGCTTGGCACTGACAGCACTCCGGCCAACACCCCTCATCCGTCTCGGCGCTGCGCGCCGATCCACCTTCTCCCACAAGGGGAGAAGGCAAAAGCAAATGAGGACGAATGCATATGGATGTTCTTGAGGCGGCCGAGAAACCCAAAGACGATGCCGACGTTCGCGTCGGTCGGCGCGTGCGGGCGTTGCGGCTCGAGCGCCGCCTTTCGCTTGCCGAGCTTGCCGCCAGGGCGGGCGTGTCGATCGGTGCGCTGAGCCAGATCGAGCGCGGCATGTCTTCGCTGCGCGTCAAGGTCATCTGGCCGCTCGCCGCGGCTCTGGACATCGAGCCGTCCGCGCTGATCGCCGACGGCGTCGATGCCGTCAACGATCTCTACTGCGTGCGTGCCAACAGCCGCCGCGCCATCCCGGTGAAGTCGGAGGGCATCGCCAAGGCGCTGCTGTCGCCGCCGGGCGCGACGCTGACCGGCATGCTGGTAACGGTGGAAGCCGGCGGCGGCACCGCGGAAGCCTATGCGCATGCAGGCCATGAGTTTGGCTACGTATTGGCCGGCGAGGTCGAACTCGTGGTGGATTCGACAAAATACGTGCTGAAGACCGGCGACAGTTTTGCCTTCAAGAGCACGCTGTTGCACGCTTTCCGAAATCCCGGCGGCGAGCAATGCCGGATCCTCTGGGTCAACACCACGAAGCCGTCCGAGGTTCGCGATGGCGCCTGATCCCCTTGTTCGACTGCAGGCGGTCTCGAAGATTTTTCCCGGCGGCATCGTCGGGCTCGACGCCGTCGATCTCGACATCATCAGTGGCGAATTCATCACCCTGCTCGGGCCGTCCGGGTGTGGCAAGACCACCAGCCTGCGCGTGATCGCCGGCTTCGAAAGCCCGTCGAGCGGCACGGTGCTGCTCGACGGCCGTGACATCACGGCGCTTCGGCCTTACGACCGGCCGGTCAACACCGTGTTCCAGGACTACGCACTGTTTCCCCACATGAACGTCGCCGAAAATGTCGGCTTCGGCCTGTCGCTGCGCAGATTGTCCGGAGCCGAACAGGCAAAGCGCGTCGGTGAAGCCCTTGATATGGTCGGCCTCGCCGACAAGCTTCGCGCCCGCGTTTCCGAACTGTCGGGCGGCCAGCGGCAGCGTGTGGCGCTGGCCCGCGCCATCGTCTGCGAGCCGCGCGTGCTCTTGCTCGACGAACCGCTTTCGGCGCTGGACGCGCATCTGCGCGAACAGATGCAGGTCGAGTTGAAGCGGCTGCAGTCACGGCTTGGCACCACCTTCGTCATGGTCACCCATGACCAGACCGAAGCGCTGTCGATCTCCGACCGCATCGTCGTCATGAACAAGGGCCGCATCGAACAGATCGCGCCGCCGGCGGTACTGTACGACCGGCCCGCCACGACGTTTGTGGCGAGCTTTATCGGCACCATGAATCTCCTGCAGTCGTATTTCGTCGGCCGCGACGGCGATCGCCTGCGTTTTACCGCCGGCGCCCTGGCGCTGGAGGCAACTTCTGAAACTGGCAAGTCACCCGGGCAAGGCGAGGTGCGGACCATCGGCGTGCGCCCGGAGGACTTGCTGGCAACGACCGAGGCCGCGCCGGGCACGGCGCCGGCGCGCGTCAACAGCGTCGTCTTTCACGGCCGCACGCTGCGGCTGCATGCCGAACTCGAGAAAGGCGCGCCTGTTGTCATCGATGCGCCGCGCCAGGCCGAGGGTTTCCAGTTCAGCGTCGGCGACGTGGCGCATATCAGCCTGCGCCGTGGCGCCAACTGCCCTATGCTGCCCGGCTGACCTGCCCCATCGGCGGCCACAAGCAGTCGGACAACGGCCGCGAAGACGCCGACCGGCGATCCCTGATGTCCTCAAGGTCAAGGGCATCATCTGCTACGGTTTCTGCCATTCACGCTTGACTCAAAGGTCTGTTCCTGTTTTGTTCTATCTGCCAGAGCAAAACGGGAGCGTTCCTTGGCGAGCGTACGCGTATGTACCAAGGCGAGTTCGATTTCGGAATTCCAGAGCCGCCATGGCGGCCTAAGCGGCCGGAGCGCGTCTTCTATGGCTTGTTTTTGCAGCAGAAGGACTATTCGCGGTTTGCGGATTGTCAAAGCCAGCTGTGCGGCCAATGTGAGATAACCGGCTCACGTTTGCTGTATCACCGGTTTCACGTCAGCCTGCAACATGTCGGTGATTACAAAAGGCTGCCAGAGAAAATCATCTTCGCAGCGGCCCGATCGGGGCGGCGCATCGCGATGTCTGAGTTTGATGTCACCTTCCGTCATTTCAGGAGCTTTCCCGGTCGCCCGGCGACGAGGGGCCGCCCGGCCAAGCATCCTTTCGTGCTTCTCGCCGATGACGGACCGGTTTGTGAATTGAGCAGGAAGCTCGGCGCTGAAATGTTGCGCGAAGGCCTCAACGCTTCAGGCGGTTTGGTTCCACATTTGACGCTGGCCTATGACCAGAAACTTATTCCGCAACAGCCTATCGGCCCAATCAGCTTTGTCGCCCGGCAGTTCGTTCTTGTGCACAGCTTCCGCGGACTGAAGAAGTACGTTTTCCCTGAATGTTGGCCGCTCAGGGCGATGTGATGCGCCGATCGCTCACCCTCAAACCATCGTCACAGAGCCGGGCTATATCTATCGTCCTGACACAGCTTGTCAGCTGTCGTGCGGACAAAGGTGGCGGACCAGCAAGCGCTTCCCTACTTCGAGTGCGTCTGAACAGGAGGAACACAAATGACTATCGCGGAAATTGCCAAGGATTTCACCCAACTCCTCAAGCAGGGTGATCACGTCGGTGCTGCCGAAAAGTACAATGCCGACGATATCGCCAGTTACGAGGCTATGGAGGGGCCG
The DNA here is from genome assembly GCF_006442395.1 of Mesorhizobium sp. B2-3-5. Taxonomy (NCBI): domain Bacteria; kingdom Pseudomonadati; phylum Pseudomonadota; class Alphaproteobacteria; order Hyphomicrobiales; family Phyllobacteriaceae; genus Mesorhizobium; species Mesorhizobium sp. B2-3-5. Next base: position 238,947 of record NZ_VFVX01000007.1, on the reverse strand, counting down.
ATGGCCGTCAGCCACGGCAAGGAAGCTCTCAAGCAGAAGGGCCAGTGGTGGCAAGAGAACAACGAAATGCACGGCGGCTCCGTCGAAGGCCCTTATGTCAATGGCGACCAGTTCGCCGTGCGCTTCACGTTTGACATAACGCCCAAGGCTACGGGCGAGCGCGTCACCATGGATGAAGTTGGCCTGTACACGGTCAAGAACGGCAAGATCACCGAAGAGCGCTTCTATTATTGAGGCAATGCCGTCGGCTTTCCGGAGTCTGCTTTCTTCGCCGCAGGATGAAAAAACAGCATGGCGGCCGGGGCAATGCCCTGGCCGTCATGCAAGGTTCCAAATCGTCTTCACATAGGGTGCGGGCTAGAAAAGCGGGAAGGGCGGTTTTAGGGTGCGGGACGGATTCGACAGCCGGCCCAGGGGAAGCACGCTTTGACGATCACCATGTACGGCATCACCAACTGTGACACGATCAAGAAGGCGCGCGTCTGGCTGGAGAGCCATGACGTGCCTTATCGTTTCCATGACTATCGGGCCGAAGGGATCGAAGCGGGCAGGCTGAATGGCTGGGTCGGCAAGGTCGGCTGGGAAAAGCTGCTCAACAAGGGCAGCACCACATTCCGCGAGCTGCCGGAGGCAGACAAGCAATCGCTCGACGAAAAGAAGGCCAAGGCGCTGATGCTGGCCAAGCCGACGATGATCAAGCGCCCGGTGCTGGAACTCGGCGACAGTATTCTCGTCGGGTTCCAGCCGGATGTGTATGAGCAGGCGGTTGGTGCAAAGTAGATAGGCGGCGATCCTTCGCGCCCCTCTGTCCTGCCGGACATCCCCCACAAGGAGGGAGATTGGCAGCTCCGCTGTCCGACCTTCGTCTTCAACGTTGAAAATTGGCGAAAGCCGTCGCGACATCAATCTCCCCCCTTTTGGGGGAGATGTCCGGCAGGACAGAGGGGGGCGCTGTCCCGCCAGCTTTCGAAAACCGCTTCAATCCCCGCGCAAATACCCTGCCAGCGCCACCGCATTGTTGTGCGCCTCGTCATGCGCTCCGTAGAGCAACGTCACCCGGCCTTTGCCGAGCAAGGCACGCAACTCCGCCACTGCTTGGTCATTGCCGTCGAGCTCGACTCTGTACCGCTTCTGAAACTCTTCCCATCGCGCCGACTCGTGGCCGAACCATTTGCGCAACTCGTCGCTCGGTGCGATGTCCTTCAGCCATTGCGTCAGCGCGGCGTCCTGCTTGCTGACACCACGCGGCCAGATGCGGTCGACCAGGACGCGTTGGCCATCGCCGGGTTCCGGCGTTTCATAGACGCGCTTCACCTTGATGTCGAAGGCCATCACACCTCCACGGCTCGCTCAGGCCCATTCGCCCTTGCGCATCACCGGCACGCGGCTGCCATCCTTGTTGACGCCGTCAATGTCGATCTTGCCCGAACCGATCATCCAGTCGATGTGGATGAAGCTCTTGTTGCCGCCGCGCGCCGCGATCTCGTCCTGGCTGAGCGAGGCGCCATTGACGAAGCATTTCGAATAGCACTGGCCGAGCGCGATGTGGCAGGCGGCATTCTCGTCGAACAGCGTGTTGAAGAACAGCAGGCCGCTGGCCGAGATCGGGGAGGAATGCGGCACCAGTGCCACTTCGCCGAGGCGGCGTGCGCCTTCGTCGGTGTCGAGCACTTTCTTCAAGACATCCTCGCCCTTCGACGCCTTGGCCTCGACGATCCTGCCTTCTTCGAAACGCACCGAGATCTCGTCGATCAGCGTGCCCTGGTAGGACAGCGGCTTCGTGGAGGAGACATGGCCTTCGACGCGCCTTGCATGCGGCGTGGTGAAGACTTCCTCGGTCGGGATGTTGGGGTTGCAGGTGATGCCGTTCTTGGCCGTCGAGGCGCCGCCCATCCACTCATGGCCGTCCGCCAGCCCGACCGTCAGGTCGGTGCCCGGTCCGGTGAAGTGCAGGGCGTGGAAATTATGGCCGTTGAGCCATTCGGTGCGGCCGCGCAGCGCTGCGTTATGCGCCTTCCAGTTGCCGATCGGATCCTCGACGTCGACTCGCGAGGCGGCGAAGATGGCGTCGGCGAGCTTCGCCACGGCGACATCGTCGGCGTCGTCCGGGAAGACTTGCCTGGCCCAGGCCAGATCGGGATAAGCGATAATGTTCCAGTTGATGTCGAAGCCGGTGATCTTTTCCAGCGCCGGCTGGTAGGCCACCGGATTGGCCTTGTTGGCGCGCGCCACCTTGGCCGGGTCCTGCGCCGACAACAGCGAGGGATCCTCGCCGCGCACGGCAAGCCGCGCCGCATTGTTGGAAAAGGCCTTCGCCATGCCCTCATACAGCCAGCCGGCGGCGCGGTCGAAGCCGGCGTCGGCGCCGAAGCGGTAGCGCGCCAGCGTTATCTCGTCATCGTTGAAGATCGGCGTCACCAGTCCGGCGCCGGCCTTGTAGGCGTGTTCGACGATGCGCCTGGTCAGCGGCAGCGCCGCGATCGACGATGTCAGCACCAGATCCTGTCCGGGTTGCAATTGCAGGCCTACCTTGATGGCGACCTCCGCCAGCCTGTCGAGCTTCACCGGGTCGATCGTTGCGGAAACGCCGCGCGAGTGTGTGGTCATGATCCTGCCTGTCGTAGTGGGATGTCTCGTTCAACATAGACCGGTGCCACGCCGCTTTCCACCGCGTTCGTGCCAGCAGGTCCTGCAGTCGCCGATCCGAACCGCGCCATCGTCGCCTCTATCTCTTCCTTGATCCAGACCTTGAAGTCCCGGACCTTGCGGCTCTCGGTCTTGGCCGACGAGGTGACCAGCCAATAGCCGAGCCCGCTCTGGGCGCGGACCCCGAACGGCGCCACCAGGCGCCCGTCGGCCAGTGCATCGGCCGCCAGCAACTGCCAGCCCAGCATCACGCCATGGCCGGCGATCGCCGATTCCAGGCACAGGATCGGATCGGTGAAGCGCGCGCCTTTCTGGAAGGTGACGGGCGGAACGCCGGCAGCGGCGAACCAGCTTTCCCAGTTGATCATAGCCCGTTCGTCGGTGATGGCGCAGGTCAGCGCCAAATCCTCGATCGATTTTAATTTGCCAGCGATCGACGGCGCGCAGACCGGGAAGATCTCCTGCGCCAAAAGCAGTTCTGCTCACCCGCCCGGCCATTTGCCGTCGCCAAGCCGGATGGCGATGTCGATGTCGGAATGGTCGAGATTGGCCAGACGCACCGAGGCGTCGATGCGCAGCAGCACATTGGGATGCCGGGTGAAATGGCGCGACAGCCGCGGCAGCAGCCATTTCGAGGCGAAGGCCGGTGCCACCGAAACCACCAGCGTGCATTGGGTCGCTTCGTCCGCCAGCGCCACCGCGTGGGCAAGCTCGCGAAACCCCGCACCGAGGCGGGTGGCGAAGATGGCGCCGAATTCGGTCAGCACCAGACCGCTCGCCGTGCGCTCGAACAGCGCCTGGCCGAGTTGCTTTTCAGTGCGGCTTATCTGCTGGCTGACGGCGCTGACGGAAACGTTGAGCTCGCTGGCGGCCGCCGCGAGCGATCCGAGACGGGCGACGGTTTCGACGGCGCGAAGACCGTTGAGATGGACGCGGTTGAGCATGGCCATTTGAGTTTTTCTAAACCGACCCGACCGAAATCTCAATTGAAAGACAGGCCGAAACGACAGACCTTGTTGATGGGAGACAGACCCGCGGAGCCGGAAATGCTGAGGATGTTGTCGTCGCTGAAGGTCATGTTCGCCGCGAATGCATCGCATGAGCCACGCTGCGACGACAATACGCAGAGATGGCTGACCGATCCGCTGTCGCATCCGGTGCTGAACACCATGTCGCAGCGTGAACTCGCTGACGTGCCGTTCAGGCTGACGGCGCGGCGGACCGTGCATGAGACCGCTTCATTTCATGCCGGTTTCGGCGGACGCTGCTGAGCGGACGCCACGCGTTCGGGATCAAGCAAAAGTCGAGCGGAGCATGGCGCGCTGAGGCTCCGCTGGCCCAATGAAAGGCGGATTGTTTCACCGGTCGCTGCATTTATTGTGCGCTGCAATGAAATCGGCCAACTCCACAGCGCTGCGTTTCGCCTTCGCAGGCATGATTGCCATGGCCGTGGCCATGGGCATCGGCCGTTTCGTCTATACGCCGATCCTGCCCGGCATGATGGAAGAACTGCATCTGTCGCCGGCCAATGCCGGGTGGATCGCTTCCGCCAATTACCTCGGCTACCTCGTCGGCGCGTTGGCCGCGGCTGGCGGCTGGGCGCATGGGCGCGAGCGTTTGCTGATGCTGACAGGTCTTGGCGCCAGCACCGTGCTTGCCGCGCTGATGGGGCTGACCGACACAATGGTCGCCTTTCTCGTCATCCGTTTTCTGGCGGGTCTCGCCAGCGCCTTCGTCATGGTGTTCATGGCCAGCATCGTTTTCAGCCATATTGCCGCCGCCGGTCGTGGCGACCTGCAGGCCTGGCATTTTGGCGGCGTCGGCCTTGGTATCGCGATATCGGCGGCGATGATGGCGGTGCTGGTCACCGGGCATGCCGGCTGGGCAGCCGGCTGGCTCTGGTCGGCGGCCATTTCGGCATGTGGTTTCGTGATCGTCGCGCTCTTGGCAAACGAAGGCCCGCTCGCCAATGGCGAAACCAGCCGCGAGCCGGCACTGCCGAAAGACCGGTCGCTGATGAAGGTCATCGTCGCCTACGGCCTGTTTGGGTTTGGCTATGTGGTGACAGCGACATTCCTGGTCGCCATCGTCCGGCAAGGCGGTGGCAGCCGCGTTTTCGAGGCCATGGTGTGGATGGTCGCCGGCCTCGCCGGCTTTCCCTCGACCTGGGCCTGGCAGAAGATCGCCACGCGGATCGGGCTCTATGGCGCCTATGCGCTGGCGTGCTTCATCGAGGTGATCGGCGTCACTGCCAGCGTGGCGCTTGGCGGATATTCGGGGCCACTGCTTGGCGGCCTGCTGCTCGGCGGCACCTTCATTGCCATCACCGCGCTCGGCCTGCAGGCTGCGCGGCAGCAGGCGCCGAGGGCGCCCCGGCGCATCTTTGCCTTGATGACGGCGTCGTTTGGCCTTGGCCAGATCATCGGCCCCATCGCCGCCGGGTTTCTGGCGCAGATGTCAGGCGATTTCTTTCTCGCTTCGATCGTCGCCGCGGCCCTGCTGGTCGTTTCCGGCGTCATCACCTCGTCGGCCGCGCCAAAATCGCCATGATTTGTGGTCTTGCTCTGTGCCGGGTATCGGGCAGGCATTTTCTTTCCCCCTAATGTGTGACTTTATGCCCGCCATCATCAGCTGATTTGCGCATCGATCGAGGAATTCGCCCCAGTGTTCGTATCCTTCTTCCCGCGGCCGAAGCTCTTCTTTTCTTCGGCCGCCGTCTGGAGCCTTGCGGCGATCCTGTTCTGGTTTTTTGGTGGTGAGCAACTGGGAGCTGTGTTTGGGCTGCCGCCGGCCGCTGCGGGGACACCGCCGATCATCGGCATTGCCGTTCTGGTGTCGCAGCCGTTCCTCTGGTTCTATATTTATTTCACTATCTGCGTTGGAGCTTTCTACGCCTTTTGGCGCCTTTATGCTCCGCACCCATGGCAGAACTGGTCCATTCTTGTAGCCGCGTTAATCCTCTTCCTGATCTACTTCAATGTACAGATCAGCGTCGCGGTCAACGACTGGTACGGTCCGTTCTTCGATTATATCCAAGGACTGATCTCCAAGACGATCGAATCGACCAATGCCGAGTTTTACGCCCGACTGGGCACATTCGCCTGGTTGGCGCTCATCGGCATGAATGTCAGCGTGGTCAATGCCTTTATCGTCAGCCATTGGATATTCCGTTGGCGGATGGCCATGAACGAACACTTCATGGCGAATTGGAGCAAACTGCGCCACATCGAGGGCGCCTCACAGCGCGTTCAGGAAGACACGATGCGTTTCGCTCAAATCATGGAAGACCTCGGCACCAGTTTCGTGCAGTCGATCATGACGTTGATCGCGTTCCTTCCGGTGCTGATCAAACTTGAGGTTCACATCAGCGAATTGCCAATAGTCGGCGCGGTTCCTCACCCCCTTGTGGTTGCCGCGATCGCCTGGTGTGTGTTCGGAACCATTTCTGTAATGATCGCTGGTATGAAACTGCCTGGCCTCCAGTTCCGCAACCAGCGCGTCGAGGCAGCTTATCGCAAGGAGCTGGTCTATGGAGAGGATCATGCCGAGCGTGCTCAACCTGCTACAACATCGGAATTGTTCAACAACGTCCGTCGAAATTACTTCAGGCTTTATTTCCATTATATCTATTTCAATGTGGTTCGGTATACCTACTTGCAGGCCGACAACATCTTCTCATTCTTTGTGATGGGACCGTCTATCGTGGCGCACAGGATAACACTGGGCGTCCTGAATCAGATACCGAACGCGTTCGGCAGAGTGACCGGCTCGCTGCAGTTCCTGCTCACCTCGTGGTCGACCATCGTCGAGCTGCAGTCGGTTCATAAGCGCCTGCGTGCTTTCGAAGCGACGCTGGAAGGCGAACCTCTGCCGGACATTGATCAACGCTACCTTGCTAGACAGGGTGCAGAGGATCCCGCCTGAGGTTCGGAAAGGCGGCGTCGGTTCAGCCGCCCACGGCCTTGGGCTTCATTCCCTGCCGCTCGACATAGTCGCGGAAGCTGATGCATTCGACATCGGACTTCACGCAGACCTCGCCTGCAAAGCGCTCCAGCGCATTCCAGTAGGCGCCGTCATTCATCAGCGTGAAGTGGAAGCCGAGCTCAAGCGGAATGCGCTTGCCCTGGTATTGTGCGTCGAAGGCTGCGCGGAAAGCGTCATACGTCCGGTTGGCGAACTCGTCCGCCTGGCTTGGCCGTTCGAAGCCGCCCGAGTGGCGGACATAGAGATTATAGTCCATCGCGATCACTGGCCGCGATTTCGGCCCTTCCGGGATCTGCGGCAGTGAAAAGCGGGTGATGCCGCCGACGGTCGGCGGCCGGGCAGGGCCCTGTGAGACGCCGCTGGCGTCGAACTGGTAGCCGGCGGCGGGCAACGCTTCGTAAAGCGCCTTGCTGGTCGACAGATAGGGGGCACGGAAGCCAATCACCGCATGCCGCGCGAAGGCGTGCCAGCCTTCCGGTTCGGGCGTGATGCCGTTGATCGTGTAGGCGTTCTCGAGAATATGCTCGAACCAGGCGAACTCTTTCAGCCAGTCGGCTTTGCTCCAGTCCTTGCCGTCGAAATGGCCGCAGGCGTGGCTGGCGACGTCATGCCCCTCAAGGGCGGCAAGGCCGATCTGCTCAAGCCGCTCGGCCACTTCCTGCTTGGAGGCGGCAAAGCCGATGTTGGATTTGCCTGCCGTCTTTCCAGGCGCGGTGTATTCCTTGCGCGTCTCTGGCGACAGCAGAAAGACGCAGGATAGAAAATAGGTGAAATGCGCGCCGGTGCGCTGTGCCAGCGCGCGACTGCGCTTCCACTGCGAGACATCGCGGGCGCTGTCGAACGAGATGATGACGACCTGCTTCGGCTTTGCCGGCATCGGTGGCGCGGGAGGATCGGCCAGAGCCCCGCCGGCGGCGGCGAGCGAGGCAAGTGAGAACGCGACAACGCGACACAAACAAGACACAGGCAAGATTTACAGGCTCCGGCAATCAGAAAGCCGGCTATCGCCTAAATGTGGCGCTGATGCGATTGGCCTTTTCGTCCGTTTGCCCGGGGCAAACATCCGTTTGCCCCGGGGAATAGGCGATTTTCCGGTCGAACCCCTTCCATGCCGACAAAATTTCGCTAAAACGCGGGCTCATGAACCGCCCCGGCCCGGGGCAGGAATGGTTTGATTGATGTCCGACGACAGTTTTATCCGTGAAGTCAACGACGAGATCCGTCGCGAGCAGGCGCAGGCGCTGTGGGACCGTTTCGGCCCGGCCTTGCTTGCCGTTGCGGTGCTCGTGGTGCTCGGCACCGCCGCCTTCGTCGGCTATCGCTATTGGGACGAGACACGCGCCAACCGATCCGGCGACGCCTTCTCGCAGGCCTTGAAGCTTGCCAATGACGGCAAGAACGACGAGGCACTGGCCGCGCTCGATCAGTTGGAGAAGGATGGCTACGGCGCCTATCCGCTGCTTGCCCGCATGCGCGCCGCGACTGTCAAGGCGAACAAGGGCGACGTCGATGCCGCCGTCAAGGATTTCGACGAGGTCGCGGCCGACACCGCCATCCCCCAAGGCATTCGCGACATGGCGCGGCTGAGGGCAGCACTTCTGCTTGTCGACCACGGCTCTTTCGCCGATGTCTCCAGCCGCGTCGAGGCGCTGACATCGGACACCAACACGCTGCGTCATACCGCGCGCGAGGCTCTCGGCCTTGCCGCCTGGAAGGAGGGCAAGACCCAGGATGCGCTGAAGCTGTTCGACCAGATCGCCGCCGATGACGGCGCCCCTCGCAACACGCGCGAGCGGGCGACCTTGATGTCCGAGCTGATCCGCGGCTCGGGCAGCGCGTCGTGATTTCGGATGACGTTCAAGGTAGCCATCATCGGCCGGCCTAACGTCGGCAAATCGACTCTCTTCAATCGGCTGGTCGGAAAGAAGCTTGCGCTTGTCGACGACACGCCGGGTGTTACACGCGATCGCCGTGTCCATGCCGCCAAGCTTTACGACCTGCATTTCGACGTCATCGACACCGCCGGTTTCGAGGACGCCGGCGCCTCGACCTTGCCCGGACGCATGCGCGCGCAGACCGAGATCGCCATCCGCGAGGCGGATCTGATCTTCTTCACCATCGACGCCAAATCCGGCCTGCTCCCGGACGACAGGACCTTTGCCGAGATCGTGCGAAAGTCCGGCAAACCGGTCGTTCTGGTCGCCAACAAGGCGGAGGCGAAGGGCGCGCAGGGCGGCATGCTGGAGGCCTGGGAACTCGGCCTCGGCGAGCCGATCCCGGTCTCGGCCGAACACGGCCAGGGCATGCCCGATCTGCGCGATGCGGTCATCGCGGCGCTCGGCGAGGAGCGCGCCTTCGGCGAGGACGATGAGGGCGACGAGGAGGTCGCCGCCAGCGAAGTGCTGATCGGCGAGGACATCGCCGATCCGGATGCCGAGGATGCGCCTGCCTATGATGATACCAAGCCGATGCGCATCGCCGTTGTCGGCCGCCCGAACGCCGGCAAGTCGACGCTGATCAACGCGCTCATCGGCGAGGAGCGGCTGCTGACCGGGCCGGAAGCCGGCATCACCCGCGATTCCATCTCCGTCGATTGGGACTGGCGCGGGCGCCGGATAAAACTGTTCGATACGGCAGGCATGCGCCGCAAGGCCAGGATTCACGAAAAGCTGGAAGTGATGTCGGTGCAGGATGGCTTGCGGGCCATCCGTTTCGCCGAGATCGTCATCATCGTGCTCGATGCCACCATTCCCTTCGAGAAGCAGGATCTGCAGATCGCCGACCTGATCATCCGCGAGGGCCGGGCGCCGGTGATCGCCTTCAACAAATGGGACCTGATCGACCACCCGCAGGAACTGCTTGCGGAACTGCGCGAGAAGACCGAGCGGCTGCTGCCGCAGGTGCGCAGCATCCAGGCGGTGCCGGTCTCGGCCGAGACCGGGCGTGGCCTCGACAAGCTTATGGACGCGGTATTGAAGACCCACAAGGTCTGGAACAGCCGCGTCTCGACCGGCAAGCTCAACCGCTGGCTCGAGGCCATCCTGGCGCATCACCCGCCGCCCGCCGTTGCCGGGCGCCGGCTGAAGGTCAAATATGTCACCCAGGCCAAGACGCGGCCGCCGGGCTTCGTGGTCCAGTGTTCACGGCCGGACGCGATGCCGCAGTCCTACGTGCGCTATCTCTCCAACAGCCTGCGCGAAGCCTTCGACATGCCCGGCGTGCCGATCCGCATCGCGCTGCGCACCTCGGACAATCCGTTCGCCGGCCGGGCCAAGAAGCGCGGTTGAACCTCGGCGCCGATCAGGCCACGGCCCACAGACCGGTTTCGCTGGCCCTCGTGCTTTCCGGCAATGCCTGTCGCGCCGCTTCCATCAATATGTCCGCGAGGCGAGCCGCCACCGGCTCGATTTCGGCATCCCGGCGATGCAGGAACAACGCCATTTTCGGCAGCGCCGGCAGGCCCGCGATCTCCGGCATTATCGCCTTGACGCTGGCCGGCAGGCCGATGTCGGTGCGGATCGTCAGTCCCAGCCCTGCGGCCACCGCCGCCCAGATGCCGCCAAGGCTCGGGCTTGAGAAGGCCATGCGCCAGGGCAGCCCGGCGCGGTCGAGCGTTTCGGTCGCCACCGTGCGCAGAAGGCAGGGCGCCTCAAACGCGACCAGCGGCAGGGGCTCGCCGTCACGCAGGCCGTTCTCGATGCGTTTCGCCGGGCCGATCCAGCGCATTTGAACATCGGCGACGTGCTGGCTGTAAGGCAGTGTGTCGCCGTTGTGCCAGGCGAGTGCGATGTCGAGGCTGCCTGACATCACCCTCTCGGCAAGTTCATGGCTGCGCGCGATCCTGGCTTCGATCTTGACCCTGGGGTGGGCTCGGGCGAAGCGGCCGAGCACGTCTGGCAGCACCGCTTCGCCGAAATCCTCCTGCAGGCCGAGCCGTATCCAGCCTTCCAGTTCGACGTCATGAATGGCCGCCGCCGCCTCGTCGTTCAGGTCGAGCAGCCGGCGCGCATAGCCAAGCATGGTCTCGCCGGCCTCTGTCAAGGCTAGGCCGCGCCCCGATTTGCGGAAGATCGGCGTCGCCGCCTGCTCTTCCAGTTTCTTCAACTGCGCGCTGACCGCCGAGGTCGATCGGCCAAGCCGGTCGGCGGCCTTGGCAAAGCTGCCGAGCTCCATGCCGGTGACGAAACTTCTGAGCACGTCCAGGTCGAATGTCACGCGTTGCATCGGAATAGTCCTGTTTTTCAGGATGAATTGTCAAAAACTTACTGATTTTAGGGACGGATTTATGGCGATAGAGAGATGCCGTCAAGGTCCAAGTCGCTGGACCGTCACGGGAATGAAATCATGTCCGTTATCGTCGACCGCACCGACCGACAGCCAACCCAAATCCTGCAAGACGGGACCGCCGGCCTTGCCGGGGGGAAATTCAAGCCTGGCCATCGGAGGAAGGTCCTGGGCACCGGCGTCGCCGCGAACGCCAGTTTCTCCGCGACTTTCTCCGGCATACCGGCAACGGCCGTCGTGCTTCGCCAGGGCTACCATCTGAGCAACGCCGAACTTGGCGTGGCGCTCGGCCTTCTCGGGCTGGGGGTGGCGCTCAGCGAACTGCCCTGGGGTCTGCTCACTGATCGCTGGGGCGACCGGCGCGTGCTTCTGATCGGGCTCGGCGCGACGGCGACCTGGCTCCTCGCCATGGCGATGCTGGTGGTGCCGACAAAAGCCGGCGTTCCCGATGTCACGCTCCTGTCGGCAAGCCTTCTACTCGCGGGGCTGCTCGGCGGCAGCGTCAATGTTCTTCCCTTGATGCTCATTGTCGCGGGCATCTCGGTTTCCGCCTGGCACGGCGTCGCCTATACAGAGCTCGCCACACTTGCCGGAACCGGCCATGTCGGAACCGCGCTCAGTCTTGCCAACACCTTTGTTTTTGTCGGCTTCTTCCTGGTGCCGATGGCCATTCCCGGGCTCCTGCATCTCTGGTCGTGGTCCGGTGTCTGGCTGGCGGCCTCCGTCTGCGCCCTGATCGCCCGGCCGGTCTTCCTGCGGCCGGCATTCGCCGCAAAACCGCCCGACTTCGAAGCCACGACCTTGAGCCGACTGAGAAAACCCGATCGATCCCGTTAACGTCCCATCAAGGTTAATGCATCATTTTGCTCTCCAGTGGGGTCAGTAGCGTTCCTGGAGAGAGTTCCGTGCATCGACGTGTGTTGAAGCGGCTTGTTGCCGCCGCCGGTGAGAAACGCAGCTTCGTATCCCCGCTCATCATCGGTCTCGGCATCTGGATCGGCTTCCCGACCGTCGCCGCCTACCAGGACATGACGAGTCTGGTGTCCGGCCTTGAGGCACCGACCGCGCGCTGGAATTCCTATGTCGAAAAATCCGTTGCCGGCTCGGTTCATGCCGCCGAGATGCCGTTCGTCGATTCTGATAAAACCGCGTCGCTCTCCGGGTCCGGCGTGCGCCTTCCCGGCGTCGGCTCCGTCTCGTTCCGTGGCAAGGGCGGCAAGGTCAGCGCGACGCCGGACGAGGACCGCGTCGTGCGAGCCGACAAGAAGGGCCGCATCGTCCAGGTGTCTCCCGTTGCACCGCCGAAGAACTTCAACGCCGGGTCGATCTTCCAGCGGACCTCCTCCCTGATGCGGCCGACCATGGACAGCGGCCTGAAGATGGCGTTCGCCAAGCCGCAGATCAAAGGCAAGGAAATCCAGATCGCCTCGGAATTCCATGCGCGTGAGGACAAGAAGCCGGATCCGGGCGTGCCGGCCATGCTTGCCGCCCTGGTCAACAACTCCCATCCGGATGTGCTGGCGACCGCCTATGCGCAATCCGCGCCGGACTATGCCAAGGCCTCGCCCTTCGAAGCCCTGCTTCAGGACGAACAGCCCAACAGTGGCCGCTTCATTCCGCCGATGGCCAAGGGTGACCATTGGTGGATCCAGAACCCGCTTCCAGCCAGCGTCTTCTCCAAGCCCGAGCAGAAATGCCTGGCCAACGGCATCTATTTCGAGGCGCGCGGCGAATCCGTGCGCGGTCAGGCCGCCGTCGCCCAGGTTATCCTCAACCGCGTCCGCAATCCCGCCTATCCCGACTCGATCTGCGGCGTCGTCTACCAGAACGACAGCTGGTTCAACCGTTGCCAGTTTTCCTTCGCCTGCGACGGCAGGAAGAAGCGCATCGACAATCCTGTCGCCTACAAGACCGCGCAGGATATCGCCATGGCCGTGACCGCCGGCAAGATCTTCATCCCGGAGGTCGGATCGTCGACGCATTACTACGCCCAGTATGTCCATCCGGGCTGGGCGCGCACGATGCAGAAGATGACCAAGATCGGCCTGCATATCTTCTATCGCACCTACGGCGGCGGCTGGAGCTGAGGCCCCGGCAGCCGCCGATCTTTTCATGCGCTTGCGCGGCTGATTGGGGAGCCATTGCCGGGGGGATTCGTGCAACGCATCCCCATCCTCGTGGCGGGCACGATGTCGCACCTCTCTAATGGATTGATTTCATTGCCTAAAATACATCACAATGAACTTCCGCCCGTGGCTTGACGGGCGCAAACCCTCTAACTATGTTGCCGGCGACTTTAGAAGCGGACGGACGGTGACGGTCTGACCGGGCAGGGGGGTTACGATGGCCGATAAAAGCAGGCCAGACGGAACCGGAGAAACCGGCCGCGGCAAGCAGCATGAAGCCGGCATCCGCGATGACGATCTTGAGCGACGTCGGCGTGAACTTGAAGCATCGCTTGCGACAAGGCTGCCGAACCGGCGCGAGGGGAAAGACGACGCGAAAGCGGGCAGTGCGGCCGGTTATGGCCAGGCGGTCAAACTCTCCAGTGAATTTATCGCTGGCGTGGTGGTGGGCGCCGGCATCGGCTGGATCATCGACCGTATGGCGGGGACATCGCCGTGGGGTCTGATCGTTTTCCTGCTGCTGGGTTTTGGCGCCGGCGTGCTCAATGTCATGCGTTCAGCGGGCGTTGTGGCGGAATTCGGACAGGGCGACAAATCGCGCTCTGACCGGGACGACAGCAAATAGCCGCTCTCGCGGCAATGGTAATTTAGCCGTACGCGGCATTGACGGGGTTAGAACGTGGCAGCTGACAAGGTCGATCCGATCCACCAGTTCCATATCATCAAGCTGATTCCGATTAATATCGGCGGCTACGATCTGTCCTTCACCAATTCGGCGCTGTTCATGGTCGCGACCGTGTTCGTGGCGGCGGCGTTCCTGTTCCTGACGACGTCGAGCAGGAGCCTGATTCCCGGCCGACTGCAGTCGGTCTCCGAGATGGCCTATGAATTCGTCGGCAACATGTTGCGCGATGCGGCCGGCACGCAGGGCATGAAGTTCTTCCCCTTCGTGTTCTCGCTGTTCATGTTCGTGCTGGTCGCCAATCTGCTCGGCCTGTTCCCCTATTTCTTCACCGTTACCAGCCATATCATCGTCACCTTCGGCTTGGCCATCCTGGTGATTGGCACCGTCATCGTCTACGGCTTCATGAAGCATGGCCTTGGCTTCCTGAAGCTGTTCGTGCCGAAGGGCGTGCCCCTCGTGATGATGGTGCTTGTTGTTCCGATCGAGGTGATTTCCTTCGTATCGCGCCCGGTCAGCCTCTCGGTTCGTCTGTTCGCGAACATGCTTGCCGGTCACATCACGCTGAAGGTGTTTTCGGGGTTTGTCGTCAGCCTGAGCGCGCTGGGCGCGCTTGGCGTTGCGGGTTCGATCTTGCCGCTGGCCATGGCGGTGGCGTTGACGGCGCTGGAACTGCTCGTGGCGCTCCTGCAGGCCTATGTCTTTGCGGTGCTGACCTGCATGTATCTGAACGACGCCCTGCATCCTTCGCACTAATTGGAGTTTCCGGCATGGCTGCCGGATGGAATCGCAACGGAATTTTAGATCCAAAGGAGTTGAACAAATGGACGTGGAAGCAGCAAAGTACATCGGCGCCGGCATCGCTTGCCTGGGCATGGGTGGCGCGGGTATTGGCCTGGGCAACATCTTCGGCAGCTATCTCTCGGGCGCGCTGCGCAATCCGTCGGCGGCCGATGGCCAGTTCGGCCGTCTGATCTTCGGTTTTGCCGTGACCGAAGCTCTGGGCATTTTCTCCCTTCTCATCGCGCTTCTGGCCCTGTTCAGGTAAGCCTTGCGCCATCTGGCCCAACGCCAAGGCGTTCGGGGCTTGAATTTCGGGGATAGCCCATGTTCGTGACATCTGCCTTTGCGCAAGAGTCCGCGCCTGCCACCACGGAAGGCGACACGCATTCCGGTACCGGCGTGCCTGCGGAAGCACACGGCGCGTTCCCGCCATTCGATCCTGCGACGTTCCCGTCGCAGCTTCTGTGGCTGGCGATCACGTTCGGGCTGTTCTACCTCTTCCTGAAGAGGGTGGTGATGCCGCGTGTCGGCGGCATCATCGACGTCCGCAACGACCGCATCAGTCAGGATCTCGACCATGCGGCCAGGTTGAAGGGCGAGGCCGACGCTGCCGTCGCTGCTTACGAGCAGGAACTGGCGGAAGCCAAGAAGAACGCCAACTCGATCGGTCAGCAGGCCAACGATGCGGCCAAGGCGGAAGCCGAGACCGCTCGCAAGAAGATCGAAGCCGCGCTCGATGAGAAGCTTGGCGAGGCCGAGGCGCGCATTTCTTCCATCAAGGCCAACGCCATGAAGGAAGTCGGCACTATTGCCGAGGATACCGCTTCGGCGATCGTCGAGGCACTTGTCGGCGGCAAGGCCAGCAAGGCCGAGATCGCGGCCGCGGTCAAATCCGTGGCCCGGTGAGGAGCGCATCATGGACGCTACATCTCTCGCAACGCTTTGGGCCACGATCGCCCTCGTCATTTTCGTGGTCATTGCCATCTACATCAAGGTGCCCGGGCTGATCGCCAAGGCACTTGATGCGCGCGCCGCCAGGATCAGCAGCGAGCTCGACGAGGCACGCAAGCTGCGTGACGAGGCTCAGCAACTGCTCGGCCAGTACCAGAAGAAGCGCAAGGAAGCCGAGCAGGAGGCTGCCGCCATCGTCGCGGCCGCCAAGCGCGAAGCCGAACTGCTCGCCGCCGAGGCGCACAAGAAGACCGAGGACTATGTCGCCCGGCGCACCGCGCTGGCCGAACAGAAGATCGGTCAGGCCGAGCGTGAGGCGATCGGCGAAGTGCGTGCCAGCGCCATCGACATCGCCGTCGAGGCCGCCCGCGCGCTGCTCGCCGCCAAGATCGACGTCAAGGCCGGGGCCGACCTCTTCAAGGCTTCGCTCGCGGATGTGAAGGCCAAGCTGAACTGAGCGGTTCTTGAACCGCGGACATGAAGCCGCCCGGGCAACCTGGCGGCTTTTTTGTTACGCACGGATAATCTCCCCCGTTCCGACCGCGAGATCGATTGCGAGGAGGCAATGGAGCCGCCGCCTTTGAAGGTTTCGGCGAGCATCCTACTGTGGTTGGCTAATATCGCGCGGCGGGTGCCCGGTGACTCGGCTGAACACCCGCGAGAAGGCGGCCGCGCTGTCGTAGCCGACCTGTGCTGCGACGGTCTTGACAGGTTTGCCCTTACCAAGAAGCTGGCGCGCGATCGTGATGCGCCAGACCGTCAGGTATTCAATCGGTGGCCGACCGACCAGCTTCCGAAAATGCTCGGCGAAACGCGAGCGTGACATGCCTGCGACTTCGGCGAGCTCCTCGAGCTTCCAGGGCTTCTTCGGCGCTTCGTGTATCGCCGTCAGCGCCTTGACGAGGCGTGGGTCGGCGAGCCCGGCGAGAACGCCGGTCGAGACAACGCCGCATTCAATGACGTGTCGCACGATCAGGATCAGGAGATACTCGAAGAGCCGGTCGAGCGCCGTCTGGCGGCCACCACCTTCCGCGAACGCTTCGCCGACCAGCAGGTCACAAACCGGCCGCAGCGCCGGATGCTCCGCGAGCGGCAGGACCACGCATTCTGGCAGGCCCAGTGCAATGGGATTGCCCTCCGCACCCCCGAGTTCGACGGTTGCGCACACGAGGTCGGCCCCGCGCCTGGAATCAACCGCGAAGTCATGGGTCCGCCCACGCGGAAAAAACAGCAGGGTTGGCTCAAGGAATTCGAGATCGGCCTCTCCGCTCCGGCTGACCCTGAGCTCGCCAGCCTTGAGCATGTGCAGATGACCCACACCAGTGAATTGCAGCGCCTGGCACAGGGTCCCGGTGAAGAACGTCTGAGCGGTTGGCGTGACATGGGTAAAGAGGGCGGCCAACGGGTCCATTGGGACGATCAGCAAAGTTATTGGCACCGAAGAGTACCTGGAGTGCTGCATATAGGAGTGGCGTGCAATCAACACAAGGAACTCTGACATGCCCCGTATCGCTCCTATCGACACTGCCCATGCCGACGCTGCCGTCCAGACCACGCTGGCGGGCGTCAAAGCCAAAATCGGCATGGTGCCGAATCTTTTTTCCACCTTCGCCCAATCGCCCGCCGTGCTGAACGGCTACCTCGCTTTGTCCGATGCCCTTGGCAAGGGCGTGCTCACGGCGACGCAACGCGAGATCATTTCGCTCGCTGTCGGGCAGGCGAACGAATGCTCTTATTGTCTCTCAGCTCATACGCTGATGGGCAAGGGCGCAGGCTTGTCCCCGGAAGGAATTCGCAAAGCCCGCGAGGGCAACGCCGAAACCGCGCTGGACGCCGCCGTTGCCTCGTTGGCGCGTCGTCTCATCGACGTGCGGGGGCAGGTCCTGGATGCGGATCTTGTCGCAGCGCGTTCGGCCGGTCTCGGCGATGCTCACATCGTCGAGATTGTCGCAAATGTCGCCATCAATGTGTTGACCAACTACACCAACAACGTCGCGTTGACGGAGATCGATTTCCCCAAGGTCGACGTCGAACTGCGCTCTGCCGCCTGACCCGATGGGCGCGGCGCACAATCAGTCCGGCGCCGCGCCCGTTTGCCTCAAAACCTTCAAACGCAATCGGAGAGTGTCATGAATATTCGTTTCGTCACAAAGACCGTTCACGCCTTCCTCGACTATCCCGTTGCGCTGAGCCTGACAGCCACGCCGTTCCTGCTCGGACTTGGCCGCGGCAATCCGTCGGCGCTCTGGGTGTCGGTCGCAGCAGGCGTGGCCGCGTTCATCCTGACCCTGTTCACCGATCACAGGACCGGTGTGTTCCGTGTGCTGCCATATTGGCTGCATTTGGCGGTTGATCGTCTCGTCGGAATTATTTTCGTCGCAGTGCCCTTCGCGCTCGGCCTCCAGGGTCTGGACGCCTTGTACTACTGGGCAAACGGCGCCGCGGTTCTCCTGGTCACCTTCGTATTCAACGCTCCCAAGGGTGAGAATCGCGCGATGGGAGCGGTGCACACCTGAAAGCTGGTGGGAAATCACTGGACAGTGGCTGAGTTGTCTTGGGCCGCTGCTGCGACAAGGTCGGCGCTGAGCCTAAGCCTTGGTGGTACACCCTATGAAATCGCGACCCCTGGCGGTCAGCGCCGGTCGATCCCGTTATTGGCTAAGCGAAACCAGAAGCAGCCATTCGGCTGTGCGTTATGCGGGAAGTGGCCGATAGCGGACTAAGTGTTTAATCCAACCCTGCGAGGCCCTCTTCTTCAATGACCTCGGCACCGCCCAGTCTGAACGGCGCGAAGGAGACACGGTGAAGCCGTGCGACCGGGCCATGCGCCTCGATCGCCGTGCGATGCCGGACCGTGGCGTAGCCCATATGGACCTCGAAACCGTAGCGTTCGTGGTGGCCGCCGCAGCCGCACATCATGCGGTCGCGCATCACCTTGGCAACGATGGAGGCGGCGGCGATCGACTGCGAGCGCTGGTCGCCCTTGATCAGCGCGCGCCCATCGCAAGGCAGTCCCGGCGGCACATCGCGACCGTCGGCGAGCGCGAGCTTGGGTTTTACCGGCAGGCCGACCAGCGCGCGGCGCATTGCTTCCAGGCTGGCCTTGAGGATGTTGCTGTTGTCGATGCCCTCGGCGCTGATCGACGCCATCGAAACCCCAAGCGCGGAGCCGATGATGCGCAGGAAAAGCGCCTCGCGCTGCAAATGGCTGAGCCGTTTGGAATCGTCCAGGCCTTCCGGGATATTGGCGGGGTCGAGCACCACCGCGGCGGCGACGACAGGCCCGGCCAGCGGACCGCGGCCGGCCTCATCCATCCCCGCGACCGGCCACAGCCCGTCGGCCATCGCCTTCGTCTCGAAGGAGAAATCGGGTTTCTCGACGATTTCGAAGAGAAGCGGAGAATCGGAACGCGCGCGAGCCATGTTGCGGCGAGGTTCGCATTGGCTCCGATTCTCCGCAAGTCCCTCCGGGTCGGGTGGGGCGCCGGACCGGGAGGGCACCGTCTGCAGGCCGGGGCAGGCCGGACGGGATTTTTTGCTTGGCAGCAATGAAACTGCCGCAGCGCTTTGGTGTCTTCAGAGCAGCATCAACTGCTCCTGGTCCTTTCCGGCCGCGACGAATTGGTCGGTCCGCAGGGTGCGCCGCTCGGCGTTGAGACCGAGTCGTTTGGCGGTGATCTCGAAGCGGCGGCCGATCTGCCAAGCATAGGGTCCGGCGCCCTTCATGCGCTTGCCCCATTCCGAATCGTAGTCCTTGCCGTCGCGCATCGAGCGGATCAGCGACATCACGTGGCGATAGCGGTCGGGATAGTGGCGCAGCAGCCAGTCCTTGAAGATCGGGCTGACTTCCAGCGGCAGGCGCAGCACGACATAGCCCGCCTCGCGCGCGCCGGCGGCACGGGCCGAATCGAGGATCCGTTCCATTTCCTGGTCGGTAAGGCCGGGGATGATCGGCGCCACCATCACCGAAGTTGGAACGCCGGCATCCGAAAGCTGCCTGATCGCTTCTAGCCGCTTGGTCGGCGTCGACGCCCGCGGCTCCATCGTCCTGGCCAGCATGCGATCCATTGTCGTCACCGACAGCGCCACCTTGGCGAGCCCACGTTCGGCCATGCGCGACAGGATGTCGATGTCTCGCGTCACCAGAGCGGATTTGGTGACGATGCCGACCGGATGGCCGCGCGCTTCCAGCACTTCGAGGATCTCGCGCATGATCCGGTACTGCTTCTCGATCGGCTGGTAGGGGTCGGTGTTGGTGCCGATGGCGATGGTGCGCGGCTGGTAGCCATCCTTAGACAGTTCCTTGTCGAGCAGTCGCGCCGCATCCGGCTTGGCGAACAGCTTGGATTCGAAATCCAGGCCAGGCGACAGGCCCATGAACGCGTGTGTCGGCCGCGCGAAGCAATAGACGCAGCCATGCTCGCAGCCGCGATAAGGGTTGATCGACCGGTCAAAGGAGATATCGGGCGATTCATTGCGGGTGATGATGGTGCGCGGCTTTTCCACCTGCACCTCGGTCTTGAATGGAGGCAGTTCTTCCAGCGAACTCCAGCCATCATCGAAAACATGCCGGCTGACAGGTTCGAACCGGCCGGACGGATTGATGCCCGCCGACCGGCCGCGGTTGCGGTCCGGACGGATGCGCATGCCGCTCTGCTCGATCATCGCATTGGCCATCTCGGCTCTTCCTGCTCCGAAGGCGGCAATGTCTGCACGCATGATCGGTTCCATCTTTGCCCGCTCCCAAGGACTGTCCATGTTGTGTCGAATCGCTCTGCTCATGAAATTATTCCTATTTCGCCGACGAGAACAAAGCAAGAACTTTCTATATTGCGCTGCAAAACTGGCACTCTGCGCGGCTTTCCGCTATTCGGCTGACATGCTCAGTGTTCTCATCGAAACCCGCAATGACGAGGAGGCTCTTGCCCGCACGCTCGGCTCGCTGATTGGCGGGGCGGTCGAGGGCCTGGTGCGCGAGGTCGTCGTCTGCGACACCGGTTCCACCGACCAGACGCATTATGTCGCCGAGCACGCCGGTTGCCAGTATGTGGCGAGCGGCGGTATCGCCGCCGGTATCCGGCAGGCCAAGGGCGACTGGCTGCTACTGCTGGAGCCGGGCGCTCGGCTGGTGGAGGGCTGGATCGAGGCGATCATCGCCCACACGGCCAGGCAAACCATGGCGGCGCGATTCTCACGCGCGCGGGGTAGCCGCGCGCCGTTCCTGGCCCGCGTCTTTTCGGGAAACCGGGCGCTCGCCGAAGGGCTGGTGATCAGCAAGCGTCAGGCCGCGTCCCTGTCGAAGAACGCCGGCAGCGCCGAGGCTCTGGCGCGCGGCCTGGCGACAAAGAAACTCGACGCCGAGATATGGGTCGCCCCGGTGAAGCAGGAACACCGCTCTCCGAAGTGATTTTTTGCAACGGCTGTTTCGTTGCGCATTGCAGAAAATGTGACGCGGATTAGCGGAGGCGCCGGTGCCGTTCCGTTTTGGAAATGGCGCTTGGAAAGCCATTCAGCCTTTGGTTCTTACGGAGCGGCTTTTCCGCGCCGCAGATGCTCGTCCAGGCGCGGCATGATCTCGACGAAGTTGCAGGGCATGTGCCGGTAGTCGAGTTGCGCCTTGAGGATGCCGTCCCAGGCGTCCTTGCAGGCGCCGGGCGAGCCCGGCAGCACGAAGACGAAGGTGGCGTTGACCACGCCGCCGGTTGCCCGGCTCTGGATCGTCGAGGTGCCGATCTTGTCGTAGGAGATGCGGTGGAACACTTCCGAAAAGCCGTCCATGCGTTTTTCGAAGATCGGCTCCAGCGCCTCCGGCGTCACGTCGCGCCCGGTGAAGCCGGTGCCGCCGGTGGTGATGACAACGTCGATCCCTGTGTCCTTCGACCAGCCAAGCACCTTGTCACGGATTTTGTCACGGTCGTCGGTGACGATATCGCGGGCGGCCAGGATGTGGCCGGCCTCGGTGATGCGGTCTGCCAGCGTCTGGCCGGATTTGTCGTCGGCGAGGCCGCGCGTGTCCGAAACGGTCAGCACCGCAATGCGCACCGGGATGAACGAACGGCTCTCGTCAGTCGTGGCCATCTCACTCAGCAGCCTCCGATGTCATGCTGCGCGTTGCCGCGACGAACCAGTCGGGCTGGCGGCTTCGGATCTCGGCGGCCGCGCGCTTGGCGACATTGCCGGTCTCGAACAGGCCGAAACATGTCGCGCCCGATCCGGACATGCGCGAAAATCCCGATCCGGCCTTGTTCAGCCATGAAAGCGCCCTGCCTATCGCGGGCTGCATGGCAACGGCCGCCGGCTCGAGATCGTTGCGGGTGACCTCCAGCCAGTTGCGCAGGCTGTGAAAATCGATGCTGCGCGGCAACGGCGGCAATGGCTCGTTGTCGCGCCGGGAAAGCGCCGCGAAGACGTTCGCCGTCGGGAGCGGCGTTCCAGGATTGACCAGCACCAGTCCCAACGCTGAAAAGTCCGGCACCATCGACAGTTCGTCCCCAATGCCGCGCGCCACCAGCGGCTTTGCCGCCAGGCACATCGGTATGTCGGCGCCAAGCGAGAGGCCGATCCGCGCCAGTCCGGCGCCGTCGATGTCCAGGCCCCATGTCTGTGCCAGCCCGCGCAGGGCCGCCGCCGCGTCGCTCGATCCGCCGCCGACGCCGGAGGCGACCGGCAGGTTTTTCTCGAGCCTGATTGCGACCGGCGGAGTTCTTTTGGATCCAGCCGATTTCCGCAAGGCATCGCGCGCCTTGAGTACGAGGTTGCTGTCGTCCAGGGGAACTGCCGGCGCATAACGGCCGGACACGATGAAGCCGTCGCTGTCGGCGAGCGCGATCTCGACCCGGTCGCCAAAACGCGTGAACACCGCCAGGCTTTCGATCAGGTGATAACCGTCGGGGCGCCTGCCGGTGATATGCAGCGCCAGATTGATCTTGGCATGCGCATGCCAGGTGCGCGAACCGATGTCGGTGTCCACGGCGTCAGTCGTGTGCGAGATGATGCTCAGTCCTTGGCCAGCCGGTATTCGCCGGTCTTCGGATCCTTGACCAGCGTTCCCATCGCGCCATTGGCCGCCTGCTTTTCGGTGCGCCGCACCTTGGCCGTCACGCGTTCGGCTTCCCTGACGAAAGTGCGGTAGCCGAAATAGGCGGCGACGCCAACGACGGTGAAGAAAATGATCTGCGGCATGTCAAAACTCCTCCCACGCTGGGCCGGCGAACGCGACCGGTCGGGTCGGTTATGCATGTTGCCCAAAAGTGTGTTCGGTTTTGGGAAGACGACCATGCATTAGACTTCAAGCCTTCATGCTAGACGGTTTTGCCGGCTTTTCAAAGCCCGAAGCGAGCCCACAGTGCGCGCTCTTCCGCCGCATCGATGACGCCGCTGGCGGCCGCGGCGGCGATATCTGGCGCCGAAAAGCCCTTGCCTGAGCCGAACAGGCCGAAGCGGCCGAGGAAACCACGCGGCGCCGACACCAGTCTGAGTTGCGTCTTCGTCCCGAACCGGGTCTTCAGCACCGTGCGCATGTCGCCGAGTGCGTCGACGAGGCCAAGCTCAAGACCCCTTTTGCCGGTCCAGAACAGGCCGGTGAACAGGTCCGGATCGTCCTTCAGCCTGGTACCGCGCCGCTCCTTGACGAGATCGATGAACGTGTCGTGCACCTCGAGTTGCAGTGCCTTCAGCCGCTCGACATCTTCCTTCTTCTCGGGCTTGAACGGATCGAGCACCGCCTTGTTCTGGCCGGCGGTGTAGACACGGCGCTCGACGCCGATCTTCTTCATCAGCTCCGGAAAGCCGAACGAGGCCGAGACGACCCCGATGGAGCCGACGATGGAGGACGGATCGGCGAAGATCTCGTCGCCGGCGACCGCGATCATATAGCCGCCCGAGGCCGCGACGTCCTCGACGAAGACCAGCACCTTCTTGTTCTTTTCGTTCGCCAGGTCGCGGATGCGCTTGAAGATCAGCCGCGACTGCACTGGCGAGCCGCCGGGCGAATTGATCGAGATGGCGACCGCCGGCGCGTCGAACGAAAAGGCCTTCTCGATGAGGCCAGCGGTGGAGGCCAGCGACAGGCTCGGCCGGAACGGGCCGCCACCGGCCATGATGGTGCCATGCAGCCGGATGACCGGAATGGTGACGACCGTGGAGCGCCAGGATTTCGGCAGCAGTCGGTTGAAAAGACGTTTCACGAGAGGACGGTCTCCGGTCGATGGTTGCAGGCATGTAGGGATTTCCCGGCCAACGGCAATGTGGCGGCCAGGAATAGCTCAATCTCCAAACAGCGAGGCGAGACCATTGGTGATCATTTCGCTGCGCTCGTCAGGGCCGTTGCCCGACTGCGGGTGAAGCATCAGCGGCGGGCGGATGGCGAGTTTTCCCCGCGCGCCAAGCGCTGCGCGTACGACGATGCGGATCGCAGTCGCGTCGGGGCGAGGGTGCACGGCCAGCATCTCGGCGTCGCCGAATCGGCCGGCGATCGCATCGAGAATGGCGCCGAGCTGTTCGGGTCGCGCGATGATGGCAAGCCCGCCGCGCGGCCTGACCACCGCCGCCGCGCTGCGGATCCAGCTTTCGAACAACCCGTCTTCCATGACATGGGCTTCCTTCCGCAGGCGCTCTGGCGTGGCGCGGTCCCGTGCGGCGTTGAAGGGCGGGTTCATGATGACGAAATCGAATTCATTGTCGGCGAGGCCGGCGGCGGCCCGGGCCCGGCCCGACACCGTGACATCGGCGACAAGCACGGCTGCGCGATCGCTGAGATGCGCATTGCCGGGATGGGCAAGCGTGGCTGAGGCGAAGGCCGCCATTTCCGGCGCACGTTCAACAAGCACGGCAGCCGCACCCGGGCAGCGCGACAGCACCGCGAGACCGGCGGCTCCGGCGCCGGCGCCGAAATCGGCGAGGCGTCCGCCAAAGGCGGATGGCACGGAGGCTGCCAGCATCATCGCATCCATGCCGGCGCGGTGGCCGCCGTGCTTGGGCTGCACAAGCCAGAACCGGCCGCGATGGAAGGCGTCGACCGTATGGGCCGGTGTGTCCGGGGCGAGGGCGGCTGGCGCGGCCGACATTTATTTCCCGCGTATCTCGTTGGCGATGCCGGCGTCCCTCAGGATGCGCCGTGCGGCGTCGGCCTGCTCGGCGTCGACCATGACGCGCCGCGGCAGGATGCCGAGCGAGCCGTCGAGAACGCTCATGTTCTGGTCGGCGACGAAGCAGCCGATGCCGGCATCGCGCATCAGCGATTCGACAAAGGAGATGATGACGGCGTCGTTGGTGCGGATGAGCTCTATCATCGGGCGAAACTCTCAGTTTGCGGCGCTGATGTAAACGGGGACGTGAATTCCTGGCATTTCCAGGCACCCAGACTCACCTCTGAGCGACGACATGGTGTCGGCCCACCCTGTCGACCGCCAGTTGTCCAACCTCGCATCGTCAGCAGCGCCTCGCTCCCTGCGGTATCGGTTGACACGCTGTCATCGCCGCCGCGCCAATTCGCCACTTGCCGTGGCCATGTCCGCCGCCCTAGAGTCACAATGGGACCAAGGGTGCCGTCGCACGCGTTATACCAAGGCGGGAGAGTTGTCGTGGGTGTCGTTCTCAACATGGAAAATGGGAAGCGGGAACCCGCCTCCATCAAGGATCTGATCGATCTGACGGCGGGCGACATGGGACGCGTCAACGAATTGATCCTGTCCAAGGCCGGCTCCGATGTCGAGATGATCCCGGAGGTCGCCAACCACCTGATCTCGTCCGGCGGCAAGCGGCTGCGGCCGATGCTGACGCTGGCCGCAGCGCAGATGTTCGGCTATGCCGGCGAAGGCCACGTCAAGCTCGCCACCTCGGTCGAGTTCATGCACACGGCCACGCTTCTGCACGACGACGTCGTCGACGAGAGCGGCATGCGGCGCGGCAAGAAGACCGCCCGCATGATCTGGGGTAACCAAGCGAGCGTTCTGGTCGGCGACTTCCTGCTCGGCCAGGCCTTCCGCATGATGGTCGATGTCGGCTCGCTCGAGGCGCTCGACATCCTGTCGAGCGCCGCCTCGATCATCGCCGAGGGCGAGGTCATGCAGTTGGCGGCGGCCAAGAATCTGGAGACGACCGAGGACGAGCACTTCGCCGTGATCAAAGCCAAGACCGCCGCGCTGTTTTCGGCCGCTGCAGAGGTTGGACCGGTCATTGCCCTGGCGACCCGCAATGATCGCGCCGCACTTCGCTCCTATGGCATGAATCTCGGACTCGCCTTCCAGCTCATCGACGATGCGCTGGACTATGGCGGCACCAGCAAGGACCTGGGCAAGAATGTCGGCGACGATTTCCGCGAGGGCAAGGTGACCTTGCCGGTCATTCTCGCCTACCGGCGCGGCACCAAGGCCGAGCGCACCTTCTGGAAACGCGCCATCGAGGACAATGTCGTCGATGACGCAGGCCTGGAAAAGGCGATCGGCCTGATGACCCGACACGGCGCCATCGCCGATACGATCGGGCGCGCCCGCCATTTCGGCGAGATCGCCCGCGACGCGCTGGCGCCGTTGGAAGAGACGCCGCAGAAATCGGCGCTGATCGACGTCATCGATTTCTGCATCAGCCGGGTGAACTGAGCGGCGTTTCTCCGGAATTTCCCCGGCATTGTGTTGGGGAATGCCGGCAACCACGGTCTCGCCATCTCGACAAGCTGCCATGTCGCGAATTATCTATAAAACATGGCAAAGGGCACGGACGACACCATAGCGGTGCGCATCAGCAAGGCGCTCGCGGACCGCATCATCTCCGGCGCGATCGAGCCTGGTGCCCGGCTGCGCCAGGATCATGTCGCCGAGGAATTCCACACCAGCCATGTTCCCGTACGCGAGGCCTTTCGCCGCCTGGAGGCGCAGGGGCTCGCCGTCAGCGAGCCGCGCCGCGGGGTGCGCGTCGCCGCCTTCGATCTCGGCGAGGTCAAGGAGGTCGCTGAAATGCGGGCAGCACTCGAAGTGCTGGCGCTGCGCCATGCCGCGCCGCATCTGACGTCGGCCATTCTCGATCTCGCCGAGGAAGCCACCAAGGCCGGTGACAAATCCCGCGACGTCAGGTCATGGGAAGAAGCCAACCGCGCCTTTCACCGGCTGATCCTGGCGCCATGCGCCATGCCGCGGCTACTCGCCACCATCGATGACCTGCACGCCGCCAGCGCCCGCTTCCTGTTCGCGGCATGGCGATCGGAGTGGGAGACGCGCACCGATCAGGACCACCGGGCAATACTGACCGCCTTGCGGCAGGGAAACACCGAATCGGCCGCTGCGACGCTGGGGCGGCATGTCCAGTGGATTGGCCGCAAGCCGGTCAGGACGGCCTCGGGAGCGACGCGCGAAGCCTTCGCGATCGTGGGTTGATGCATGTCGCCCGAAAGTGGCCTCGGTTTTTTGGCCGAGCGACATCCATAAAACAAGGACCTGAAGCGCGTTGTGACGTGCTTCAGATAGTCTTTGCCGTGGGGAGGCTTGCTATCTCCGGAGAAATGTGGATTCGATAATAGATCGAAAGCCGAAATTATCTATAATTCCATCGATCGAAGGAATCCCCATGACAGACATCGCATTCACGTCCCGTAAGCCATCCTTCAGCCCACTCCGGCTCCAGGACCGCTCCCTTGGCTGGCAGGCCGGCGCCGTGGTGCTCGGCACGCTGTTCCTGGCGCTGTCCTCCTATATCGAGGTGCCGATGGTGCCTGTTCCCGTGACCATGCAGACCTTCGCCGTGACGCTCATTGGCGCGCTCTATGGCTGGCGGCTTGGCGCGCTCACCATAGCGGCATGGCTGGTCGAAGGCGCGGCCGGCTTTCCGGTCCTGGCCGGAGGCGCTGCCGGTTTGCAGCATTTCGTCGGACCGACCGGCGGCTATCTCTTCGCCTTCCCGATCACCGGCGCGCTGGTCGGCTGGCTGGCCGAGCGTGGCTGGAACGGCAATAGGGTGGTGCTTGCCTTCGCCGCCATGCTGCTCGGCAACCTTGTCTGCCTGGCGCTCGGCACGGCCTGGCTTGCCGTCATGATCGGTGCCGGTAAGGCCATCACTTTCGGCTTCCTGCCGTTCATCGTCGGCGGGTTGTTGAAGTCGGCGCTCGGTGCGGCGACGCTCATGGCGCTTCGCGGCGGCAAGGCGAAGCCGGCCAATCCGTGACGATCGGGCCGTGACGATCGGGCCATGACTATCGGGCCATGACGATCAGGCTGCGCGCCCATCACCTCCTTTGCCTGCTCACCTATGTGGGCAAGGGATACAGCCCCGCCTTCACCGCCAACTACGACGGGGTCGCGGAGCGCCTGAGCCGGGGCGAGGACATCCTCCTCGTTTCCGGTCCGGACGATATCTGCGCTCCATTGCTTGATGAGCCTGAACCGCACTGCCTGCGCGACAGCGCGGCCGCCCGTGACCAACTGGCCGCGCAGGACGTGGAGGAACTGCTGACCCGGTCAATCCATGCCGGCGTCCGCCTCGATCTCGGTGCCACCATGCTGATACGGATGCGGCAGGCATTTTCGACCGGCCTCGTGCGCAAGGCGTGCGGCGGCTGCGAATGGAGCGGGCTGTGCAGCACCATCGCCGCCGGCGGTTATCCCGATACGCGGCTGCAGCGGCCCGTTGACGCGCAAGATTGTCCCTTCTAGCCATGGTTTGTTAATCGGGTGACCCGATTGTGAATTTCATGCGGATTGAAGCGCGACCCCAAAAAGGCCATGCTTTGCCTGGAAGATCGAGTCTACGTCGATCCCGCTGACGCGGAGACGGCGCCTGGCTGAAAGGGATATGATGCAGCAAGGACGTGCGCGCTGGCTGACAAGGCTGGCAATTGTGACCGGCATGGCGATTTCGGCTTTGCCGGCCTATGCCAAGCAATCCACCGAACCGGTCAAGATCTCGTCGTTCTCCGGCGCCTATCTGGCCGCCAGGATCGCCGAAGGCGACAACGACCTCGACAGCGCCATCGCCTATTACAAGCAGGCCCTGGCCTTTAACCCGGGCGACACCGGCCTGCAGCAAAGCCTGATGCTGTCGCTGGTCGCGCAAGGACGCTTCGACGAATCCCTGGTCTATGCCGACAAGCTCAAGGAAGTGCCCGATGTCGAGCGCTTCTCGCGCTTGGCGCTGGCCGTCGATTCCTTCCACAAGAAGGATTTCACCAAAGCGCAGTACTGGCTCAAGCTGTCGCTGGAATCCGATCTGGACCGGCTGATTTCAGGCGTTATGTCTGGCTGGGCACAGCAAGGTGCCGGCGAAGCCGCCGACGCGATGGCATCGATCGACAAGCTGCAGGGACCGGACTGGTTCGGCCTGTTCAAGTCCTTTCACCGCGCGCTGATCGCCGACGCCTCCAACATGCCCGAGAAGGCCGAGGCGATCTATGCCGCGACGTTGCAGGATACTGCCGCCGGCGGTGCGGCTCCCGAAACCTGGATGCGCAATGCGCAGGCCTATGCCTCGTTCCTGGCCCGCAAGGGCGATAAGGCCAAGGCGATCTCGGTGCTCAATCAGGCCGAGGCGTTTTCGCCGGGCAAGCTGGAAGTCGTCGCCTTGCGCGACAGGATTGCCAAGGGCGACAAGATTGCGCCCTTCGTTTCCGGCCCGTCCGACGGTGCCTCCGAGATCCTGCTCGATCTCGCCACCGCGCTCAATCGTGGCGGCGGCGAGCCGTTCGTTCGTCTCTACCTGCAATATGCTCTCGCCTTGAAGCCCGACAGCGATGCGGCGCTTGTGCAGCTTGCCGCGGTCGCCGAACAGTTGAAGGACGGCGAGGGCGCCATCGCGCTTTATCGGCGGATCCCCGATTCTTCGCCGCTGAAGGAGCTTTCGGACCTGCAGCTCGGCCTCAACCTTGCCGATCTCGGCCGCCATGACGAGGCGATCACGCACCTCAAGGCATTCGTCGATGCACATCCCACCGACATGCGCGCCTATCTGGCGCTTGGCGGGGTCTATTCCTCGAAGGATGATTTCCGCTCGGCCGCCAACCTCTACGACAAGGCCGTCGAGGTGCTGAAGACGCCGACCGCGGCCAACTGGAACATCTTCTACCAGCGTGGCATTGCCTATGAGCGCCTGAAGGAATGGCCGAAGGCCGAGCCGAATTTCCGCAAGGCGCTGGAGTTGCAGCCGGATCAGCCGCAGGTGCTCAACTATCTCGGCTATTCCTGGGTCGACATGAATACGAACCTGAAGGAAGGCCTGGCGATGATCCAGAAGGCCGTCGATCTCAGGCCGAGCGACGGTTATATCGTGGATTCGCTGGGCTGGGCCTATTTCCGGCTCGGCAGGTTCGATGACGCGGTGCGCGAGATGGAGCGCGCCGTATCGCTGAAGCCGGAAGATCCGGTGCTGAATGACCATCTTGGTGACGCTTACTGGCGCGTCGGCCGCAGGCTGGAAGCCACCTTCCAGTGGAACCAGGCCCGCGCCCTGAAGCCCGATCCCGACGTGCTGGCCGCTTTGCAGCAGAAGTTGATGAAAGGCCTGCCGCCGATCGAGTCCAACACGGCGCAGGAAACCCCTAAGGTCAAGCCTGAGCCGGTGCCCGCCCCGAAGGGCTGAGATCGTCTCTTTCGAATGCGGACGGGGCTCTTTTCAGGGCCCCGTTTTCGTCTGGAAAGGGGTCGATACGCTGCTGTCTCAGAACAGCTTGCGATAGACGACAAAGCCGGAGCGTTCGCCGACCTTGTCATAGAGCTTCATTGCCGTGTGGTTGGTTTCGTGCGTCAGCCAGTATACCCGGCCCGAACCGGCGGCTTGGGCGCGCTCATAGACGCCTTCGATCAGGGCGCGGCCGATGCCCTTTCCACGCGAGGCCTCCGAGGTGAAAAGGTCTTGCAGATAGCAGTTCGGCGCGATCGCCGTCGTGCTGCGGTGGAAAAGATAGTGCACGAGGCCGAGAAGCTGTCCGTCGCTTTCGGCAACCAGGGCATGGACCGGCTCATAGGCATCGAAGAAGCGCGACCATGTCATCGCCGTGATTTCGCTAGCCAGCGCCGTCTCGCCCGAGCGGCCATAAAAGGCGTTGTAGCCGTCCCACAGCGGCAGCCATCGGTCGAAATCCCGCCGTGTGACGGGGCGGACGATGATGGAACTGGGCATGGCTGAACCTGTGTCGCTGGTTGTGAGGAATCGAACAGATCGCAGGCTCTCCGAGCCGGCAATGGGCCAGTCCCCTGCAAAACCTTCAACGTCATGCGGTACGCCCACAGCAGCCCGCATCCGACACGCCTTGCTTGACGCTTCGCCGCCATGTCTCTAGGACGGGCCGGCAAGAGCATGATCCCGAAAAGTGGGTACCGGTTTTTGGAAAAGATCATGCTCGAACAAATAGATAGAGCCCCGTCCCGATTGCGTCGGGATGGAACAGGCTCTAGCCTTTGCTGTCGAGGCCGCCGTGACGATTGAAATCCCCGCCCACATGCACCCCAGCCGTTCGTTCCAGGGGCTGATCCTGACCCTGCACAACTACTGGGCCGCCTATGGTTGCGTCATCCTCCAGCCTTACGACATGGAAGTGGGCGCCGGTACGTTTCATCCGGCAACGACGCTGCGCGCGCTTGGCCCCCGGCGCTGGAACGCCGCCTATGTCCAGCCTTCGCGCCGTCCCAAGGATGGCCGCTATGGCGAGAACCCGAACCGGCTGCAGCATTATTATCAGTACCAGGTGATCCTGAAGCCGAATCCGCCTAACCTGCAGGAGCTCTATCTCGGCTCGCTCGCGGCGATCGGCGTCGATCCGCTGCTGCATGACATCCGCTTTGTCGAGGACGACTGGGAAAGCCCGACGCTAGGTGCCTGGGGGCTTGGCTGGGAATGCTGGTGCGACGGCATGGAAGTTTCGCAGTTCACCTATTTCCAGCAGGTCTGCGGCATCGAATGTGCGCCGGTGGCGGGCGAACTGACCTACGGGCTCGAGCGCCTGGCCATGTATGTGCAGGGCGTCGACAATGTCTATGACCTCAATTTCAACGGCCGTGAAGGCGCCGACAAGGTGACCTATGGCGACGTCTTCCTTCAGGCCGAGCAGGAATATTCGCGCCACAATTTCGAATACGCCAACACGGCGATGCTGCTCAGGCATTTCGAGGATGCCGAGGCCGAGTGCAAGGCGCTGCTCGATGCCGGCGCCCCGGCCTCGAACGACAATTTGCCGATACACAAGATGGTCTTCCCCGCCTATGACCAGTGCATCAAGGCCAGTCACGTTTTCAATTTGCTCGATGCGCGCGGCGTGATCTCGGTCACCGAGCGGCAGAGCTACATCCTGCGGGTGCGCAATCTGGCGAAAGCCTGCGGCGAGGCATTTTTGAAGACGCAGGCAGGTGGGTTGGCGGCTTAGCCAACCGCTTTCGGGAATACGGCGAAGATCCTTACCGGCGGCACGTTCTGGCCGCTTGCGCTGTCGATCGTCCGCAATGCTTGCCTTACGCCCGGCATCGAGAAAGCGCCATGGACCTGCGCGGTGAAGCAGGCGCTGAGCGCGAGGATCTGCAGAAGTCTGGATGCCGTTTTCATGGTCGTTCAGCCAATAGTTTCCTGCCTGAGCGTGGGTCGCTTCAGCGCTGCGTTCGGTTCATGGAAATCTTTGATCCAAGGACGGGCAGGACCGCCCCGCCCCGACAGACGAGCAAAATTTCTGGAAAGGGTGACAGCGGCCAGCCGAGTTGCTATGCCCCGCCCGGACCACTCTCCCGCATGAGCTGACCCCGATGCCCGACCTGCTTCTAGAACTTCGTTCCGAGGAAATCCCTGCCCGCATGCAGCGCAAGGCGGCGGGGGATCTCAGGAAGATGCTGACCGACGGTCTGGTCGAGGCGGGCCTGACTTATGAGGCGGCGCGGGAATATTGGACGCCGCGGCGGCTGACCCTCGACATCCGTGGCCTCACCGCGCGCTCGAAGGATATTCACGAGGAGATCAAGGGGCCGTCGACGACGGCCCCTGAGCAGGCGGTGCAGGGATTCCTGCGCAAGGCCGGGCTGGCTTCGATCGCCGAGGCGCATGTCCATTCCGATCCGAAGAAGGGTGATTTCTATGTCGCCCACATTTCGAAGCCGGGCAGGGCGGCCGAAGAGATCATCGCCGAACTGGTGCCGGGCATCATCCGCGGTTTCCCCTGGCCGAAATCGATGCGTTGGGGGCCGGCCTCGGCCAAGCCCGGCTCGCTGCGTTGGGTGCGGCCGCTGCAATCCATCCTGTGCACCTTCGGCCCGGAGACCGAGGAGCCAGTCGTGGTCGATTTCGAGATCGACGGCATCCGCTCCGGCAACGTGACCTACGGCCACCGCTTCCTCGCGCCGAGGGAAATCACCGTGCGTCGCTTCGACGACTATGTGAGCAAGCTCGAAGCGGCGAAGGTCGTGCTCGACGCCGACCGGCGCAAGGAGATCATCCTTGCCGACGCCCGCAACCTCGCCTTCGCCAACGGGCTCGATCTGGTCGAGGACGAAGGCTTGCTTGAAGAGGTGTCGGGGTTGGTCGAATGGCCCGTCGTGCTGATGGGCGAGTTCGAGGAGGCTTTCCTGGCCATTCCGGCCGAGGTGATCCGGCTGACCATCCGCGCCAACCAGAAGTGCTTTGTGACGCGCCCGCAAGGCGTGGGCGACGCGCTATCCAACCGCTTCATCCTCACCGCCAACATAGAGGCCACGGATGGCGGCAAGGAAATTGCGTACGGCAACGGCAAGGTGGTGCGTGCCCGTCTCTCCGATGCGCTCTATTTCTGGAGAACCGACCAGGGCGATCTGCCTGATCTCGGCGTGCTCGACGCATCGGCGAAGAAGTTCGACCTCGATTTGAAAAAGCCGCTCGACCAGCGCATGGCCCGGCTCGATCATCTCGGCGTCACCTTCCACGCCAAGCTCGGCACCCAGGGCGAGCGGGTGGAACGCATCAAGCGGCTGGCGGAAGAACTGGCGCCGATCATGGCAAAGTCGATCTCCCCCCTTGAGGGGGAGATGGCCGGCAGGCCAGAGGGGGTCGCTTCGCGTGAAGCGCCAGCATCCTCTGTCCGCGATAAGGCGTTGCGCCCCGTCGGACCGACCCCCTCTGTCGCCTTCGGCGACATCTCCCCCTCGAGGGGGGAGATTACCGCGCTCGCAGGCCGCGCCGCGGTTCTCGCCAAGGCCGATCTCACCACCGAAGTGGTTGGCGAGTTCCCGGAACTTCAGGGCGCCATGGGCCGCAAATACGCGCTGCTGCAAGGCGAGCAGCCATCCGTGGCCGCCGCGATCGAGGAACATTACAAACCGCAGGGTCCGGCTGATTATGTACCGAGCGATCCCGTGTCGGTCGCCGTCGCGCTCGCCGACAAGCTGGATACGCTGGTCGGCTTCTGGGCCATCGATGAAAAGCCGACAGGATCAAAGGATCCCTATGCGCTGCGTCGAGCCGCGCTGGGGGTGGTCAGGATCCTGGTCGAAAACCGAATCCAATTGCGGCTGGCTTCCCTGTTTGCAAGCGCAGGCGCGCGTTACCCAGGGAGTGGCGCGGAGCAGATAAGGGACCTCCTTGCTTTCTTCCACGACCGCCTGAAGGTTTACCTCCGCGACCAGGGCGCCCGGCACGATCTCATCGACGCTGTCATCTCACCGCAGTCCGACGACCTCTTGCAGATCGTGCGCCGTGTCGAGGCGCTGGGCTCATTCCTCGACACCGAGGATGGAAAAAATCTGCTCGCCGGCACCAAGCGTGCGGCCAATATCCTCGCGGCAGAGGAGAAGAAGAAAACGGTGATCGCCGAAACCGTTGAGCCGGCACTGTTCCGGGAGGAGGCCGAGAAATCGCTGTTTGCGGCGGTGAATCAGGCTGAGAAGCAAGCCGGCGAAGCGATTCAAAATGAAGATTTTTCCGCTGCCATGCTGGCGCTTAGCGCGTTGCGCGAACCTGTTGATTCATTCTTCGAGCATGTTCTCGTGAATGATGAGGACAACGCCGTGCGCGCCAACCGCCTCGCGCTGCTCGCCCGCATTCGCAAGGCCACCGGTCAGGTCGCGGATTTCTCGAAAATCGCCGGTTGATCAGGTCGGACCGAAGCCGGGATCGCGTTTGAAGAAGGCAGATCGCAGGCCCAGGAAAATATCTTCCGGCCGGCCGTTCGAGCCGGCTTACAGTCATATGACGATGATCTCTCCGTGGCAAAAGGGACATGTTCCCCAACCCAACGGAGGCTTCCATGAATT
This sequence comes from Mesorhizobium sp. B2-3-5, assembly GCF_006442395.1. Taxonomy (NCBI): domain Bacteria; kingdom Pseudomonadati; phylum Pseudomonadota; class Alphaproteobacteria; order Hyphomicrobiales; family Phyllobacteriaceae; genus Mesorhizobium; species Mesorhizobium sp. B2-3-5. The sequence continues at coordinate 204,310 of NZ_VFVX01000007.1, read as the reverse complement.
CCGATCACGACATCGAAGTGACAGAAGAAACCTCGGCTTCCGCCGAGGCGCTTGAATCCGCTTCCGAAACCGATCGCGCCGCCGCCGCGGCGATCGAAGCCGCCGATCATTCTGACGAGGACGGCGACGAAGAAGATGGCGACGAGGACGGCGACGACGAAGAGTCTGACGACGCCGAAGCCGCCACACTCTCGGGTGACGACGAAGACGAGGACGAAGACGACGCCGAGGACGCGGTGAAGGGCGAAGGCGGCGACGACGAGAGCGAAGAAGAATCCGAAGACGGCGAGTCGGAAGACGACGACAAGGAAGAAGCAGCCTGAGAGTTCAGTACGGCCTGTCGGGAAGAAGGGCGGCGCATCGGCGCCGTCCTTTTTTGTTCCAAACACCGGTTGATCAGTTTTCCAGGATGCTGACGCGCACGCCGTTTTCGTAGACGTCGACCTGGATCAGCGGTTCGCCATCGACGATGGCGCGCTTGGTCGAGGAACTCATCGCGCCGGGACGCTCCAGCATGCGCTGCAGATCCGCGCGTTGATCGTTGGTCCTGAACCAGGCGTCACCCTCATCGTCGCTGTCGCGACGATGGAACTTGTGCCAGTTGGCGCGGTCCTGCCGCACCATCTGCGCCGCGTTGTCCAGTGCATAGCCGTCGCTTGCCTGATGATCGCGATCGGAAATACGCGCCACATAGGATCCGAGCATCTCATCCGCATGGGCCGCGCCGGCGCTCACAAGTAATGCGAACAAAAGCCCCGCCGCGGTGATGGTTCTGGATTTTCTCATGATCAACCCCCTTTGAAACGAAGAAATCCCGCCCGCCAGACCAGCCTGGCCAAAGCGCAGTCGGCAGCGGGCGCCGAAGCGTCGTCAAGCTGCCAACGTCTTGGCACGTCCGCTGGCTGGTGGCGGCTACTTGACCTTGCCGACCCCCGAGGCGGGTGGCGTCGGTGCGGCCGCCGGTGCGATTGGCTTCTTCCGCGTGCCCGATGCCGGAGCGGCCGAGGCGGTTGCCTTGGCAGGCGTGGGCGCAGGAGTGGCCGCAGCCGGTGCCTTGCCCCGTGCGGGCGTCGAGAACGCGCTGCCGACGACCCCGCCACGAATGATCATCGGATTTTGCATGAAACCGTGCGGCGCTTCGGGCTCGTTGGGGATCGCCGCCACCTTCTCGTAGGTAACGTCAGGCGCGCCGAGCGCAACGACGGACACCACATCGCTCGCATTGGTGTCGGTCGCCTTCAGGATAAGGATGGAGGGCGTCGAAGCCGGCACGCCGGGAAAAACCAGTGACGAGGCTTGAGCCTCGCCGGTCAACGCCGCCAGAGTGATCCCTAGCAGGATACGCATAGACACGATGGATCGCTCCCCTTTGCCCCAGTAGTCAGGATGATAGCGCGCCGGGATTGATGCCGGCTTTCGTGGAAACATAGCATTTTAGGGATTGATAATTCGCCAAGACCCATTCTTGCCTAACAGCCGGCTTGCCCAACCGCCGCCATCGTACTACGCACCCCTTCATCTGTGAGGTGACGAGAGTGGCTGAAATACTTGCCGCCGGCGAAGCGTTGGAGCGGGCGCTGGCTTTGCTTCAGGGCGGCGATGTCGTCGCCATCCCGACCGAAACCGTCTATGGGCTCGCCGGCGACGCCACCAACGGCATTGGCGTGGCGCGTATCTTCGAGGCCAAGGGACGGCCGCGTTTCAATCCGCTGATCGCCCATGTCGCCGACATGGCGATGGCCGAGCGTATCGCGGTGTTCGATCCGCTGTCCAGGAAATTGGCGCTTGCCTTCTGGCCGGGCCCGCTGACCCTAGTGCTGCCGCAGCGGCCCGGCAACGGCATTCATCCTCTGGTCACGGCCGGGCTCGACACGATCGCGTTGCGCATGCCAAGGGGCTTTGGCGGTGACCTCATCGCAAAACTCGGCCGGCCGCTCGCCGCACCCAGCGCCAATTCATCCGGTAAGATCAGCGCCACGACAGCGCAAGCGGTGGCGGCGGACCTCGGCGCACGCATCAAGCTGGTGGTCGATGGCGGCGCCACGCCAGTCGGGCTGGAATCGACCATCGTCAAGGCCGAAGATGGGAGATTGCGGCTGCTTCGGCCCGGCGGCATTGCCGCCGGGGAGATCGAGACGCAGATCGGCATGGAGATGTTGCGCGGCGGCGCCGCCGGCGTCGAGGCGCCGGGCATGCTTGCCTCGCACTACGCGCCGGGTGCCGCTGTTCGGCTCAACGCCGGCACGGTTGGCAAGGACGAAGCTCTGCTTGCCTTCGGCAGCCAGCGGGCGGAAGGCTGGCATCATGCCGCCGCCTTCCTCAATCTTTCTGAAACGGGTGACCTGCGCGAGGCGGCAAGCAATCTCTTCGCCTATATGCAGCAACTCGACCGCAGCGGCGCACCCACCATCGCGGTCGAGAAGGTGCCCTTCGAAGGGCTCGGTGAAGCGATCAATGATCGGCTGTCTCGTGCCGCCGCCCCTCGTGACAACACACAGCCCAAAACATAGTTTTCCCACATGACCGAAACTGCAAAGACCCTCGATCCCGCTCTCATCGATCGCTTCGCGGCGATCGTCGGTGCCAAATATGCGCTGCGCGACCAGCAGGACATCGCGCCTTATCTCATCGAGCGGCGCGGGCTCTGGCATGGCGCGACGTCGCTGGTGCTGCGGCCAGGCAGCGTCGACGAGGTCAGCCGGATCATGCAACTGGCGACCGAGACGGGAACGCCCATCGTGCCGCAAAGCGGCAACACCGGGCTTGTCGGCGCCCAGGTGCCGGACAGTTCCGGCCGCGAGATCATCCTGTCGCTGTCGCGGCTGAACCGCATCCGCGAGATCGATGTCCTCTCCAACACCGTTACGGTTGAGGCCGGCGTCATCCTGCAGACGCTGCAGGAGGCGGCCGATGCCGCCGACCGGCTGTTTCCGCTGTCGCTGGCCGCGCAGGGCTCCTGTCAGATCGGCGGCAATCTCTCTTCCAATGCGGGCGGCACCGGGGTGCTTGCCTATGGCAATGCGCGCGAACTCTGCCTCGGCGTCGAGGTGGTGCTGCCGACCGGCGAGGTCTTCGACGATCTGCGGAAGCTGAAGAAGGACAACACCGGCTACGATCTGAAGAACCTGTTCGTCGGCGCCGAGGGCACGCTCGGTGTCATCACGGCCGCCGTGCTCAAACTGTTTCCCAGGCCAAAGGGCCGCGAGGTCGCGTTCGTCGGCCTGTCGTCGCCGCAAGCAGCGCTTTCCCTGTTCAGCCTGACCATGGACCGTGCCGGGGCCGCACTCACCGCTTTCGAACTGATCGGCAAGCGGCCATACGACTTCACGCTGGCGCATGCACAGGGTGTGACGCGGCCGCTGATGGAGGACTGGCCATGGTATGTGCTGATGCAGATTTCATCGGGCCGTTCGTCGGAAGATTCGCGGGCGCTGATCGAGGATGTGCTCTCGGCGGGCCTCGATCAGGAATTCGTCGGCGATGCCGTCATCGCGGCGAGCCTTGGGCAAGGCGATGCGTTCTGGAATTTCCGCGAGCTGCTGCCTGAGGCGCAAAAGCCGGAAGGCGCCTCGATCAAGCACGACATCTCCGTGCCGATCGCATCCATCCCGCGCTTCATCGAGGAGGCCGCCGGCGTCGTGGCGTCGGTGAGTGCGGGTGCCCGCGTGGTCTGCTTTGGCCATATGGGCGACGGCAACCTGCACTATAATATTTCGCGGCCCATCGATGGCGACGACGAGGCGTTTCTCGCCCTCTACCATCCCATGAACAAGGCAGTGCATGACGTGGTGCGCAACCTGCACGGTTCGATCTCGGCCGAGCACGGCATCGGCCAGTTGAAGCGCGACGAACTGATCGCCACCGCGCCGCCCGTGGCGATCGATCTGATGCGCCGGGTAAAGGCGGCCTTCGATCCAGCCGGCATCATGAATCCCGGTAAGGTTATCTGATCCTTTCAACATCTTGTGGTCGGTGGCATTCCGATAACCATCCCTGAGATCAGCAAAATTTAACCGACTTTCTTAAGCGCGGCGGTAAGGAGCCCACGCTACTGTTTCCCCATAACGAGGCCGGGAAAACTGGCCCGGAGAGAACCGGACACCGGCTCTCAGGAGACAGACAGGAAGGCATTCTATGAACACTGGACTGAAGCCAGTCTGGGCGGGACGCAACATGCGCCTCGACCCATTCCGACTGCCGCAGGTGGTCAGCTACGCGACGCGCGATGATTATGGCGATGTGACCTTCACCATCGACCATCGTGGCGCCGTGATCCGCCGCATGCTCGAGATGAGCGGCGTGCCGGCGATCATCGCTCTGCCCGCCAATGCGTTCCGCGGCGTGGCCGCCCGCGCGATGGAGGATCCGGATGGCAACGTCACCGTGACCCTTGAACTCCTGCACAACGATCCAATGCTGTCGGTGCCGCTGCTGGTGGCCGACGACCTCGACGATGTCGCGGCCGACTGGCGCGCCTGGGCCGATGCCTACCGCCTGCCGATGCTCTTGATCGAATCGGACGGCGTTGCCCGCACCCTGGAAGAATCGCTCGGCGCCGCCATCAAGACGCTGCCGGCGAAGGATCGCCGCAAGGGTCGCGTTTCCAACACGCGCCGCCCGCGCTTCCTGGCCCGCCGCAGGGCGGGCGATCTTGGCCTGAGGCTCGTCATCGGCGGCCAGGAGATCATCGCGCGGGAGTAGCTTCGCTTCGCACACTGGCGATTGGCGAAACCATCAATGACAGCCTCCTTCTCCCCGTCACTATACGGGGAGAAGTGCCCGGCAGGGCGATGAGGGGCAGCGCTGACCTGGCGTTTGTCCACCTCAAACCTGATCTGACGGACGCCTTATATCGCTGCTAAATTCATTTTGCTCCAAGGTTGGCGCTGCCCCTCATCCGGCTGCCGCCACCTTCTCCCCGTATAGTGACGGGGAGAGGGCCGTTAGATCAGCGGCTTAAGCGCCACCCATAGCGCACCGCCGATCAGGCCGAGGAAGATCAGCCAACCAACCTGGTTGTTCGACCGGAACAGCCGCAGGCACTGGTCCGGATCGTTGATATCCAAGACCGCGATCTGCCGGGCCATATGGGCGCCGGCGGCGATCAACCCGGCCAGCGCCACCACCGGTGCCTGCGCCGACGCGAAGGCGATGGCGAAGCAGATCAGCGTGCCGCCGTAGAGCCCCGCCAGCCATGCCTTGGTGTTGTCGCCGAACAGCCGCGCCGTCGAACGCACGCCGACAATGGCGTCGTCTTCCTTGTCCTGGTGCGCGTAGATGGTGTCGTAGCCGATCACCCACAGGATCGAGCCGATATAGAGCATGATGGCGGGTCCATCGAGGTCGCCGAACTCGACTGCCCATCCCATCAGCGCGCCCCAGGAAAAGGCCAGGCCGAGAAAGAGTTGCGGCCAGTTGGTTATCCGCTTCATGAATGGATAGACGGCAACGATGGCCAGCGAACAGATGCCGAGCAGAATGGCGAAGCTGTTGAACTGCAGGAGCACCGCGAGGCCGACCAGGGCCTGCAGCACAAGAAACAGCCAGGCCCGCCGGCGGGTGGTCTGGCCGGACGGCAGCGGGCGCGAGCGCGTGCGTTCGACTTGGTTGTCGATGTTCTCGTCGACGATGTCGTTATAGGTGCAGCCGGCGCCGCGCATGGCGATGGCGCCGACCAGGAACAGCACGAGATATAATGGCGCCGGCAGCAGCGAGAGCAGCGGGTCGCCAGGGCGCGGATAGGCGCTCGCGGCGAGCGCCGCCGACCACCAGCACGGCCACAACAGCAACTGCCAGCCGATCGGCCTGTCCCATCGCGCAAGCTGCGCGTAGGGCCAAACCGCGCGCGGCAGCGCGCGATAGACCCAATGGTCGTTCGGCGCATCGGCGACACGGCCCTGGGCCGCTTTCGACTGGATAGGTTCCATGTCCATGGAGTGGCAGCAGCCGCGAAACCCGTCAAGCGGCAAGCGGTCGCGCGGCAACCGTCAACCTGTCAGGCGGTGAAGATGTCGCGCGTCGAAAACCACACCTTCGCCGTCTCAACGAAGGCCAGTGCCGCATTCGAAACGCGCTGATGCGTGTCATAGGTGAGGATGATGCGCTGCATGGGCAGCGGGTCCGACAGCGGCTTGCAGATCAGGGGCAGACCGTCATAGCTGCGGTCGCCGTGGGGCCGGGTGTAGCTGACGGCGACGCCGAAGCCGTTCGCCACCATGCTGCGCTGGAGTTCGAACGAGCTCGTCGCCCTGTCGGCCACCGGTGACAGGCCGCGGCTGCGGAACAGGTCAAGCATGTGCTGCCAGCTGTGCGGCTGATCTGTCGTGATGAGCGGATAGACGGCGAGATCGGCAAGGCTGACCTCGGGGCGGTTGGCCAGCGGATGGCCTGCCGGCAACAGCGCATGCGGTCGCAACTCGTGCAGCAGGATACGTGCGAAATGCGACGGCAGGCCGAGATCGTAGCTGAGGCCGAGATCGATGGCGGCGTCCGCCAGACGCCGCCCAAGCGTCTCGAAGGTCTCGTCGCGGACAACGACGGCGACGCTTGGATGACGTTCGGAAAAGGCGCGGATGAGACCTGGCGCAAAGTAGGGCGCCAGGTCCTCGAAACATCCAAGCACCAACTCGCCGCCTACAGCCGAGTTGCCCGAACCCAGGCTCATGAGTTCGTCCGTCTCGGCAAGAACCTGTTTTGCCTTGGCCACGGCGACACGGCCGAAGGACGTCAGCGAAACGCCGCTTCCGCGTTGGCGCACAAAGAGCTTTTGCCCGAAATCCCTTTCGATCGCGTCGATCGCCACCGAAATCGAGGGCTGCGAAATGTTCAACGCCCTGGCCGCGCCGGTGACGCTGCCGTGGCGGGCCACGGCGACCAGATATCGCAGCTGGGTTAGGGTCAGTTTCATAGCTAAAATCTATGTGTCAGATGAGAAGTTATTATTTTACTTGATGAACGGAGGTCGCGATAGTGTCTCGATCCTGAAAGGAGGACACCATGGCTTCCCAAACCGCTACCCGCGCAATCGACACGGACCTGATCGACGCGGACACGATTGCCGCTTACCAGCGCGATGGCGCCGTTTGCATCCGCGGCGCCTTCAAGGGCTGGGTCGACACGATTGCCGTCGGCATCGAGCGCAACATGCAGAACCGCAGCGCCACCGCGTCCGACATTGCCAATGGCCGCGGCAGCTTCTTCGACGACTACTGCAACTGGGAGCGCATTCCCGAATTCGTCAGCGTGGTGCGCGAATCGCCGGCCGCTGAACTGGCGGCGGCGGTGATGCAGTCGCGCACCGCGCAGTTCTTCCATGACCACGTGCTGGTCAAGGAACCCGGGACGCAGAAGCCGACGCCCTGGCATCAGGACATTCCCTACTATTTCGTCGACGGCCAGCAGACGGTCAGCTTCTGGATTCCCATCGACCCGGTGAAGGAGGCGACTCTGCGCCTGATCGCCGGCTCGCATAAATGGGACAAGATGATCCTGCCGGTCCGCTGGCTCGACGATAGCAATTTCTACGCCGGCGAAGGCGACTATCTGCCGGTGCCCGATCCCGACAAGGACCCGTCGATGAAGGTGCTGGAATGGGAGATGGAGCCGGGCGACGCCATCCTGTTCGACTTCCGCACCGCGCATGGCGCGCGCGGCAACCTGACCGCGGCGCGGCGGCGGGCGCTGTCGCTGCGCTGGGTCGGCGACGATGCCCATTATGTCGAGCGGCCGGGCCGCACCTCGCCGCCCTACCATGGCCACGGCATGCAGCCAGGCCAGAAACTGCGCGAGGACTGGTTTCCGGTCATCTTTCCCGGCTGAAGCGAGCGCCAGAAGATCGGCGGCGTTGCGCGCCGCCGGTTGTCGTCGGGGTAACGTTCCCGTGCGCAATTCCCGGCAAAGCGCCCGGATGCCTTGACCCGTCGTCCAGAGAGCAATAGCGGGTTCTCTTGGAACTGTCGGTATCAAGAGGTGGCCATGAACGTTCTTCTTCTCGGCTCCGGCGGCCGCGAACATGCGCTCGCCTGGAAGGTCGCCGCGTCGCCCCTGCTGGCCAAGCTCTATGCGGCCCCCGGCAATCCGGGCATCGGCAGTGAGGCCGAACTGGTGAAGCTGGACATTGCGGACCACGCCGCCATCGCCGCTTTCTGCAAGGACAAGGAGATCGACCTTGTCCTGGTCGGGCCGGAAGGGCCGCTTGTCGCCGGCATCACGGACGATCTGCGCGCCGAAAATATCCGCGTCTTCGGGCCTTCGAAGGCCGCCGCACGGCTGGAAGGCTCGAAGGGTTTTACCAAGGATCTCTGCGCCCGATATAACATCCCGACCGCCTCCTATGGCCGTTTCGGCGATCTCGCCTCAGCCAAGGCCTATATCGAAAAGACTGGCGCGCCGATCGTCATCAAGGCCGATGGGCTGGCTGCAGGCAAGGGTGTCACTGTCGCCATGACGCTGGACGAAGCGCGTGCGGCCCTCGATGCCTGTTTCGAGGGTTCCTTCGGCGCAGCCGGCGCAGAAGTGGTGATCGAGGAATTCATGACCGGCGAGGAGGCGAGCTTCTTCTGCCTTTGTGACGGCACCACCGCGCTGCCCTTCGGCACCGCGCAGGATCACAAGCGCGTCGGCGATGGCGACGTCGGCCCCAACACCGGCGGCATGGGAGCCTATTCGCCGGCCCCGGTGATGACGCCGGAGATGGTCGAGCGCACCATACGCGAAATCATCGAGCCGACCATGCGCGGCATGGCGGAACTCGGCGCGCCTTTCGCCGGCATTCTCTTCGCCGGCCTGATGATCACGGATAACGGGCCGAAGCTGATCGAATACAACACCCGTTTCGGCGATCCGGAATGCCAGGTGCTGATGATGCGGCTGAAGGACGATCTGCTGGTGCTGCTCAACGCCGCGACCGATGGCCAGCTTGCGCATATGTCGGTGCGCTGGCGCGACGAGGCGGCGCTCACGGTGGTGATGGCGGCCAGGGGCTATCCGGGCACACCGGAAAAGGGATCCGTGATCCGCGGTGTCGAGGACGCGGTGGGCGAAGGCGTCCAGATATTCCATGCCGGTACGGCCATCAACGGCGGTGCGCTGGTTGCCAATGGCGGCCGCGTCCTCAATGTAACGGCGGTCGGCGGCACGGTCGGCGAGGCGCAGAAGCGGGCTTATGCCGCTCTTGACCGGATCGACTGGCCGGATGGCTTCTGCCGCCGCGATATCGGCTGGCAGGCCGTGGCGCGCGAGCGGGCAGGCTGACGTCCGGATGACAGCTTACTGCTGGCCGTGATCGAGCTCGGTGGAAGCGGTGCTGACCGGGTCGGCCGCGGCAAACGCGGCGTTTGGTTGCGCGGGTGAGCGCTGTCCGGTCCGCTTCCAGGCGACATACTCGACGATGCCGAAGCCTGGTCGTCGCGGCACCGTCTTCACGACAGGCATGCGGAAGCCGTCGCGGAATTTCGACCAGCGCGAACCGAGCACCGCGACCATTTCCTCCAATGTCGGCGGCGTCGCCACATCGGCATAAATGATGGTGGCCTTGCCGGCCAACGCCGCTTCCCTCGAGAGCGGCACCGGTACGCTGGCAAGATAGTCGGACGGCACGTCGATCAGCCCGCCAAAAGGCCATTGCTGGCGCAATGTGACGGCATCCGTCGGCACGACGTTGACGTCGATGTCGTCGGGCGTGCCGGCAACCCTGTAGGGGCAACGGAAGCGGCCGCAATTGGCCTGCGCCGAAAACTGCCAGAGTGCGTAGCCCCGCCAGTTGCCCATCGGAAAATGCACGTCGATGTCAGGCTTGTAGCGCGCGTACCAGAGTGGCAGCCGCGACAGGAGCCGGTACTTGTAGCGGTTGTCCGCGATGAACTGGGCGGTCTTGCCGTTGGTGTAGAGCACCGGGAAGCGTCCAACGCGCCGATGCACCTGGCGCACGAATTCCTCGGCATCATCGAACGACATCCATTGCGAGGGATCGTTGCCTTCGAGGTCGAGAGCGATGAGATCGTCCGGCGCGGGATCGGCGAAATCGAGAAAATTGTTTGCCTGCTCGACCGGGTTGCCGGGGCGGGCGAGGTGATAGGCACCCCATTTCAGCCCAAGCGCCTTGGCGACGACCCTGCGCGTCTGGAACAGTTCGCGTGTCACCGCATGGCGCTTCCACAACGCTTTGCACAGCTTCACCTCGATGTCGCCGCCGGAGCAGAAATAGGGCGGCGGCATGCCGTCGGAGGCCTTGTTGATGAAGGCGACGATGCGCTTGTCGGTGGCAAGCTGCGCCCAGTCGATGGAATTGTATTCGTAGGCATCGACGACCAGCGCACGGTCGGCGTTCCTCCACGGCTCGGAGAAGTCCGAAGCCTTCGTCGCTGCCGACAATCCCATCGTCGCCGCCAAGGCGAGAAGCGCCGTGCGGCGAAAGAGACGCGCCATCCGTTCCAAACAGGGAATCCCCGTTGATCAAGAGCGAATCCTGAACCGCCATGGTTAAGGAAATGCTTCTGAGGCGTGGCGAGCACGATATGCCGCGATCCGACCATCAGGCGGCGCCGTTCCCCAGTTCCCCTGATGGTACCAGAACATTGTCGTGCCGGCCCATCCCAAAATCCGCGTGACAAAATTTGACGTTTACGTAAAAGAAGATGAGGCTGCCCAAAGGCGGATGGTTTTACGGCGACACTGGCTCTAGGGTCGGCGAGGCCATGCATCAGGAGGATCGAGCGGCATGTATCGGGCACCGGTCGAGGATATCGCGTTCACGCTGAAGCACGTGGCCGGCATGAAGCCAGCGCTCGATGCCGGCACGTTCGGCGATCTCGGCGAGGATCTGGTCGATGCCGTTCTTAGCGAGGCCGGCCGTTTCGCCACCGAGGAGGTGGCACCCCTCTACAAGATCGGCGACGAACAAGGTGCGGTGCTGAAGGACGCTGCCGTCACGACGCCGCCGGGCTGGAAGGAACTCTATCGCCGTTGGATCGAGGGCGGCTGGAACGCGCTGTCCGGACCTGAGGAATATGGCGGCCAGGCGCTGCCGACCATGCTCGGTGTCGCCGCGCTCGAAATGTGGAATTCCGCTGCCATGGCCTTTGGTATCGGTCCGACGCTGACGATGGGCGCCGTCGAAGCTTTGGACAAGCACGCCTCGCGGGAGCTCAAGGCGAAATATCTCGCAAAGCTCGTGTCGGGCGAATGGATGGGCACGATGAACCTGACCGAGCCGCAGGCCGGCTCGGACCTCAACGCGCTCCGCGCCCGCGCCGAACCCGCCGGCGACGGCACCTACCGCATCTTCGGCCAGAAGATATTCATCACTTATGGCGAGCACGATTTCACCGACAACATCATCCATCTGGTGCTGGCGCGGCTGCCTGACGCGCCCGCCGGCACGCGCGGCATCTCGCTGTTCCTGGTGCCGAAATTCCTGGTTGAAGAAGACGGCTCGCTGGGCGCCCGCAACGACGTCTTCTGTTCCGGCCTCGAGCACAAGCTCGGCATTCATGCTTCGCCCACCTGCACCATGATCTATGGCGACGGTTTCCAGGGCGCCAAACCCGGCGCAATCGGTTGGCTGATCGGCGAGGAGAACAAGGGGCTGGCTTGCATGTTCACCATGATGAACAATGCACGTCTGGCCGTCGGCATGCAGGGAGTCGCCGTCGCGGAAGCCGCCACGCAGAAGGCGATCGCCTATGCCAATGAGCGCCGCCAGGGCAAGGCGGCGGATTACGCCGGCACGGGCATGGCGCCGATCGTCCATCATCCCGACGTGCAGCGCAACCTTCTGACTATGCGGGCGCTGACCCAGGTCGCGCGCGCCATCAGCTATTCCTGCGCGCACGCCATCGACCGCGCCCGCGTCGCCGAGGGCGAGGCTGCCGTCAACTGGCGCGACCGCGCCAATCTACTGACGCCTCTTGCGAAAGCCTTTTCGACCGATGTCGGCGTCGAGGTCGCCTCGCTTGGTGTTCAGGTGCATGGCGGCATGGGCTTCATCGAGGAGACGGGCGCGGCAGCGCTCTATCGCGATGCGCGCATCGCGCCGATCTACGAAGGCACCAACGGCATCCAGGCAATCGACCTCGTGTCGCGAAAACTGCCGCTCGGCGGGGGCGAGCATGTACATTTCTACATCGGCGAACTGAAAGCAGTCGCCGATGCGGTCCGCACCTCCAACATCGAGGGCTTTGGCCGCACCGCCGACAATCTCGACCGGGCGCTTGCCGATCTCGACGAGGCGACGCGCTTCCTGCAGGGACTGTTGGCCAACGGCCAAACCGACGCGGCGCTTGCCGGCGCCACGCCCTATCTCAGACTGATCTCATTCGCCGCCGGCGGCGCCTATCTGGCGCAAGGCGGGCTTGCCGACCGTGGCCGCATCGCCCTCTGCCGCTTCTTTGCCGAAAACCTGCTTGGCGAAACGCACGCCTTGAAGGAGCGCGTCATCAACGGCGCCGAGAGCCTGGCCGCTGCCGGCAAGTCGCTGATATCGACCTGAAACATTCCAACGCTCGAAGGGACCATCGTGACAGACCATATCCTCGTCGAGCGCCAGGGCGCCGTCCAGATCATCCGCATGAACCGCCCGGACAAGAAGAACGCGCTGACGCGCGCCATGTATGCGAAAATGTCGGCGGCTCTTGCCGAAGGCGACGTCGATCCGGCGATCCGCGTCCATGTCTTTCTCGGTGTGCCCGGCGCCTTCTCTTCCGGCAACGACCTTGCCGATTTCATGATTGTCGCCACAGGCGGCGACGGCGGCACGGAAGTCTGGGATTTCCTGATGGCGCTGGCCAGGGTCGAGAAGCCCATCGTTTCCGGTGTCGACGGCATCGCGGTTGGCATCGGCACCACGATCAACCTGCATTGCGACCTGACCTTCGCCACGCCGCGCACCCTGTTCAGAACGCCTTTCGTCGATCTCGGCCTGGTGCCCGAGGCGGGGTCCAGCCTGTTGGCGCCGCGCATCCTGGGGCAGCAAGGCGCTTTCGCCCTGCTCGGCCTCGGCGAGGGTTTTTCGGCAGAGCGGGCGAAGGCTGCCGGGTTGATCTACGATGTGGTCGAGGAGAGCGCCCTGGAGGCCTCGGTCCTGGCCGCCGCTCGCCAGATAGCCGCCAAGCCGCCGCAGGCGCTGAAGATCGCGCGTGACCTGATGCGCGGCTCGCGCGACGACCTCGTCGCCCGCATCGGCGTGGAAAGCGCGCATTTTCGCGAGCGGCTGAAATCCGATGAGGCGCGCGAGGCGCTCACCGCGTTCATGACCAGAAAGAAGGGCTGAGGCCCTTTTCAGGGATAAAGCCGCGTCTTATCCCAACCACCCTTGGCGTTGCGCGAAAAGACTATCCGGTCATGCAGCCTGAACGGCTTGTCCTGCCAGAACTCGATGGTCTTCGGCACGATGCGGAAGCCCGACCAGTGCTTCGGGCGGGGGATCTCGCCGATGGCGTAACGGGCCGTGTATTCGGCGACGGCTTTCTCCAGGGCGAAGCGGCTTTCCAGCGGCCGCGACTGTTTCGAGGCCCAGGCGCCGATGCGGCTGCCGCGCGGCCGTGTCGCGTAATAGGCGTCGGCCTCGGCATCGGTGACGATCTCCACCGGACCGCGCACGCGCACCTGGCGGCGCAGCGATTTCCAGTGGAAACACATCGCCGCCTTCATGCTGCCCAGAATTTCCTGGCCCTTGGCGCTTTCGAAATTCGTGTAGAACACAAAGCCGCTTTCATCGAACCCCTTGAGCAGCACCATCCGCACATCCGGCATGCCCTCGGTATCGACGGTTGCCAGCGCTACCCCGTTGGCATCGTTGATTTCGCTTTTCGTGGCGTCCTCCAGCCATGCGGCAAAGAGGCGAAACGGCTCGGCCGCGTCGGTAAAGTCACTGGTTGTTAACTCTGTGTCACTCATAGTTTTTCTCAAATTGTCACTAAGCCGGGGAGGTTGCCGATTGTCGCGTATCGCGCAAGCTTTTGACAGCAGGCAATGGGGCGTTATCGCTTCGGCCAGCGCGAAAGCCGCGATCGTCTCAATCGCCCTGCCGCTTGCCGGCTGTGGCGCGGGTGGCTTCAGCCTGGAGAAAGCCGAGGTCGACCGCTCGATCCTGACCAGCAGCACGTCGGCTTCCGCCAAGCCGGTCGATTCGGATCGCGACTCCGACCAGACGACGATCGGCAATGCGGTGTCCTCCGCCGATATCGAACAGCTTGGCGGCCAGGCCGTGCCATGGGCGAATGCCGGCACCGGGTCGCGCGGCTCGATCATCGAACTGGCCGAATTGAAGGACAGCGGCCAGACATGCCGCCGCTTCAAGGCTTCGCGCGAAAGCTTTGACGGCGTTGCCATGTTCGAGGGCGAACTCTGCCTGGCCGGCGCCGGCGGCTGGCGCATGCAAGGCTTCAAGGCGCTCTGATTTTCCGCCCTTGATATGACGCTCCACCACTGGAATTTCTTCCTATGCGAGCGCATATAGGGGGCAAGTATGGACTCACTCCTTCCCCAGGGCAGAAAGCATGCGCGACCCCTATGAGGTGCTGGGCGTTGCAAAGAACGCATCGGCCAAGGACATAAAATCGGCGTACCGGAAACTCGCCAAGAAACATCATCCGGACCAGAATCCGAATGATCCCAAGGCGAAGGACCGTTTTGCCGCGGCCAACCAGGCCTATGAGATCGTCGGCGACGAGAAGACACGCGCCGCTTTCGATCGCGGCGAGATCGACGCCGACGGCAAGCCGCGCTTCCAGGGTTTTGAGGGCGCCGCGGGTGGCGGCGACCCCTTTGCCGGGTTCCGCCGCCAGCAGCAGGGGGCCGGCGGTTCGCGATTCGAGTTCCGCTCCGGGCGGCCAGGCGGTGATCCGTTCGACGGCAACAGCGACATCTTCAGCCAGATTTTCGGCGACGCCTTTTCGGGCGCGCGTGGCGCCGGCATGGGCGACCGCCGCCAGCCGGCCACCGCTGCCGATCTGAACGTCACGCTCGACATCACCATCGAGGAAGCGGCGAACGCCGAAAAGGTGACGGCGATGTTCCCGGATGGCCGCAAGGTGGCGGTCAAACTGCCGGTCTTTGTCGAGGATGGCCAGACCATTCGGTTGAAGGGGCAAGGCGAGCAGGGGCCGGGCCAGCCCGGCGATGCGCTGGTCAAGATCCATATCCGCCGGCATCCGCGTTACCGTATCGAGGGCCGCGACCTGCATGCCGATCTGCCGGTGTCGCTGGCGGATGCGGTGCTGGGCGCCAAGGTGGCGGTCGAGACGCCGACAGGCAGGCTCGCGGTCAACGTTCCCGCCTGGTCGAGCTCGGATAAGGTGCTGCGACTCAAGGGCAGGGGCCTGCCGGAAAAAGCCGGCGGTCACGGCGATCTCTACGCCCATGTGCGCATCATGCTGCCGGAGGGTGGTGACAGCGCTCTAGAAGCGATGCTGCGTGGCCAAAAAGGCTGATCGGCGACTTTTGTCCCCCGGACTGTCCGGTTTGAGCGCTTGAAGGGGCCCTGTGCCTGTGCGATAGGGCTCTCCACAAAGCAGATACTCTTGCGGAGAGCACGCACATGGCGGGTGGACAGGGCCTGATGGCCGGCAAGCGCGGCCTGATTCTGGGCGTCGCGAACAACAGGTCGATCGCTTTCGGCATCGCCAAGGCATGCGCCGACCATGGCGCCGAGATCGCGCTGACCTATCAGGGCGAGGCGTTCAAAAAGCGTGTCGAACCGTTGGCGGCGGAACTGGGCGCCTATGTCGCCGGCCATTGCGATGTCACCGATCCGGCCAGCCTCGACGATGTCTTCGCCAATGTCGCCAAGCATTGGGGCAAGCTCGACTTCCTCGTCCATGCCATCGCATTCTCCGACAAGGACGAACTGACCGGCCGCTATGTCGAGACGACGCGCGACAACTTCCTGCGCACCATGGACATTTCGGTGTTTTCCTTCACCACCATCGCCAAGCGCGCCGAGGCGCTGATGACCGAGGGCGGATCACTGCTGACGCTCACCTATTATGGCGCCGAGAAGGTGATGCCGCACTACAATGTCATGGGCGTTGCCAAGGCCGCGCTCGAGGCCAGCGTGCGTTACCTTGCCGTCGATCTCGGCGCCAAGAAGATCCGCGTCAACGCGATCTCGGCCGGGCCGATCAAGACGCTGGCCGCATCCGGCATCGGCGACTTCCGCTACATCCTGAAGTGGAACGAATACAATTCACCACTGAAGCAGACGGTCACGCAGGAAGAGGTCGGCGATTCCGGCGTCTATTTCCTGTCCGACCTGTCGCGTGGCGTGACCGGCGAAGTGCATCACGTCGATTCCGGCTATCACGTGGTCGGCATGAAGGCGGTCGACGCGCCTGATATTTCGACGGTCAAGGAATAGCTTTCCCGCCAATCCTCCGCCTAGGCCCAGGCCCCACCTCCGGAAGATCTGATGTACCCGCTGGTTTACATCGTGCGCCACGGCCAGACCGCGTGGAACGCCGAGGCCCGGCTTCAGGGCCAGGCCGACACCGATCTCAATGAGCTCGGCCGCCAACAGGCGACCGGAAACGGGAATCGGTTGGCCGGCCTCGTCCACAAGCCGGAGGATTTCGATTTCATCGCCAGCCCGATGAGGCGGACGCGCGAAACGATGGAGCGCATCCGCGTCGCGATGAAACTCGATCCGCTCGCCTATCGAACCGATCCCGATCTCGTTGAAGTTAATTTCGGCGATTGGCAGGGTTTCACCTTTGCCGAACTCGAGACACGCTATCCCCGTGCGAAGAAGACTCGCGCTTTGGATAAATGGAACTTCCAGCCGCCCGGCGAAGGTGCCGAGAGCTACCAGATGCTGCTCGAACGGGTGAAGCCCCGGTTCGACGCGCTCGACCACAACACGATCTGCGTGACGCATGGCGGCGTCATGCGCACCTTGTTTCGCTTCGTGCTTGATATGGCCGAGGACGA
This sequence comes from Mesorhizobium sp. B2-3-5, assembly GCF_006442395.1. Taxonomy (NCBI): domain Bacteria; kingdom Pseudomonadati; phylum Pseudomonadota; class Alphaproteobacteria; order Hyphomicrobiales; family Phyllobacteriaceae; genus Mesorhizobium; species Mesorhizobium sp. B2-3-5. Next base: position 187,387 of record NZ_VFVX01000007.1, on the reverse strand, counting down.
GGCCGCGAATCTGGAGATACCGCACGATCGCGTGCTCCGGCTGCAGGGTGAATGCCTGGAGTGGCTGTAGCTGTCCTGGCTATGATGGTTATTCATCCGAGGTTGGTTCGCTAGGCTCCCAACCCCTGAGCGCGGTCGCCCGGATGAACGTATCATTCGAGGTAGGTCACCACACCCGTTTCAAGATCGTAGATCGCCGCGACGATCTTCAGCTTCCCGGTCCCGGTGAGACCGGCCAAGAGCTTGCTTGAAACGGCAAGGCGCCTCGCAGTCCGCCTTGCGCTCTCCTTAGCCGTGTTGTCGATAAAATCGCCCGCCTCGCTCCGCACCGCGATTGCCGCCGGCAAGATCGGCTCGATCATCGGACCGATCGCGCCCGGATAAGTGGCGTTCTTGGTGACCACGTCGCAAGCCGCCTTGACCGCACCGCAGCTTGTGTGCGCGAGGACGACGATCAACGGCGAGCCGAGTACCTCCGCGCCATATTCGACCGTGCCGAGCGTCGCGGTGTCGACGAGGTTGCCAGCATTGCGGGCGACGAACAGTTCTCCAACGCCGTGGCCGCCGAAGATCAGCTCCGGTGGAACGCGACTATCGGCGCAACTGATGACAGTGGCCCAAGGCGCCTGGTGTGTAGCGACAGCTTCCCGTTGCGCGGCAAGGTCAATCGAGCAGAGTTCCGGATGGCTGACATAGCGTTCGTTGCCGGACTTCAACGCGGCCAACGCTTCATCGGGAGGCAACGGCGTCGCAGTGCCCTCGGCCGCACGCGCCGGCCAGACCGCTCCGCCAAAACCGATGGCGACGAGCCCCGCGCCGACCTTTAGGAAATCCCTCCGGCCGACCCCTTCGCCCTCGCAGTCGCTGCACATTGTCCTGCTCCCGCCGCCGGTCCAGCCGATGGCTGGATCCGCGAGCTGAGACTGCTACCAACGAGTTGCATTAGCAAGCGCTAACTCTCGCTCCAGTCCATCCGGGCTACCTGGAAACGACATCAGGCCCCGAATTCCGAGCTTTCGATTCGGACAGGGGCTGAACGGGAAGATCAAGATAGAGCTCGATTCCGATCCTGTCGGAATGGGTCCGGCCGCGCGAAGCCGGAGGCTCCTATTCGGTGTCCGGCAATTCCATGTCGGTGACGACGTTTTCGCCGTTGGTCACGTCATAGGCAATGACGATGTCCATGCCCGGCTTCAGCGAGTCGAGATCGGTCTCGGCGTTCAGCTTGTAGGATTTGCCGTCATCCAACGTCAGGGTCAGCGCGTCCTTGTCGATCTTCTTGATCAAGCCTTCGGTCTGTCCGGCGAAAGCGGCGGTGGAAAGCAGGAGTATGGCGGCAACAGCGCCAATCAGGGTACGCATCATCGTCCTCTTTGGTCATTGCGCCGGCACGGTGGCGGCGGATCCTCAACGGCGAATGGAGCAGAGCAGAAACCAACCGAATGTGTCAAAACTAAATCCGCCAGATCACAGTTTGACCCCTGTGGAAAACGCCAATAGAAGGCAGACTTCAGCCGGCTTCGATGCCGGGCAGGGCACTTTTCCATGTCTCACAATACGTTCGGCCATCTTTTCCGCGTCACCACCTGGGGCGAAAGCCATGGCGCAGCGCTTGGCTGCGTGGTGGATGGCTGTCCGCCGGGCATCCGCTTCACGCGCGACGAAATCCAGGCTGAACTCGACAAGCGCCGGCCCGGCCAGTCGCGTTTTGTCACCCAGCGCCGTGAGCCCGACGAAGTGAAGGTGCTGTCCGGTTTCGTGCTCGACGAGGACGGCGAGACGATGATCACCACCGGCACGCCGGTTTCGATGCTGATCGAAAATGTCGACCAGCGCTCGAAGGACTATGGCGAGATTGCCCGCCAATACCGGCCGGGCCATGCCGACTACACCTATGAGGTCAAATACGGCATACGCGACTATCGCGGCGGCGGCCGTTCCTCGGCCCGCGAGACCGCGGCGCGCGTGGCGGCCGGCGCGCTCGCGCGCAAGGTGGTGCCGGGCATGGTGGTGCGCGGCGCGCTGGTGTCGATGGGCGAAAAGTCGATCGATCGCGCCAACTGGAACTGGAACTTCATCGGCGATGCGCAAAATCCGTTCTTCACGCCCGATCCCGCTTCCGTTCCCGTTTTCACGCAGTATCTGGACGGCATCCGCAAGGCCGGCTCTTCGGTCGGCGCGGTGATCGAGATCGTCGCCGATGGCGTCCCCCCAGGGCTCGGCGCGCCGATCTATGCCAAGCTCGACCAGGACATTGCCTCCGGGCTGATGTCGATCAACGCCGTCAAGGGCGTCGAGATCGGCAACGGCTTCGAGGCCGCCCGCATCACCGGTGAACAGAATGCCGACGAGATGCGCATGGGCAATGACGGCAAGCCGGTCTTCCTGTCCAACAATGCCGGCGGCATCCTCGGCGGCATCTCGACCGGCCAGGCGATCGTCGCCCGTTTCGCCGTCAAGCCGACCTCTTCGATCCTGACGCCGCGTAAGTCGATCGACAAGGACGGCAATGACGTCGAGGTGATGACCAAGGGCCGGCACGACCCATGCGTCGGCATCCGCGCCGTGCCGATCGGCGAGGCGATGGTTGCTTGCGCCATTGCCGATCATTATCTGCGTCATCGGGGACAGACAGGGCAAGGAATAGGCAGTAGGCAGTAGGCAGTACGTCAGCCTGCCTGCCCACATTTTTTCCTTTTCCCTACTGCCTTACTGCCCTATTCCCTACTGCCCTGCGAACGAAGTGAGCGTCCATGCCTTACGACCAGAAGAAGATCGTCGAAGCCATCCGTGCCTTTGAACGCGGCGAGATCGTCGTCGTCATGGACGATGACGGGCGCGAGAACGAGGGCGACTTGATTGTTGCCGCCGTCCACTGCACGCCCGAGAAAATGGCGTTCATCGTGCGCAACACGTCAGGCATCGTCTGCACGCCGATGCCGCGCGAGGAGGCCAAGCGGCTTAACCTTGCGCCGATGGTGGCCGACAACGATTCAGCCCACACAACCGCCTTCACCGTCAGCGTCGATTTCAAGCACGGCACGACAACAGGCATTTCGGCCGACGACCGCACGCTGACCGTGCGCAACCTCGCCAACGGCAATGTCGGTGCCTCCGACTTCGTCCGTCCCGGCCACATCTTCCCGCTGATCGCGCGCGAAGGCGGCGTGCTGATGCGTTCGGGCCATACCGAGGCGGCGGTCGATCTGTGCAAACTCGCCGGCCTGCCGCCGATCGGTGTCATTTCGGAGCTGGTCAATGACGACGGCACCGTCAAGCGCGGCCCGCAGGTCGCGGCCTTCGCCGAGGAACATGGCCTCAAGCAGGTTTCGGTCGCCGATCTCATCGCGTACCGGCAACGCAAGGAAACGCTGGTCGAACGCGTGGCTTGCTCGGAGATCGACACGCTTGGCGGCAAGGCGCAGGTGTTCACCTACACGCTGCCCTGGGACATGATGCATCATGTCGCCGTGGTCTTCGGCGATATCCGCGACGGCGAGGACGTTCCGGTGCGGTTGCATTCCGAAGACGTGGTGACCGACGTGTTCGGCACCAGCCATCGGCTCGACGGCATCATGAAGGCGATGGGCGAGCGCAAGCGCGGTGTAATCGTCTATCTGCGCGAAGGCTCGGTCGGTGTCGCCCATCAGGAGCGCAAGCGCCCTGCGTCAGGTGACCGCGAGGATCACGAAGAGGCGCGCCGGCGCGAAAACGAATGGCGCGAAATCGGCCTCGGTGCGCAGATCCTGAAGGATCTCGGCATTTCCTCGATCAACCTGATCGCCTCGCGCGAGCGCCACTATGTTGGTTTGGAAGGTTTTGGCATCCATATCGCCAAGACCGAGATTCTGTAGTCCACCGAGGGATCGACGCGGCGGAAAGGTCCTGCTGGCAGGTCGCCTGCGTCGGCGATGGACTGAAGCGTCTGCTTGCCTCGTCATCCTCTGGCGAAGCAAGGAGCGAAGCGACGCGGCTCAGACCATCAGGATCCATGCCGCGACTTCGACGCGTTGCCACAATTCTGATCCGCTGTGATCTTCGATTAAGATTACGGCATGGACCCTCGGATCTGCGCTCCGCTTCGCGTCGCTCCGCCCGTGGATGACGACGTCGCGGAGGCCTCGGCCAATTCCGAACGTTTGCGAAACGAGCGGCTGCTCGCTTCTTCTCGTCGCCCCCCGGTTGACAATCTTCGGGGTGAGCGCATCCTTCCCAGCCATCTCTGAGGGGAGATTCGGGGCATGTGGGATTTCGATATCGGCAGGTCGGTGTCCATCATGATGCGGACCTGGCCTTTCATTGTTTTTCGCATGGTCGTCTATTTCGGCATCACGCTGGCCTATATCCTGGCGACCGGCACGGGTGCCTCCGTCGGCTATGGCGTCGGCCATATCTCGACCGATCCCGACGGGCCGCTGTCCTTTGCCCTATGGGGCGGCGTGATCGGCTTTGGCGCCGTCTCGATCGCCGTCTACTGGATCCGCGAATACATCCTCTACGTCGTCAAGGCGGGCCACATCGCCGTCATGGTCCACCTGATCGACGGCCATGATGTTCCCGACGGCAAGAACCAGATCGCCTATGCCAGGCAAGTCGTGACCGAGCGTTTCGCCGAGGCCAACATCCTTTTCGTCGTCGACCAGCTGGTCAAGGGTGCCATTCGCGCCATCACCGGCCTGCTGGGCGGCATCGCCGCCTTCCTGCCCATTCCAGGCCTGAGCGGCCTGGTGTCTTTCATCAACACGGTAATCCGCCTGTCACTCACCTATGTCGACGAGATCATCCTCGGCTACAACATCCGCATCAACTCGTCCTCGCCGTTCGAAACCGCGCGCCAGGGCGTCGTGCTCTACGCCCAGAACGGCAAGACCATGGTCAAGAACGCTGTCTGGCTGGCGGTTATCATGTGGGGCGTGTCGTTCGTGATCTTCCTGCTGATGCTGACCCCGGCCGGCGCCATTCTTTTCCTCATGCCCGGGCAGCTCGCCGGCTGGGCCTTCGTTTTGGCCATCGTCTTCGCCTGGGCCTTCAAGGCGGCGTTCATCGAACCTTTCGCCATCGCGTGCCTGATGCAGGTCTATTTCAAGACCATCGAGGGCCAGGTGCCCGACCCCGCCTGGGACGCCCGGCTGGCCGAAGCTTCGTCGAAGTTCAGGGACCTCAAGGACAAGGCGCTCTCCTCCTTCGGTGGTTCGCACTGGGGCACGGCCGGCGCGACACGCTGATCGGCCGGGCTGGCGGGCATGCCGGCGACGGTGTTGAGGCGCGACACCGCTGATTTGAGCGGAGCCTCGCCCTGGCCGCAAAACGTCTCGCTCATGATCAGTTCGGGCAGCGGCAGCCGCCGCCCCCAGCCATGTGTCTCGAGGTCCGGCTTGGGCGCGAACTCGGAAACACGGCCGACGCAGAGATAGGCGATCGGCGTCACGTGCTCGGGAATGGCCAACAGCCGCTTCAGCGCTTCAGGCTCGATAATGCTGACCCAGCCGACGCCGATGCCTTCGGCCCGCGCCGCCAGCCAGAAATTCTGCACCGCGCAGACCGTGCTGTAGAGATCCATCTCCGGATTATGCCAACGCCCCAGCGGCGAACCTTTCGAGCGCTGGCGGTCGCAGGTGATGCAGATGTTGAGCGCGCTTTCGCAGATGCCTTCCAGCTTGAGCTTGCGGTAGAGCGCCTGCCGCTCTTCCTCGATTGCTGGCAGTTCTTGTTCTCGCGCTGCCAGGAACAGGTCACGCACCTTCTCCCGGCGCGCGGCACCGCGAATGACGATGAAGTTCCATGGCTGCATGAAGCCGACCGATGGCGCGTGATGGGCGGCAAGCAGCAACCGAGCCAGCACCTCGTCGTCGATTGTCTCGGGAGTAAAATGACTGCGAACATCGCGCCTGGTGAACATGGCGCGATAGACAGCGTCGCGCGCCATCTGGTCAAATCCGTCGCCCATAGGAGCGGTCATGGCTTCCGGCATCGCTTGTCCCTTGCGATTGCAATCAATGCCGCCCGCCTGACCATGCGGATGACGATGCCTGCCAGGCCGGTCTTCTGGCTCGGGATCAACCCGCGTCCGGTGCCTTCCCGTCATCGACAGTGGCATTTACCGGCGCGGTCCCCCTTACAGCGTTGGGCACGCCACGGAATTCAACCGTGTTCCCGATTCTCCCGCCAGAGCATTTGCAGCCAAGTGGATTTCACTTGGCGGCTGAAACAAACAGGCCGGCGGGCACCAGGCAGTGGTGGCGACCTTACGCCGAAGCCCCGGCCGCGCCAATCCCCGCAGCGACGCGAATGGACGCAGACGTGATTTTCCCCAGCGATCAAGCCGCAACGCATGGCCATCGCGGCATCGGGGCACTAGATAGGGACCATGGCCACCCGTCTCTACACGCACCCTATCTTCCTTGAACACATCACGCCGCCCGGCCACCCCGAGCGGCCGGACCGCTTGCGCGCCATCGAGCGCGTGCTCGACGACGACGCCTTTGCCGCGCTCGACCGCGTCAAGGCGCCGGAAGGAGATGAAGCCACAATCCTCTACGCGCATCCCGCCGATTTCGTTGCACGCGTGCGCGCCGCCATCCCCGACGAGGGCATCGCCCGCGTCGATGCCGACACCACCGCCAGTCCGAAGAGCTGGCAGGCGGTGATCACCGCGATCGGTGCCGCCAACGCGGCCGTCGACGACGTCTTCACTGGCCGGGCCGACAATGTCTTCGTCGCCGCGCGACCGCCTGGCCACCATGCCGAAAAGACCACCGCCATGGGTTTCTGTTTCTTCAACACGGCGGCGATCGCGGCGCGCTACGCGCAGAAGAAGCATGGCGCCGAGCGGGTCGCCGTCGTCGACTGGGACGTGCATCACGGCAACGGCACGCAGGATATCTTCTGGGACGATCCCTCGGTGCTCTATTGTTCGACGCATCAGATGCCGCTCTATCCAGGCACCGGCGCGAAGAACGAAACCGGCGCCGGCAACATCGTCAACGCGCCTCTGGCGCCGCAGACCGGCAGCGAGGTGTTTCGCGATGCCTTCCTGTCGCGGATCCTGCCGGCGCTCGACAAATTCGCGCCCGATCTGATCATCATTTCGGCCGGCTTCGACGCGCACCACCGCGACCCGCTGGCCGAGATCAATCTGACCGAGGATGATTTCGACTGGGCGACCGGCCAACTGATGCAACGCGCCGCGCGTCACGGCGACAACCGGCTCGTCAGCCTGCTCGAGGGCGGCTACGATCTGCAGGGATTGGCATTTTCGGTCGCCGCCCATGTCGGGCGGCTGATGAAAGGGTGAATAATGGCTGGTGAGACCAATGAAGACGTCAAGGCGATGAGCTTCGAACAGGCACTCGATGCGCTGGAGAAGATCGTCGACGATCTGGAGCGTGGCGACGTGCCGCTCGATCAGTCAATCCGGATCTACGAGCGCGGTGAGGCCCTGAAGGCGCATTGCGACCGGTTGCTGAAGGCCGCGGAGGACAAGGTCGAGAAGATCAGGCTGTCGCGCGACGGAAAGCCGGTCGGAACGGAGCCGCTCGACGCGGACTGAGGCAGGGTCGCGAACGACCATCTTGCTTCACCGGTTTTTAGACACGATCATGATTGAGGATTGACGTCGTCCCGATTGAAACGGCCCCAGGACAAGAGGAGATACGGAAGCGATGTGCAGAAACATCAAGACCCTGTTCAATTTTGACCCGCCGGCAACCAATGATGAGGTTCGCGACGCGGCGCTTCAGTTTGTCCGCAAGCTGAGCGGCACGACGCGGCCTTCGAAGCAGAACCAGCATGCATTCGACCACGCGGTCGAGGCCATCGCGGCATCGGCGCGCGAACTGCTCGATTCCCTCGAAACAAACCAGCATCCGCGCAACCGCGAAGAGGTGGCGGCCAAACTTCGGGCAAAGGCGGCGCTCCGTTTTGCCTGATGCGGCCATGGCGGTCTGGACCGCTGACAAGGAGAGTTCATGAGCTTCTTTCCGGGGAAGGACCCTGAAGCCGGCGATGCCTTTGCCAGCGATCAGATCGAACTGATGGTCATCCCGAACGCCAAGGACATTGGCGGCTTCGAGGTGCGCCGAGCCTTGCCGACCGCCAGGAGGCGTCTGGTCGGCCCATTCATCTTCTTCGACCGCATGGGGCCGGCGATCCTGCGCGCCGGCCAGGCGCTCGATGTCCGTCCCCACCCGCATATCGGCCTGTCGACGGTTACCTATCTGTTTGACGGCAAGATTCGGCATCGCGATTCGCTGGGCACCGAAATGGTCATCCAGCCCGGCGACGTGAACCTGATGACCGCCGGCCGCGGCATCGTGCATTCCGAGCGCACGCCAGAGGAATTGCGCGGCGCGCCAATGTCGATCTCGGGCCTGCAGACATGGCTTGCCTTGCCTGACGACAAGGAGGAAGTGGCGCCGGTGTTCGAGAACACGGCTGTCTTGCGGCTTCCCGAGATCGACGCCGAAGGCGTCAGCGGCCGCGTTGTCATCGGTGATTTCCAGGGATTGCGCTCCCCTGTGAGGGCCGATTCCGAAACGCTCTACGCCGACCTGCGCCTGGCGCCGGGCGCCAGCGTGAAAATCCCGGCCGACGCCGAGGAGCGCGCCATCTACACGCTGGAAGGCGAAGTCTCCATTGCAGGCGACGTGTTTCCCGCGGAACGGTTGTTGGTGTTCCGGCCCGGCGACGAGATCGTCGTATCGTCGCAAACCGGTGCGCATTTCATGCTTTTCGGCGGCGCCTCGCTTGGCTCGAAGCGCTACATCTGGTGGAATTTCGTCTCCTCGTCCAAGGAGCGCATCGAACAGGCCAAGCAGGAATGGAAGACAGGCCGCTTCGATATCGTTCCAGGAGATGAGAAGGAATTCATCCCGCTGCCCGAGAACTGACGGGCGGATTGCTCCGCGTCACCGACACGCATTTACTTTCGCCGGCTGGCGGCCTATCTCGCCGATGAACAGAAAGCCTGAGCACCCGTGAACGCAACGCCGCATACGCCGCTTCTTGACAAGGTCCGCGTCCCGGCGGATTTGCGGGCGCTTGACGAGAGCGACCTTCCACAACTGGCCTCTGAGCTTCGCCTCGAATTGGTCGATGCCGTGTCCCGCACCGGCGGCCATCTCGGCGCCGGCCTTGGGGTGGTCGAACTCACCGTGGCGCTGCATTATGTCTTCGACACGCCGGATGACCGGCTGATCTGGGATGTCGGCCACCAGGCCTACCCGCACAAGATCCTGACCGGCCGCCGCGACCGCATCCGCACCTTGCGCCAGGAAGGCGGCCTGTCCGGCTTCACCCGCCGCGCCGAAAGCGAATACGATCCCTTCGGCGCCGCCCACTCCTCGACATCGATCTCGGCCGGCCTCGGCATGGCCGCCGCCCGCGACCTCGCCGGTGGCCGCAACAACGTCATCGCCGTCATCGGTGATGGCGCCATGTCGGCCGGCATGGCCTATGAGGCGATGAACAATGCCGGCGCGCTCGATGCTCGCCTCATCGTGATCCTCAACGACAACGACATGTCGATCGCCCCGCCGACCGGCGCCATGAGCGCCTATCTGGCGCGCCTCGCCTCCGGCAAGGCCTATGTCGGTCTGCGCGATTTCGGCAAGAAGCTGACCTCCTATCTCGGCAAACGCGCCGATCGCGCCATTACCAGGGCGGTCGAGCATGCGCGCGGCTATGTCACCGGCGGCACGCTGTTCGAGGAGCTCGGTTTCTATCACATCGGCCCGATCGACGGGCACAATCTCGAACATCTTATCCCGGTCTTGAAGAACGTCCGCGACAATGGCGAAGGCCCGGTGCTGATCCATGTCGTCACCCAGAAGGGCAAGGGCTACGCACCGGCGGAAGCCGCCGCCGACAAATATCATGGCGTCAACAAGTTCGACGTCATCACCGGCACGCAGGCCAAGGCGCCGGCCAACGCGCCGGCCTACACCAGAGTGTTCGCCGAAAGCCTGATCCAGGAGGCGCGCGAGGATGACCGCGTCGTCGCCGTCACCGCCGCCATGCCGACCGGCACCGGCCTTGACCTGTTCGGCGAAGTGTTCCCATCCAGGACGTTCGATGTCGGTATCGCAGAGCAGCATGCGGTGACCTTCGCGGCCGGTCTCGCAACCGAAGGCTACAAGCCGTTCGCGGCGATCTATTCGACCTTCCTGCAGCGCGCCTATGATCAGGTGGTCCACGACGTCGCGATCCAGAAACTGCCGGTGCGTTTCCCGATCGACCGCGCCGGCTTCGTCGGCGCAGATGGCGCTACCCATTGCGGCGCTTTCGACACCACCTTCCTGGCAAGCCTGCCGGGCTTTGTCGTGATGGCGGCTGCCGACGAAGCGGAGTTGCGCCACATGGTGCGCACCGCTTCCAGCTACGATGATGGCCCGATCGCCTTCCGCTATCCGCGCGGCAACGGCGTCGGCGTCGACATGCCGGAACGCGGCCTGGTCCTCGAACTTGGCAAAGGCCGCATCGTCAGGGAAGGCACCAAGGTGGCGCTGCTGTCGTTCGGCACGCGTTTGCAGGATTGCCTTGCCGCGGCCGAGGAGCTTGGGGCGGCCGGGCTTTCCACCACCGTCGCTGATGCCCGCTTCGCCAAGCCGCTCGATGAGGGTCTGATCCGGCGGCTAGCCCGCTCGCATGAGGTTCTGGTGACGGTGGAGGAGGGCGCCATTGGCGGGTTCGCCAGCCATGTGCTGCAGTTCCTCGCCCATGAAGGGCTGTTGGAAAGCGGCCTGAAGGTGCGCCCGCTGGTGCTGCCCGACGCGTTCACCGACCATGCCAAGCCGGAAAAGATGTATGCCGATGCCGGCCTCGACGCCGCCGGCATCGTGCGCACCGTATTCACGGCTCTCGGGCATACGGTGCGCGCCCAGCGCGCCTGAATCAAAACCTCAAGCGCTTGAATCGGTTTGCCGGCTTGATTTCATAACGCCTTGTTAACACTGCCGTTTGGCGTTTTGCTTACCGTGTCCCTTGGCCGTTTTTCAACGGCGCCCTGCTAGATCGACGTCAGGCAGGGAGATAGTTGGAATGAAGACGCTTCTGTGTGGCACGGCCCTTCTGGGCATCGTGGTCGCGCCAGCCGTCGCCGAGACGCGCTATGACCGCAATCTGGAAAAGGCGGCGCTGGGTATTGTCGCCGGCAAGATGGGCGATATCCGCGGCGGCTTCTCCTACAAGCAGGTGCCGCAGCTTGTGGTTCTGCCGGACGCCGCACCGGTACCCGCCGTTGCGACCGAGCATCCTCGCGAGCAGGCTTCGGGGGAACAGGACCACGGTTTGTCCCCAGCCGTCGAGCGCCAGGTTTCGCGCACCATTTTCTAGAGCAATTCCAGGAAAAGTGTGAAGCGGTTTTCCGTCCGGAATTGCGTCAAAACAAAGCTTTAGAACCACATATCGCGAACGCAACGGCCATCGCGCGGCAGGTCTTCGTATGTGTCGAGGCCATCGAAATGATCGATGGGCAGGTCGGCGACGGCCTCCGGCGGTGCCAGCCGCACATTGACGGCGACGCGTGTTCGGCCGGAGGCGTCGGTGCGCAAGCCGCGCCAGGCAAGCACACAGGCGCAGGTCGGGCAGAACAGAATTTCCAGCGACGGCGTGTCCTTTTCCGCGCGCGAATAGCTGGCCATCGGTCCCGCAACGCGAATGCGTTCGTTGACATAATCATAGGCCCAGAGCGTGCCGTAGCGGCGGCAAAGCGTGCAGTTGCAGGCCGTCACCGGGCCAGGATCGCCTTCCAGCGTCCAGTGGGTAGCGCCACAGTGGCAGGTTCCGATCAGCATTTTTCCTCCCGCCGTTCGGCTTCGCCATCGACCGTCATTTTGCCGGACCTGATGCGGTGCACGCAAGTCGCGAGGCTCGATTCGATCGCCGCTCTTTCGTTGTCGCGCCCAATGTCCTTGCCTTCGCGACCGGCTTTCGTCAGAGAAGGGCCGATGAATTCGCCTTTGCCAGCCAGCACACGCCAGCGGCTCGACGACCTGCTCGTCCAGCGCGGCCTGTTTGCCAGCCGCTCTCGCGCCCGCGACGCGGTCGAACGGGGCACGGTGACGGTTGACGGCGCCATTGCCCGCAAGCCTGGCCAGACCGTTCGGCCGCAATGCGTCATATCGGTCGATGATCCGGCCCAAGGCTATGTCTCACGGGCGGCGCTGAAGTTGATCGCCGGGCTCGACCATTTCGGCCTCGACACGGCCAGCCGGGAGGCGCTCGATATTGGCGCCTCGACCGGCGGTTTCACCCAGGTGCTGCTCGAACGCGGCGCGTCCCATGTCACGGCAATCGATGTCGGTCACGGCCAGATGCATCCCGACATCGCCGGGGATCCGCGCGTGACGGTGATCGAGGGGCTGAACGCCCGCGACCTGACCGTCGCGGATCTTGCCGGCCGTGTTCCGGATTTCATTGTTTCAGACGTTAGTTTCATCTCGCTGAAACTGGCGCTGCCGCCGGCGCTCGCCATTGCGAAGTCCGGTGCCGCCGCGATCCTTCTGGTCAAGCCGCAATTCGAGGCGGGTCGCGAGGCGATCGGCAAGGGTGGCCTGCTGAAAGACCCCTACGATGCCGCCCGTGTCGCCGGCCTGTTACAGGATTGGCTGGATGCCGTTCCAGGCTGGCGCTCGCTCGGCCTGCATCTGTCGCCGATCGAAGGTGGCGACGGCAATCGCGAATTCCTGCTCGGTGGGATCAAGGATCGATGAGCGCGCGCTTCACAATCAGGAAACTGGGCGCCCAGGGCGACGGCATCGCCGAGACCGAAAGCGGCGATCTCTTCATCCCGTTCACGCTGCCCGGCGAGGTCGTCACCGCCGCGCGTGAAAGAGACCGCGCCTCGCTGATGGCGGTGCTGGAAGCCTCGCCGTTGCGCATCGAACCCGCCTGCCGCCATTTCACCGAATGCGGCGGCTGCGCCCTCCAGCATTTCGAGGCCGAGGCCTATCGCCAGTGGAAACGCGAGAAGGTAGTGCACGCCCTGAGAGGCAAGGGTATCGAGTGCGGCATCGGCGAACTGGTCGCCTGCGCGCCGCACACGCGCCGCCGCGTTGTGCTTGCCGCCCGGCGCACCGAAACAGGCATGCTGCTCGGCTTCAATCGTCACCTCTCGCCGGAAATCATCCCCATATCGGAATGCCCCATCTCGCTGACCGAGATCGTCGCGGCGCTCGGACAATTGAGGGCGCTGGCGGAATTGATATGCGCCACCACGAAATCGTTCCGGATGGCGGTTACCGTGACGGCTTCGGGCCTCGATGTCGCGGCACACGAATCCGGCAAGCTCGGCGAACACCAACGCCGTATCGCCTCCAATTTTGTCATCGCACAAGGCTTCGCCAGATTGTCCGTCGATGACGAGATCATCATCGAGCCAAGGAAGCCTGTCGTCATGTTCGGCAGTGTCGCTGTCGCCCTGCCGCCGGGCGCCTTCCTGCAGGCGACCGAGGCAGCCGAACGGACCATGGCCGAGATCGTCGGCGGACATCTGAAGCGTGCCAAGAAGGTCGCCGATCTCTTCGCCGGTTGCGGCAGCTTTGCCTTGCGGTTGGCGGCGAAGTCGGAGGTGCACGCTGTGGAAGGCGATGCGGCCGCACTCTCGGCGCTCGACCGGGCATCACGCTTCGCGACCGGCATCAAGCGGGTGACGGGCGAACGCCGCGACCTCTTCCGGCGCCCGCTGACATTCAAGGAGTTGAACGCCTTCGACGGTCTTGTCTTCGATCCGCCACGGGCGGGTGCCGAAGACCAGTCGAAGCAGATCGCCCGCTCGGATGTTCAGTTCGTTGCCGCGGTTTCCTGCAATCCGGTGACGCTGGCTCGCGACCTGCGCATCCTTATCGACGGCGGCTACACGCTGAAAAGCGTAACGCCGATCGACCAATTCCTGTGGTCATCCCATGTCGAGGCTGTCGCGCTGCTGGAAAAACCCAGGAAGCGCCGGTAGGCGGGTCTCGGTTCGCTGTCGCGCGGGCAGAACGCGATCACTTTTCCTTGAAATCGCCGGCTAGGCTGCGCGCGATCCCAACCTGCCGGGATCGCGCCGCAAAGCCGCCTCTTTGCCCCCATTTAGTCCAGATTCGCTGGAGGAGGGGAAGGGCCTCGACAGCTTCGGTTGCTCTTACCCATGGTGGCCTGAAATGCGGATGCTCCAGAAATTCCTCAGTTTATTCGTCCTCTTGCTTGTCGTCACCGCCTCGGCGACGGGCGCGCTGGCGCAGCAGCAAAAACGCCTCGCTTTCGTCATCGGCAATGCCGCCTATCCGTCCGGCGCGCTGGTGACACCCGCCAACGACGCCGGACTGATCGCGCAGACCTTGCAGGCTGCTGGTTTTGACGTGGTCGGCGCACGTGATGTGGATCAGGAATCGCTGCGCGGCGCGCTGCGCGACTTCCTTGGCAAGGTCTCCGCCGCCGGACCCGACGCGGTCGTCTTCGTCTACCTCGCCGGCCAAGGTGTGCAGTTCGAAGGCGAGAACTACTTCTTGCCGGTCGATGCCCAGATCGCCAATCCAGCCGACGTGCCGCTCCAGGCGATGCGGCTCTCCGACGTCACCAAGTCGCTGGCTGGACTGCCGACGAAGGTCAACATCGTTGTGCTCGACGCGGCGCGGCCAAACGCATTCCCGCAGACGAACCAGCCGCTGGCCGGCGGTCTCGCGCTGGTCGATCCCGACCCGAACATGCTGATCGCCTTCAACGCCGCCCCGGGAACCGTCGCGCCGGAAGGCAAAGGCCCATACGGCGCCTATGCCCAGGCGCTGGCCGAGATGATGCGCGATGGCGGCCTGCCGCTTAGCGATGTGTTCGACCGCACGCGCCTGCGCGTCAACGAAGTAACGCAAGGGGCCGAAGTGCCGTGGAACGCCTCGAGGATCAGCGCGCCCTTCGTCTTCTTCGATCGTGCCCCGGATGCGCCCGCGCCGAAGGTTTCCGAGGCCGAATCCCAGGCCAACCGGACCAGGGAAATCCGCGACTTCGATGCCCACGACGCCTATGTGGCGGCGCTCGATCGCGACACGCTGCGCGGTTATGAGGATTTCGTCGGCGTCTATCCACACGATCCGATGGCCAAGCGCGTGCGCGCCATCATCGCGGCGCGGCGCGAGGCGATTACTTGGCGCGAAACCTGGCTGCGGGACACGCCGGAAGCCTACTGGTCCTATCTCCGGCGCTACCCGCATGGCCCGCATGCCTGGGACGCCCGCCGCCGGCTCGAGCATTTCGAGGCGGCCCTGGAGCCCCCGGAGGATTTCACCGTCTACGCCTATGACGTGCCGCCGCCGCCGGAGGAGGAAATCGTCTATGTCGACCGTCCCGTACTCTATTTCGACGACCCCGATTTCGATTTCGATCCGCCGCCGCCGGTTGCCGTGATCTTCCTGCCGCCGCCGCCGCCGGATTTCGTCGTGCTGCCGCCGCCGCCGCCGCCCATCGGCATCTTCGTCCTGCCGACGCCGGTCTTCGTGCCCGTGCCGGCCTGGGTGAACCCACCGAGGGATATCTACCCGCCGCCGAACGACGTCATCTTCAACAACATCCACAACACCACGATCATCAACAACACGACGATCAACGAGAGCAACAATCAGGGCCGCAGCCTCACCACCGGCCAGAAGCTGACCGCCGGCGCGGTGGGCCTGGGTGCGGCCGCGCTGGCGACCAAGGTGGCGCTGCCGGCTGTCCTGCAGAAGAAGGAAGCCACGCTCGCCAAGCAGAACCCCGGCGGCCTGCCACTGAAGCCGGGGCAGGGCAGCCAGCAGCCTGGCGGCTCCACGCCGCTGTCGAAGACATTGCCTGCCGGCAGGCTGACAGGTCATGCCTTGCCCGGCGCCGACGGCAAGACGCTCCCGCTCGTCAATGGCAAGCCGGTGCTGAATGGACAGAACCTGCCCAACCCGAACCTGCCAAACAACAAATCCAGGAAGCTCTTGAACAAGCAGGGCACGGCAGGTGGAAACGCCGTGACCGGCAACGCCGTGGTGAATGGACAGAACTTGCCCAACGACCCGAACCTGCCCAACAGCAAGTCCAGGAAGCTCTTGAACAAGCAGGGCACCGCGGGTGGAAACGCCGTAGCCGGCAACCCTGCGGTTAATGGGCAAAACGGGGCCAACGGGCAGGGCCAGAACAGTACTGGCAAGAACGGAACAGGCAAGAATGGCAAGTTCCGCAGGATCCCGGGTGCAAATGGCACGCCTGTGGCGAATGGGACGAACAACCCATCGGCGCTCAAGGGTCAGAATTCAGGCCCGACCCCGCCCAACGGCAAGTTCAGGAAGCTTCATGATCAGGGCGGTGGCCAGACGAACGGCCAGGCCAATGGGCAAGGCAATGGGGGCCCGGGCAACGGTCCCAGGTTCCACAAGCTGCCCGCCAACGGAAACGGTGGCGGCGACGTCCAGCAGAAATTCAAGGTCAACAATGGCAATCCGCAGCTGAAGGTGCAGGGTCAGCCCAAGCCGCGGAGGCCGGAGTTCCGCGCTCAGCCGAAGCAGCAGATGCAAGAGGTGCACCGGCAACCGCAGGCACAGCCACGGCCGCCGCAGCAGCAGATGCAAGCGCTGCACCGGCAGCCGCAGGTACAGCCAAGACCGCCGAAGCAGCAGATGCAAGAGGTGCACCGGCAGCCGCAGGCGCAGCCAAGGCCGCAGCAGCCGCCAGCCGTCAAGAAGCCGTCTTGCGGGCATCCCAATGAGCCTGCTTGCAAGCAATAGCGCATGTCGCCCAGAGGGGGGCCGGCTTGGGTCGCGACAGGCATAAGGCAAGGCTCGAAACGCCTCGCTGGTCGCGTTGTGTGAGATGACACGGCTGTGCCGGGCTGGCCGCATACATGGCCAGGCCGCGGCTGCAACCCGCGAACAGATCACATCTGCGTGGTTGGCCGCTGCCAAGATTGCGCAGTGCCCCGGCTCGCTGTTACCCAGTGGAGTGCAGGGGGACTAAAAAGGAGTGAGCACGATGAGGATTGCAAGCGTTCTGACGTCTGTCGCCCTGGCAGGGTTCATTGCGACGGGAGCCGCCGCGGCGGCGACGAAAGCGGCGACCACGACGGCGCCGGCCACCACTACGATGGCGCCCATGAAGAAGGCTGCGCCTGCCATGACGCCGCAGCAAACGGCGATTTCGAAGCAATGTTCCGCGCTTGCGGATACCAAGAAGCTGCACGGCAAAGCGCGCGCGAAGTTCCGGGCCGACTGCAAGAAGAATGGCGGCAAAGCCAGCTGATCTTCGGCTGTCCGCGGCGCTGCCAGCCTGGCCTGCTTGGAGAGGCTGGCAGCAATTCTGGAGGTGAAGCGGTTCTCTGTCCTAGACCACTCCAAACCTGAACCACCTTAAAAGCCGCAGAAGAGGCGGTATTACCGGAACAACCAGGGCCTCAAACCCGGGTGCCGCCCACCGTCATCTGGTTCATGCGCAGATGCGGCTGGCCGACGCCGACCGGCACGCCCTGGCCGGCCTTGCCGCACATGCCAATGCCATTGTCGAGCTTCATGTCATTGCCGACCATCGAAACGCGATGCATGGCATCGGGCCCGTTGCCGATCAGCATCGCGCCCTTGATCGGCTGCGTCACCTTGCCGTTCTCGATCATGTAGGCCTCGGTGCAGCCGAACACGAACTTGCCCGATGTGATGTCGACCTGACCGCCGCCGAAGGAGACCGCGTAAATGCCGTTCTTGACCGAAGCGATGATCTCGTCCGGCTCCATGTCGCCTGCCGTCATGTAGGTGTTGGTCATGCGCGGCATCGGCTGGTGCGCATAGCCTTCGCGCCGGCCATTGCCGGTGGCCTTCATGCCCATCAGCCGTGCGTTCTGCCGGTCCTGCATGTAACCGACCAGCTTGCCGTCCTCGATCAGCACGTTGCGGGCCGACGGCGTGCCTTCATCGTCGACGGTGAGCGAACCGCGCCGCTCCGGGATGGTGCCGTCGTCGACGACGGTGACGCCCTTGGCGGCGACCTGCTGGCCCATCAGGCCGGCAAAGGCCGAGGTTTTCTTGCGATTGAAATCGCCTTCCAGCCCGTGCCCGACGGCCTCATGCAGCATGACGCCCGGCCAGCCGCTGGACAGGACGATGTCGAACGTGCCGGCCGGCGCGGGAACCGCCGCGAGATTGACCAGAGCCTGCCGGAGCGCCTCCCTGGCGGCATGCTTCCAATTGTCCTCGGTCAGGAAATCGCCAAAGGCCTTGCGCCCACCCATGCCGTAGGAGCCGCTTTCCTGGCGGTCGCCATCTCCGACCACGACGGAGACGTTGATACGGACCAGAGGCCTGATATCGCGAACCACCTGGCCGTCGGCGCGCACGATCTCGACATGCTGCCAGGACGCGGCGAGCGAGGCGGTCACCTGGCGCACGCGCGGATCCTCCGCGCGCAGCCAGGCGTCGATTTCCTGCAGCAGCTTCGCCTTGGCCTCGAAGGAAGGCGAGGGGATCGGGTTCTCGTCGCCATAGAGATGACGGTTGGTGCGGGCGGGCGCGGCGGCAAGCGTACCTGAATAGCCACCCTTGACGGTCGAGACGGCATTGGCCGCACGCAACAGCGACGCTTCGGACAGGTCGCTCGAATGGGCGTAGCCGCTGGCCTCACCTGCGACGGCGCGGAGGCCAAACCCCTGGTCGGTGTTGAAATTGGCGGTCTTGAGCCGCCCATTGTCGAACATCAGCGCTTCGCTTTCGCTGTATTCGAGAAACAGCTCGCCGTCGTCGGCGCCATTGATGGTGTCGGCAACGATCTGCTTGATGCGATCGTCTGAAATGTCGAATTGGCCGATCAGGCTGTTCATGGCGTCCATCCGTGGAAAGAATTGTTTCCACGATGTAGGCGCGAAGACGCGCCTGCACAATCTCAATGAAGATCGGGATCGACGAACGGCAGCGGCCGGCCGACACAAGTCCGGCTTCGGGTGCGGCAAAAATCGCGTCAGGGCCCGGCTTTGCGCAAGGGCGGGATCAGGGCAGCGCTGCAAAGCCTTCGGCAAAACCCTTCAGGTCGACGGGAATGCCGATGCCTTCTTCCGGCGTCTGGAAGACGATGAACGTTGCCGACGTGCCGGTCTTCAGCGTGTCGAGCAGCGGCTTTTCGAGGATCACCTCGGCATAGCATCCATCCTGGAAACAGCGCACGAAATAGGCGCGGCCAATGTCCTTGCCGTCGACATTGAGGCCGAGCCCATTGGGCAACAGCACGCCGAGCGGCGCCAGCACGCGCAGGATCTCGGCCTTGTTGTCGGCGGTGCGCAGCACGACGACCGACAGCCCCATCTCCGGACGGTCCTCGGCGACGACGTTCTGCATCATCACGCATTGTTCCGAGGTGGCGCCGGCGGGCGTGTCGCAGATGATCGACCATGCGCCATGCGTCGAGCGCACCGTGCCGCTCGGCTGGGCGGCATCGGCCTGACCGGCCACGAACAGACCGGCCGCGGACAGGGCGGCAACAAGCATGGCCTTGACCAAAGTGCTCGAAAGCCCCGGTCGCGTATGCCCCAGTCTTGTGTGCCCAAGTCTTGAAAGCCAAGAGTTCATGACGGCTCCATTGCGAATCACGGCACTTTAAGCCGCGCCAATGCCAAGTAAAGGACGAGACCGCGGCCGAACTGCCCCGAAACAGGCAATAGAGCGCTTTTCCCTGCCAAATTCGCCTGAATTACGACGCTTCGCGCGCCCGGCCGGCATGAGGCAGCGGCCTGCCGGACATACGCGATTCGCCGCCATTGCCGCCGCCCTGGAAGAGCCGTGCCGGCTTGCGCGCAAAAATGCCGCACAGTTTCCTCCGCTCCTTTCTTGCGGAGGGAAAAAGAGTATGGTTTGAACCACCTTGAGACTGTCCGGGATTCCCGTCCCGGCATTGTTCGTTATTCTCGCGGGCACAGCCGCGAGAGACTGGGAGACGAAGAGGGCGATGAGAAAATTCCTAGCAAGCACCGGTGCTGCTGCCACATTCCTCGCCTGCGGATCCGCTCATGCGGACCAGCCCAAGGCGTGGGAGACGGGCTTCCAGGCGCCTGCGACCGACATGATGCGGCAGATCGAGTGGTTTGGAAACTACACGATGTGGTTCATCATCCCGATCACCGTCCTGGTGCTGTTCCTCCTTATCTATTGCATCGTGAAATTCCGCGCGAGCGCCAACCCGGTTCCGTCCAACACCAGCCACAACACGCTGATCGAGGTTATCTGGACCGTTGGCCCCGTCGTTGTCCTGCTTTGTCTCGCCATTCCCTCGTTTCAGCTTCTGACCGCGCAGTATACGCCGCCGGAGGAAGCCAAGCTGACCGTGAAGGCGACCGGCAACCAGTGGAACTGGGACTACGAATATCAGACCGACAACACGCTCGCCTTCAATTCGGCCATCCTCCAGGATGGCGACCGCGCCAAGGCCGGCAAGGAGGACCGCGCGGTCTATCCGCGTCTGCTCGCCGTCGACAATGAACTGGTGGTGCCGGTCAACACGATGACCCGCGTACTCGTCACCGCGACCGACGTGATCCATTCCTTTGCCATGCCGTCCTTCGGCATCAAGATCGACGCCATTCCCGGTCGCACCAACGAGACCTGGTTCAAGGCGGAGAAGGAAGGCCTCTATTATGGCCAGTGCTCGCAGCTCTGCGGCAAGGATCACGCCTTCATGCCGATCGCCATTCGTGTCGTCTCGGACGCGCAGTTCAAGACCTGGCTGGCTGCGGCCAAGACCGATCTGCCCGGCGCCAACAAGACGCTGATGGCCGAGGTCGATGGCCAGAACAAGGTAGCGGCCGCCGGCAATTGATGCCGCGGCCAGGAAAGATCAGGGAACGGAGCGGAACATGGCAGACGCTGCAGCTCACGACGGGCACGACCACAAGCCTTATCACGGTTGGGTGCGCTGGGTTTATTCGACCAACCACAAGGACATCGGTACGCTCTACCTGATCTTCGCGATCATGGCCGGCATCATCGGCGGCGCGCTGTCGGTTGCCATCCGCATGGAGCTTCAGGAGCCTGGCATCCAGATCTTCAGCGGCCTCGCGCAGATGGTCTACGGCATGAACGGTGATGCGGCGATCGATGGCGGCAAGAGCATGTACAATGCCTTCGCCACCGCGCATGCGCTGATCATGATCTTCTTCATGGTCATGCCGGCGCTGATCGGCGGTTTCGCCAACTGGATGGTGCCGATCATGATCGGTGCTCCCGACATGGCGTTCCCGCGCATGAACAACATCTC
This sequence comes from Mesorhizobium sp. B2-3-5, assembly GCF_006442395.1. Lineage (NCBI taxonomy): Bacteria > Pseudomonadati > Pseudomonadota > Alphaproteobacteria > Hyphomicrobiales > Phyllobacteriaceae > Mesorhizobium > Mesorhizobium sp. B2-3-5. The sequence goes on along the minus strand of NZ_VFVX01000007.1, from coordinate 166,171 downwards.
CTTCTGGCTGCTGCCGCCTGCCTTCATCCTGCTGCTCACCTCGATGTTCATGCCGAGCGCGCCGGGCGCCTACGGCGTCGGCGGCGGCTGGACGCTCTATCCGCCGCTTTCGACCTCGGGCCAGCCTGGACCGGCGATGGATCTGGCGATCCTGTCGATCCACATCGCCGGCGCGTCCTCGATTCTCGGTGCCATCAACTTCATCACCACCATCTTCAATATGCGCGCTCCCGGCATGACGCTGCACAAGATGCCGCTGTTTGCCTGGTCGGTGCTGGTCACTGCCTTCCTGCTGTTGCTGTCCCTGCCGGTTCTGGCCGGCGGCATCACCATGCTGCTCACCGACCGCAATTTCGGCACCACCTTCTTCGCTCCCGATGGTGGCGGCGATCCGATCCTGTTCCAGCACCTGTTCTGGTTCTTCGGCCATCCGGAAGTGTACATCCTGATCCTGCCGGGCTTCGGCATCATCAGCCATATCGTCTCGACCTTCTCGAGGAAGCCGGTGTTCGGTTATCTCGGCATGGCTTACGCCATGGTTGCGATCGGCGCCGTCGGCTTCATCGTCTGGGCGCACCACATGTACACGACCGGCCTGTCGCTCGACACGCAGCGCTACTTCGTCTTCGCCACCATGGTCATCGCGGTGCCGACGGGCGTGAAGATCTTCTCCTGGATCGCGACGATGTGGGGCGGTTCGATCTCTTTCAAGCCGCCAATGCTGTGGGCGCTGGGCTTCATCTTCCTGTTCACCATCGGTGGCGTCACCGGCGTGCAGCTGGCCAATGCCGGCCTCGACCGCTCGCTGCATGACACCTATTTCGTCATCGCGCACTTCCACTATGTGCTGTCGCTGGGCGCGGTGTTCGCCATCTTCGCCGGCTGGTACTACTGGTTCCCGAAGATGACCGGCTATATGTACTCGCCTGTCATCGCCAACACCCATTTCTGGGTCATGTTCGTCGGCGTGAACCTGGTCTTCTTCCCGCAGCACTTCCTTGGCCTCGCCGGCATGCCGCGCCGCACCATCGACTATCCGGACGCATTTGCGGGCTGGAACATGGTGTCATCCTACGGTTCGTACATTTCGGCCGTCGGTGTCGCGATCTTCCTCTATGGCGTGTTCGAAGCCTTCCAGAAGAAGCGGATCGCCGGTGCCAATCCATGGGGTGAGGGCGCCACCACGCTCGAATGGCAGCTGCCTTCGCCGCCGCCGTTCCACCAGTGGGAGCAGCTGCCGAAGATCAAGTAAGGCGGCAGCCTGGAATCAAAACCGCCGGTTTGCCGGCGGTTTTGGCCAAACGGATGGAATTGAGTACGCATGGCCCTAGTCGACGAGACCAGCATTGACGAAGCAGGCTTCCGCATGTCGGAAGCCACGGCGGGCGATTTCTTCGCCCTGCTGAAGCCGCGCGTCATGTCGCTGGTGGTGTTCACCGCCTTTGTCGGGTTGGTCGCGGCGCCCGTGACCATCAACCCGCTGCTGGCGGTGATCGCCATCCTGTCGATAGCCATCGGTGCCGGCGCCTCGGGCGCGCTCAACATGTGGTACGACGCCGACATCGACGCGGTGATGACCAGGACGGCCAGCCGTCCGGTGCCCTCCGGCCGCATCCAGCCACACGAGGCGCTGAGCTTCGGTCTGGTGCTGTCGGTGCTGTCGGTGATGACGCTCGGCGTGCTGGTCAACTGGCTGTCGGCGACGCTGCTGGCCTTCACCATCTTCTTCTATGCCGTCGTCTACACGATGTGGCTGAAGCGCTGGACGCCGCAGAATATCGTCATCGGCGGCGCGGCCGGTGCGATCCCGCCGGTCATCGGCTGGGCCGCCGTGACCGGGTCGGTCAGCCTCGAAAGCATCATCCTGTTCCTGATCATCTTCCTGTGGACGCCGCCGCATTTCTGGGCGCTCGCGCTGTTCAAGTCCGAGGACTATGGGCGCGCCGGCATCCCTATGATGCCGAACGTCGCCGGCCATGCATCGACCCGTCGTCAGATTTTCGCCTACGCATTGGTGCTGGCCCCGGTCGGCGTGCTGCCCTGGCTGCTCGGCTATACGACATCGATCTATGGCGTGGCCGCGCTGCTGCTGGGCGCAGGCTTTGTCTGGTATGCCTGGAAAGTGCTTGGCATGCCCGATAGCGATCGCGCGATGAAGCCGGCCAAGGCGTTGTTCGCCTACTCGCTGCTCTATCTCTTCGCCATTTTCGCCGTCTATCTCGCCGACAGCGTCATCGGGCGTGTACTCGCGGCTGGTGGAGCATGAGCATGGCCGAAGACAAGCTCGAAACGGTCACCTTGACCGAGCGTCAGAAAAAGGCTCAGCGCAGCCGTTCCATCGCCATCGGCGTGGCGCTCGCGGTGCTGGTGGTCATTTTCTACATCGCGACGATCGTGAAGTTCGGCCACAATTTGTCGGGTAGGATGTGATGAGCATCGAGTTGCCCAAAAAGACGGCCGGGAAAAACAGCAACCGTATTGTCGCGGCGGTCTGCCTCGCCTTCTTCACCGGCATGATCGGCATGGCCTATGCGGCCGTGCCCCTCTACAAGATGTTCTGCCAGGCGACCGGTTATGGCGGCACGACGCAACGGGTCGAGAAACAGTATGCCGGCCGCGTGCTCGACCGCGAGATCACGGTGCGCTTCGACGCTAATATTGCCGGCGTGCCTTGGGAGTTCCAGCCGGTCCAGCGCTCGATGACGATGAAGATCGGCGAGACGGTCCAGGCGCATTATCGGGCGACCAACAAGTTCGATCGCCCTGTCACCGGCCGCGCCACCTTCAACGTGCAGCCGGAACTGGCGGGGCCGTATTTCAACAAGGTCGAGTGCTTCTGCTTCACCGATACGTCGCTGAAGCCCGGCGAGACGCTTGACATGCCGGTCCTGTTCTACGTGGACCCCGATATCGTGAATGTGCCGGAACTGAAGGACGTGAAGACGATCACCCTGTCCTATACGATGTTCCCGGTCGAGAAGAACAAGCCCGTCGCCTCCTCGGAGCCGGTCCAGGGCAAAAGCAAGACAATTTCAAATACCGAAGGAAATCTCGGGGGTTGATATGGCAGACGCGCACGCAAAACCACACCACGACTACCATCTCGTCGACCCGAGCCCGTGGCCTTTCCTAGGGTCGGTCGGCGCGCTTGTCACCGCTTTCGGCGGTGTCTGCCTGATGGAGTACCTGAAGGGTGGCTCCTTCCCGATCTTCGGCTTCAACATCGCCAATCCGTGGCTGTTCTTCATCGGCATCGTGATCGTGCTCTACACCATGTTCGCCTGGTGGTCGGACACGATCAAGGAAGCGCATGAAGGCCATCACACGCGGGTCGTGTCGCTGCACCTGCGCTACGGCATGATCATGTTCATCGCCTCGGAGGTGATGTTCTTCGTTGCCTGGTTCTGGGCCTATTTCGATGCCAGCCTTTTTGCCGGTGAGGCGCAGAACTACGCGCGCCACACCTTCACCGGTGGTGTCTGGCCGCCGAAGGGCATGGAAGTTCTCGATCCCTTCCATTTGCCGCTCTACAACACCGTCATCCTGCTCCTGTCGGGCACAACGGTCACCTGGGCGCACCATTCGCTGCTTCACGGCGACCGCAAGGGGTTGATCAACGGCCTGGTTCTGACCGTCGCTCTCGGCATGCTCTTCACCATGGTGCAGGCCTACGAGTACATGCACGCTCCGTTCGGCTTCAAGGATTCCATTTACGGCGCCACCTTCTTCATGGCGACCGGCTTCCATGGTTTCCATGTCATCATCGGCACCATTTTCCTGCTGGTCTGCCTGATCCGGGCAATGAGGGGCGACTTCACCCCCAAGCAGCATTTCGGCTTCGAGGCGGCCGCCTGGTACTGGCACTTCGTCGACGTGGTCTGGCTGTTCCTGTTCGCCTCGATTTATGTCTGGGGATCGGTCGGCGCGGTGATCGAAGGCCACTGATCCAGGCCTGAGGATTTAGATTTCGGGAAGGCGGCCGCGGCGACGTGGCCGCCTTCTTCTTTTCGGCGCAATGTTTCGGCTGGGGGGTGGCTGCTTCAATTGGTCGACTGGACCGACGGCTGCATTGCCGCTAGGGATTCCGACATGGACGAAATCTGGGCGATGGTGGCCGACGGGACACCAATCGAGATCGAGAAGTAACCATGAGTGACGATAAGGCGATCTGGCCTCCGATCGATCCGATTTCGGCCGGCCTGCACGGCCGCTGTCCCCGCTGTGGCGAGGGGCGGCTGTTTTCGGGCTTCCTCACCGTCGGAAAACGCTGCGCCAATTGCGGGCTCGACTATTCCTATGCTGATGCCGGCGACGGACCCGCGGTCTTCGTCATCCTGATCATCGGCTTCATCATCGTCGGCCTTGCGCTTTGGGTCGAAGTGACACTGAGCCCGCCGCTCTGGCTGCATCTGCTTGTCTGGATCCCGCTGGCCTTGGTGCTGTGCCTGACAGCGCTCCGATTGATCAAGGGCGTCCTGCTCACCCTGCAATACGCCAATAAGGCGGCAGAAGGCCGGTTGGACCGCGGCGAATGAGCGAGACGTCCTTTAAAGCCGACGGCCGTTCGCGGCCGCGATCGGCATTGCTGCTCGGCCTTGGCCTTGTGCTGCTGCTCATCCTGCTGGCGCTCGGCACCTGGCAGGTGCAGCGCCTTCACTGGAAGGAAGGCCTTCTGCAAACCATCGACCAGCGCACCCACTCGGCGCCGCTGCCGCTGGCCGAGGTCGAGAAGGAGTTCGCCTCGACCGGCGACGTCGACTATACACCGGTGACGGTTTCGGGAACTTTCCTGCATTCCGGCGAACGGCATTTCTACACGACCTGGGAAGGCGACGCCGGCTTCAACGTCTACACCCCGCTCGCCCTCGACGATGGCCGCTTCGTCCTGATCAATCGCGGCTTCATACCCTACGACCTCAAGGATGCCGCCAAGCGCGTCCAGGGACAGGTGACGGGCAAGGTTACGGTCACCGGGCTCGCCCGCAATCCGCTGCCGGGAAAGCCATCGATGATGCTTCCCGACAATGACGTGGCAAAGAATATCTTCTACTGGAAGGACCGCGATGTGATGGCGGCGAGCGCCGGTCTGCCGGCCGGGTTCAAGCTGGTGCGGATCTTCATCGACGCCGACAAGACGCCGAATCCCGGCGGCCTGCCGATCGGAGGCGTTACCATCATCGATCTGCCGAACAGCCACCTGCAATATGCTGTCACCTGGTATGGGCTTGCCGCCGCGCTCGCCGTCGTGCTCGTCCTGCGGCTTCGCCGGCCCGCGAAAGAGGACTGAACGCGAGCGACGCCCCCTTTCTACCGATGCTCTTGACAGGGCAGGGGTAGGCACCTCATTTCGGCGCTGACGAACCGGCCAGGATGTAATGCTTCAGACAATCGCCAAACCTCCTCTGACGATCCGGCTCTGCCAGCCGCGTGGTTTCTGCGCCGGCGTCGACCGCGCCATCCAGATCGTCGTGCTGGCGCTGAAGAAATACGGCGCACCGGTCTATGTCCGCCACGAGATCGTCCATAACCGCTATGTCGTCGAGGGGCTGCAAAGCCTTGGCGCGGTCTTTATCGAGGAGCTTTCCGAAATCCCGGCCGAACACCGGCAGTCGCCGGTCGTCTTCTCCGCGCATGGCGTGCCGAAATCGGTGCCGGCGGATGCCCAGGCGCGCAAACTGTTCTACCTCGACGCCACCTGTCCGCTGGTCTCGAAGGTCCACAAGCAGGCGATGCGCCATCAGCGGCTTGGCCGCCACGTGCTGTTGATCGGCCATGCCGGACATCCCGAGGTGATCGGCACCATGGGACAGTTGCCGGAGGGCGCGGTAACGCTGATCGAGACCGAGGCCGATGCCGCCGGGCTTGAGCCCGCCGATCCGCACGCGCTCGGCTTCGTCACCCAGACCACGCTGTCGGTCGAGGACACCGCCGGCATCATCCGCGCCTTGCAGGACCGCTTTCCGGACCTGCAGGCGCCGGCTGCGGAATCGATCTGCTACGCCACCACCAACCGCCAGGAGGCGGTGAAGGAAACAGCGGCCGGCGCCGATCTCTATCTGATCGTCGGCGCCCCCAATTCCTCCAATTCGCGCCGCCTTGTCGAAGTGGCGGAGCGTGCCGGCGCTTCGATGTCGCTTCTCGTGCAGCGCGCCGCCGAAATTCCGTGGAATGACATCGGCAACATTTCGACGCTCGGTCTGTCGGCAGGGGCATCGGCGCCGGAGATCATCGTCGACGAGATCATCGATGCGTTCCGCCAGCGTTTCGATGTCACAATCGATCTGGCCATCACGGCCACCGAAACAGAGGATTTTCCGGTCATGCGGGTACTACGCGATGTCGAACTGACGCCGGCCGACATGGCCTTCGTCAACGGGGCCGCGTAGGGCACATGGCGGTCTATACCGACGTTGCGGAGGGCGAACTCGGCGCATTCTTGAAGCACTATCCTGTCGGCGATCTCCTGTCCTACAAGGGCATCGCCGAAGGCACGGAAAACTCGAACTTCCTGCTGCACACCTCGAGCGGCTCCTACATCCTGACGCTCTACGAGAAGCGCGTGGAGAAGGCGGATCTGCCGTTCTTTCTCGGACTGATGGGCCACCTCGCCAACAAGGGGGTTTCCTGTCCGCTGCCGGTGACCGCGCATGACGGCAGCGTCATCGGCATGCTGGCCGGCCGTCCGGCCGTCATCATAACCTTCCTCGAAGGGCTTTCGCTGCGCCGGCCGATGGCAACGCACTGCGCCGAAGTCGGCAAGGCGCTGGCCGCCCTCCACCTGGCCGGTGCTGATTTTCCGATGACCCGCCCCAACGCCCTCGCTATCAACGGCTGGCGCAAGCTTTGGGATGCGTCCCGCGACCGCGCCGACGAAGTCGAACCGGGACTGGCGGCCGAGGTCGATGCCGACTTCGCCGATTTCGAGCGCAACTGGCCGAACGATCTCCCTAAAGGCATCATCCATGCCGATCTTTTCCCCGACAATGTCTTCTTCCTCGGCGAAAAGCTCTCCGGCCTGATCGACTTCTATTTCGCTTGCGACGACCTCTACGGCTATGACGTCGCCACCTGCCTCAACGCCTGGTGCTTCGAGAAGGACTTTTCCTTCAATCTCACCAAGGGCAAGGCACTGCTCGAAAGCTACCAAAGCGTGCGGCCCCTGAGCGCCGGGGAGAAGGCGGCGCTGCCGATGCTGGCACGCGGTTCAGCGCTGCGCTTCATGCTGACCCGCCTCTATGACTGGCTGACCGTTCCCGACGGCGGGCTGGTGATGAAGCGCGATCCGACGGAATATATCCGCAGGATGCGGTTCCACCGGGCAATCAAATCTCCTTCGGAATATGGATTGGCATGAGCAAACAGGTTGAGATCTTCACTGACGGCGCCTGTTCGGGCAACCCGGGCCCTGGCGGCTGGGGCGCCATCCTGCGCTTCAACGGCACCACCAAGGAGCTCTCCGGCGGCGAGGCCGAGACGACCAACAACCGCATGGAATTGCTGGCGGCCATCTCTGCCCTGAACGCGCTCAAGGAGCCTTGCACCGTCGAGCTTCATACCGACAGCAAATATGTCATGGACGGCATTTCCAAGTGGATCCATGGCTGGAAGAAGAACGGCTGGAGGACCGCCGACAAGAAGCCGGTCAAGAATGGTGAGCTGTGGCAGGCGCTGGACGAAGCCAACAGACGCCACAAGGTCACCTGGAACTGGGTCAGGGGCCATGCCGGTCACGCCGAGAACGAGCGCGCCGACGAATTGGCAAGGGAAGGCATGGCGCCGTTCAAGAAGGGCCCCTTCAAGCCAGCGGTTTCAGCGCCAAAGCCGGATGCCCAGGCAAAGCAGCCGCTGGCGACGAAGGCACGTCGCTCGACGCAGAGCTATTGAGTTCCAGTCCTGCGGCCTCCGAGCGACGGGAGCCCTTGCCTTGCCAATCGCCTACTACATCACGCACCCCCAGGTTCAGATCGATCCTGCCATGCCCGTGCCGGATTGGGGTTTGTCCGATGTCGACCGTGCGAGGGCGTACGCGATGCTGGGCCAACCATGGGTCGGATCGATCAGGCAAGTGGTATCCTCGGGCGAGCGTAAGGCGATTGAAACCGCCGAAGTGCTCGGGCGGCACCTCGACCTCGCGGTCCAGGTAAGGGAGCGGATGCATGAGAATGGCCGGTCGGCGATGGGTTTCCTGCCGCCTCCGGAGTTCGAGGCGGTCGCCGACCAGTTCTTCGCCAATCCGCACGAAAGCATTCGGGGCTGGGAGCGGGCGATCGACGCGCAGCAGCGCATCGCGGGCGAGGTCGAGGCCGTGCTCGAGGCCGGCGGCACCGGAGACATCGCCTTTGTCGGGCACGGCGGTGTCGGCACCCTCTTGCTGCTTGCGCTGAGCGGCAAGCAGATAAGCCGCGACAGGGATCAGCCACCTGGCGGCGGCAACTACTTCGCCTTCGATATCGCCGCGCGTCGCGTTCTCCACGGATGGCGACCGATCGACATGCTGGAGCAGTCCTAAGCCCTCAGAGGATCAGCAGCGCCGTGCCCCACAGCCCGAGCGCGAACACCGTGTGCGAGACCAGGTTGAGCGCCCGGATCTGCATCGGATTCGGCCGCTTCGATGCTGCCCATCCGGCGCCCATGCCGGGCGCCAGCAGGAACCAGCCGGCGCCGACGGTGACGATGCCGAGAATGAAGGCTGGCAGGAAGGTCGGCGCGGTAAGCCAGTCTGTTCCAGCCACGACGACCAGGATGATGCCGTAGACGATGCCGACGAAGTAGTGAAAGGCCCAACCTAGCGCCACCTCATATGCATAGGGCGCCGCGTCGCCAATATCGTCATGAAAGACCTTGTCGCCGAGGTGCCAGACCCAGCGGCCGACCGGTCCCCAGTTCGGCCGTGGCTGGCCGAACGCCTTGTGGAGGAAGAGCGCCCAGAGATCCATAAGCACGGTGGCGCCGATGCCGATCGCGAAAGCGCGCCAAAAGATGTCAAACATCGTTGGATTCCCCGAGGGCCGGCAGTTATGGAGCGCAAGCGGTTGTCGGGCGAGGAGCGGCCGTTGCGGCCTCGCCCGATGCGACCGTTGAAGCTCAGAGCTGTCCGAGAATATGAGCCGCTCCGGATTCGTCGACGCCGGGCTTGGTCTCGACATTGAGCGCGGTGACCTTACCGTCGTCGATGATCATCGAAAACCGCTTCGAGCGTAGGCCCATGCCGCCCGCCGAAAGGTCGTTGTCGAGGCCGACCGCCTTGGCGAAATCGCCGTTGCCGTCGGCAAGGAACAGGATCTTGCCTTCACCGCCGGTGAAGCGCGCCCAGGCGCCCATGACATGGACGTCGTTGACCGAAACGACGGCGATCGTGTCGACGCCACGCGCCAGGATGGCGTCATGGTTTTCGAGATAGCCGGGCAAATGGTTGTTGCTGCAGGTCGGCGTGAAGGCGCCGGGAACGCCGAACAGGACCACCTTCTTTCCCGGGAAAATCTCGGCCGACGTGATCGCCTTGGCGCCGTCGGCGGTCATCGTCTTGAAGGTCGCTTCGGGCAGCTTGTCGCCGACGGAAATGATCATGAGTTCCTCGCTTGGGGAATGGAAAGGATGCGTGCTTGCGTAGCGAACTCAGCGGCTTCCTGCAACCATCGAGCCGGCAGCATCAAGGGAAAGGTAGCAGCCCTTCCACGGCCCCCGCGGAACTCGTCAGCGTATAGTGCAGCCCGCCATCCGTGGGCGTCGTCGAGGGGCGGTCGAGGATCGGCACGGTGAAGATCAGCTTGCCGTCCTTTTCCCGGCGGGAAGGAGCGCCGAACATGTAATCTCGCTCGGCGGCGACGAAGAAATCCGCGGCCGCGGGGTCACCGGGAAAGCTCGCCTCGACAACCAGCGTCTCGTGATCGCCCGGCAGCACATTGATGCCGAAGTCAGGCTTTGCCGGCGCTGGTAAGGCCGCGAAACTCGCTTTCACAAGGGCTGCATCGTCGGCATTGTCGGGATCCGAAGCGGGGTCGACGGTCAGCCGTGTCTGCACCGGAATGCAGATCGTTTCACAAATGCCGAGAAAGATGTCGGCGTCGATGACGGCCGGCTGGTTCGGCGTCGCCAGCGTGAATGTGACAGGCAGCGAAACCGGATAGTTGTAGCCGGCCCATTTGCCATAACCATCGTCGTGGCGTTGGGGTGGCGGAAACGCAAGTGTCGCATCGGCAATGTTGGTGCTGGCCGAGATGTCGAGCTGTGGTGGCACGCCGGCGTCGCCCGGATCGCGCCAGTATGTCTTCCAGCCAGGCTTGAGCGCTATGTCGAGAACGCCCTGGATGCGTCCGGCCTTGTCCGGCTTGCCGCTTGTCACCAGCCGCACCTTGCCGCCTTCGCTGTTGTACCACGCGGACGAAGAGGCATAAGCGGGTAGGACGGTTGCCGAACCGATGGCGGCGCCAAGCAACAGGATTTTCAAGCTATGCATGGCGGTGATTTGATCGTCCGTTCGTGGCAGCGCAATGATTTCATGGTCTTGCCGATATCATATTTGCGTGACTTCGCGGCAAGCCACTGCTGGCTTGGCAACATGGGCTTTGGTCGAATCCGGCGCTGCGCATCTTTTCGGCGCCCGGGAAACACGTTACCCTCCTTGTCATGGATTTGTTGCGCCACAAGAAGACAACCGCTGGCCGCGGCTTTCTCGACGATCAGTTCCTGATTGCCATGCCCGGCATGAAGGACGATCGTTTCACGCGCTCGGTCATTTACATCTGCGCGCACAGCGATGAAGGCGCGATGGGCCTGATCATCAACCAGACCCAGCAGATGCTGTTTCCGGACCTTCTGGTGCAACTCGGCATCATGAACGAGCAGGAGGCGATCCGCCTGCCGGCGCAGGCGCGCGATTTCGTCGTCCGCAATGGCGGTCCTGTCGATCGCAGCCGGGGCTTCGTCCTGCATTCCGGCGACTACCGCGTGGAATCGTCGCTGACCGTTTCCGACGACATCTGCCTGACCGCGACGGTCGACATACTGCGCGCCATATCGTCGGGCCGCGGTCCCCGTCACGCGCTGATGGCGCTGGGTTATTCGGGCTGGGGCGCCGGCCAGCTGGAAACCGAGATCGCCGAGAATGGCTGGCTGACCTGCCCGGCCAGTCCCGAGCTTCTGTTCGACGCCGACATCGAGCGCAAATACGATCGGATTCTCGCCTCGATCGGCATTGATCTCGCCCATCTCAGCCTGGCCGCCGGACACGCCTGAGCTTCGCCTCACGCCTGCGTCAGCGGATACTGCTCTTTCAGCGTCTTCAGCACCTGGTCGCCCGGCATCGGCGCGCCGAACATGAAGCTCTGCACATATTCGCAGCCCATCTGGCGCAGTTCCAGCGCATCGCGCTCGTCGGCGATGCCCTCGGCGACCACCGAAAGACCGAGCTCATGCGCCATGTTGACCATGGACTTGAGCAGCACGGCGCGCTTGGGCGTGTTGTCGTCGACAAAACTCTTGTCGATCTTGATCGTGTCGAACGGGAAACGCGTGAGGTAAGCGAGCGAGGAATAACCGGTGCCGAAATCGTCCAGCGACAGGCCGATGCCGAGCTGCTTCAGCTTGGTCAGCACGTGGGCGGTCTGCTCGGGGTTGTCCATCACCAGGGACTCGGTGAGTTCGAGCCGGAAACAGCGCGGCTTCAGATTGGCTCGCGCGATGACGGAGCGGACATCGCTGACCAGGTCGCGGCGGATGAGCTGGCGGCTGGACAGGTTGACCGAGACCGACAGCGGCGCGTCGCCGATCTGCTTTTGCCATCCCGCCAGATCCTCGGCCGCCTGCTGCATGGCGAACAGCCCAAGCTGCACGATCAACCCGCAGCTTTCGGCGACCGGGATGAAATCGGCCGGCGGGATCATGCCGCGGCGCGGATGGTCCCAGCGCAGCAACGCTTCGAAACCGGCAACGCTGCCGTCTTCCAGGCGCACGATCGGCTGGTAGGCAAGCGTGAATTCGCGCCGTTCGATGGCGCGCCGCAAATCGGATTCAAACTGCAGCCGGTCGGTGCCGACGGTGCGGAAAGCCGGGCGGAACGGCTCGATCCTGTCGCCGCCGAAGCGCTTGGCCTGGTGCATGGCAAGCTCGGCGTCCTTGACCATGTCCTCGGCCGAGGTCTGGGCCGATGTCCAGGTGATCAGGCCGATCGAGGCGGTCAGCACGATCTCGCGCTTGGCAAAGGTGATCGGATTGTTGATCGCATGCTTGATGGCATCCGCCACGCCGGCGATGCGGGCAGGGTCCTGCTCGGACAGCAGCATCAGCGCGAACTGGTCGCCGGCAAAGCGCGACAGCGAATCCTTGGGCTTCAACAGCCGGTGCAAGCGGCGTGCTATCGTGAGCAGGATCGTGTCGCCGGCCGAGATGCCGAGCCCGTCATTGACCTGCTTGAAGCGGTCGATATCGATGACGAAGACGGTCGGACGCACCTTCTCTTCGGTGCGGGCGATCGAGATGATCGCTTCCAGCCGGTTCATGAACAATTCGCGGTTCGGCAGGCCCGTCAGATTGTCGTGCACGGCGTCGTGCAGCAGCCGCTCCTCGGACTTCTTCTGCTCGGTGACGTCGACCATGGTGCCGACGCAGCGGATGACCTCGCCGTCCGACCCGATCACCGGGCGGGCGCGCAAGGCAAACCAATGATAATGCCCGTCGGCGCCGCGCAGGCGGAAATTCTGTGCCACCCGGCCACGACGGTGCTCCAGCACCACGTCGAGCGTCGTGCGGAACGTGTCGCGGTCATCGGCATGCAGCACCGGCAGCCAGTTGCGCGCCGCACCACCCAGGCTGTTGGGCGCCAGCCCGAGCTGGATGCTGACATCAGGCTTGGTGACGACGCGATCGCGCAGCACGTCCCAATCCCACACTGTGTCGCCTGATCCCGCGACCGCCAGCGCCTGGCGTTCGAGGTCGGAGAACAGTCCTTGGTGCAGCGCGCCGCCGGCAAAGGCGTGCTGCATGACGGTGAAGCCAATCAACAGGATGATGAGGATCAAGCCACCGCCGAGCGCCGGCTGGGCGATGTCGTTGTCGAGCATGCCGGTGATCGCCATCCACGATCCACATAGCCACAACAGCACCATGACCCAACTGGGCACCAGCATGATGGCGCGGTCATAGCCGCGTATGCCGAGGAAGATGATCAGGCCGAGCCCGGTCAGCGCGGTGGCCGCGAAGGACAGTCTGGCGATGCCGGCGGCGACCGCTGGGTCGACAATGGCGACGCCGGCGATCAGCAGCAGCCCCAGTATCCAGACCAGGGCGCCATAGCTGAAATGGCCGTGCCATCGGTTGAGGTTCAGGTAGGCGAACAGGAACACCACGAAGGTCCCCGCCAGCGCCACCTCCGTTCCCGCCCGCCACATCTGCTCATTGCCGGGCGAGATTTCGATGATCTTGTTGAGGAAACCGAAATCGACGCAGATATAGGCAAGCACCGCCCAGGCGAGCGCCGCCGTCGCCGGAAACATCGAGGTGCCCTTGACCACGAACAGGATGGTCAGGAACAGCGCCAGAAGGCCGGCGATGCCGATGACGATGCCGCGAAACAGCGTGTAGGAATTGACCGAGTCCTTGTAGGATTCAGGGTCCCACAGATAGACTTGGGGCAGCTTCGGCGAGGCGAGTTCGGCGATGAAGGTGATCACCGTGCCGGGGTTCAGTGTCACCCGGTAGACATCGGCATCAGGACTGGTCTGGCGGTCGAGCGCGAAGCCTTCGCTGGGCGTAATCGCCGCGATGCGGGTCGAGCCGAGATCGGGCCAGAAGATGCCGGAATTCACCAGGCGGAAATGCGGGGCGACGATCAGCCGGTCGAGCTGCTGGTCGGTGGAGTTGGCGAGCGCGAACACCGCCCAGTCGCCGGTCGAGCGGGCATCCTTGGCCTCGACCTCGATGCGCCGCACGATGCCGTCGGGGCCGGGCGCGGTCGACACCTGGAAATTGTCGCCCTGGTTGCGGTAGATCTCGACGGCACCCGAAAGGTCGAGTGCCTTGTCGTCGCGGGCGATCTTGATCGGTTCGACGGCAAAGGCCGCCGGAGCCGCGCACAGCGTCAGGATTGCCGCGAGGACAAAGGCGAAGAGCGGCCCGGTTCGCAGGAAATTCGTCAAAAATCAGTCCTTCGTTCCAGCGCCCGGCGGATCGTCGGCGATCCGGGCGTAGAGGTAGTGGTCCTGCCAGATGCCGTTGATCCTGAGATAGGATCGCAGAAGTCCTTCGCGCCGGAATCCGGCTTTTTCAAGCACGCGGATCGACCTGATATTGTCGGGAATACAGGCGGCTTCGATCCGGTGCAACCTCAGCGTATCGAAGGCGAAGCGGGCCACGACCTTGACCGCGTCGGTCATCAGGCCGCGGCCGCCGAAGCGCTCGCCGATCCAGTAGCCGACATGACCGCTTTGCGAGACGCCGTGGCGTATGTTGCCGAGCGTGATGCCGCCCGCCAGCTTGCCGCTCGATTTCTCGAAGATAAAGAAAGCGATCGCGGTGCCCTGCGCATAGTCTTCGCGGTAGCGGCTGATGCGCAGGCGCCACGCCGTACGATCGAGCTCGTCAGGTGTCCAGCGTGGCTCCCACGGCTCGAGAAAAGCGCGGCTTTCACCGCGCAGCGTCGACCATTCACGGTAGTCATTGGTGAATGGTACGCGCAATGTGACGAGATTGCCCTTCAGTGCCGGCAGGTCACGGCGAAAGAAAGGGAGCGCGAACACGGCGCTTGTGCGGGCTTAGACGGCGAGCCTGCGGGCCGTGGTCTGCGTACCCGGAAGCGAATCGAGGATCGCCTCGTATGGTGCCAGCGTACCCACGGGCCCGACAGCGGTAAGCGTCGGCTTCGTCGAGAACATGCGCGCCGACAGGTCGGTCAGCCTTTCGACCGTCAGTGCCGACAGCCGTTCCATCAGCTCTTCCTTGGCGATCGGGCGGCCGAACAAAAGCAGTTGGCGCGCGATCTGCGAGGCGCGGCTGGCCGGGCTTTCGGCGGACATGATCAGCCCGGCGCGATACTGCGCACGCGCCCGGTCGAGTTCTTCCTGCAGGATGTTTTCGCCGGCCTTCTGCAATTCGTCGATGATGACCGGCACCAGTTCGGCAATGTCGCTCTGGCCTGTCGCGGCATGGACGCCGAAAATGCCGGTGTCGGAAAAGCCCCAGTGGAAGGCATAGACGGAGTAGCACAAGCCGCGCTTCTCGCGGACTTCCTGGAACAGGCGCGATGACATGCCGCCGCCGAGGATCATCGACAGCACCTGCGAGGCGTAGAAGTCGCGTACATGATAGGCGCGGCCCTCGAAGCCCAGCACGATCTGCGCATCCATCAGGTCGCGGTCCTCGCGGAAATCGCCGCCGACATATTGCGCATATTGCGGGATAGTGCTGTCGGCCTTGCTGCGGAAGCCGCCGAGATGCTTTTCGACCTCGCGCACGAACTTGTCGTGCTTGATGTCGCCTGCGGCTACGATCACCATCCGCTCGGCGCCGTATTGGCGCTCGATGAAATCGTGCAACTGCTTGGAGGTGAAGGATTTCACCGTTTCCGGCGTGCCCAGGATCGAGCGGCCGATGGTCTGGTGGCGAAAGGCTGTCTCGGTGAAACGGTCGAAGACGATATCGTCGGGCGTGTCGTGTGCGGCGCCGATCTCCTGCAGGATGACATGCTGCTCGCGTTCGAGCTCCTGCGGGTCGAATTCGGACTCCTGCAGGATGTCGGCAAGAATGTCGACCGCCAGCGGCACGTCGTCGGAGAGCACCCTTGCATAGTAGGAGGTGGTCTCGACGCTGGTCGCGGCGTTGATCTCACCGCCGACGTCCTCGATTTCCGAGGCGATCTCGAAGGCACTTCGCCGCTTCGTGCCCTTGAACGCCATGTGCTCGAGCAGATGGGCCATGCCATGCTCTTCGTCACGCTCATTGCGGGCGCCGGACTTGACCCAGGCACCAAGGGCAACCGATTCGATACTTGGAAGGGTTTCGGTGGCGACTGTCAGGCCGTTCGACAGACGGCTTACCTCAACACCCATATGGCTCTTACTCCCTAACGCGCCGCTCGCGCACGGCGGCCGACGTAATCTTCCACCATTTTCAGGTCGGATGGAAGTACCGTGTATTTTTCCTCAAATGTCATCAATCCGCCTAGCCATGCGGGCAGGGCGGGCGAGACCCCGCTGGCGGCCTCGACGGCGGCAGGAAACTTTGCCGGGTGAGCGGTGCCCAGCACCACCATCGGCGTGGCACCCGCAGCCTTGCCCGACGCCACATGCACCGCTGCCGCCGTGTGCGGATCGAGCAGGTAATTGCTGGCCGCCAGCGTCGAGCGGATGGTGGCGGCGACCTCGTCCATATCGGCGCGGCCGGCGTCGAATTCGGACCGCATCCTGGCGATTTCCGCTGCTTCGATGGTGAAGGCGCCCGATTGCTTGAGGCTTGCCATATAGCGCCGCACGGTCGCCGCGTCACGGTTGGAGGCCTCGAACAGCAGGCGTTCGAAATTCGACGATACCTGGATGTCCATCGACGGCGAGGTGGTGGCGAAGACGCCTTTGGTGCTGTATTCGCCGGTCGCGAAGGTGCGGGCCAGTATGTCGTTGTCATTGGTGGCGATGACCAGCCGTTCGATCGGCAGGCCCATCTTCTTGGCAGCATAGCCGGCGAAGATGTCGCCGAAATTGCCGGTCGGCACCGTGAACGATATCGGCCTATCCGGTCCGCCGAGAGACAGCGCCGAGGAGAAATAATAGACGATCTGCGCCATGATGCGCGCCCAGTTGATCGAATTGACCCCTGACAGCGCGACGCGATCGCGGAAGGCGTGATCGTTGAACATGTCCTTGAGCAGGCCCTGGCAATCGTCGAAATTGCCCTCGATTGCCAGCGCATGGACGTTTTCAGCCTTGGACGTCGTCATCTGCCGCTGCTGCACGGGCGAAACCCGGCCATGCGGGAAAAGGATGAAGATGTCGGTGCGGCTGCGTCCGGCGAAGGCGTCGATGGCCGCGCCGCCGGTATCGCCCGAGGTGGCGCCTACGATCGTGGCATGCTGGCCACGTTGGGCAAGCACGTGGTCCATCAGCCGGGCGAGCAGCTGCATCGCCACGTCCTTGAACGCCAGCGTCGGTCCATGGAAGAGTTCGAGGACAAAGGTGTTGGGCCCGGTCTGGACCAACGGACAGACAGCCTCGTGGCGGAAGGTGGCGTAGGCTTCGCGGACCAGACGTTCGAAGACCGGCGCCGGGATTTCGCCGCCAAGGAAGGGCGACAGCACGCGGATGGCGAGGTCTGGATAGGCAAGGCCGCGCATGGCGCGAATTTCGGATGGCGAAAACTGGGGCCACTCGCGCGGCACGTAAAGCCCGCCATCGCGCGCCAGTCCCGCCAGCACCGCGTCAGAAAATCCAAGCGCGGGCGCTTCCCCGCGAGTACTCACATATTGCATGTCACAGATCCGTTGCCGCTAGGCTTTTCCGTTCACCACAAGGTGGTTAATTTCTGTGCTGGCTCAGTCGCATTTTTGCCGCGCGGTTGATATACGTCACCAGCTTTGCGAGAGGGAAGAGCAGTTTCATGGGGTTTCATACATTCGGCGGTCGCTTTGTGGCGGGTCTTGCGCTCACCGGCTTTATGCTCGCCGCCGCGGGTTGCCAATCAAGCGACAACGGCATCCTGAACCTCGGCTTCGGCAAAAAGGATCCGACAGCGCCACCGCCGCCGCAGGATCCCAAAATCCTGGCCAGCCAGCTGACCGCCTATTGCCCGAAGGTCACGGTGCGCGACGGCACGGCCTTCTTCAACACCTACGTCAAGGACGTGCAGAAGCCCAAGCCGAGAGTTAAGAAGACTGGCGACGCCGCGCAGGACGCCGCGGCCCAAGCCGCGGCTGACGCGGCTGCTGCCACGCCGCCCGACGATTCGGCGAGGATCATCTATCAGGCTTCGATCAGCGATGTGACCCGCGATTGCGGCCGTGCCGACGGGCAATTGACGATGAAGATCGCGGTCGCCGGCAAGGTCGTTCCAGGACCGAAATTCGCGCCCGGCACCATCACCATGCCGATCCGCACTGCCGTAATGCATGGCACTGATGTGCTTTATTCGCAGATTCATCAGTATCAGGTTCAGGTGACCGATCCCTCGGTCGCCACCCAGTTCGTCTTCACCGACTCCAATGTCGTCGTGCCCGCACCGACGGCGCCGGACTATCAGGCCTATGCCGGTTATGACGAAACCGTGCCGAAGGCGACGACGAGCAAGCCGAAGAAGACCCACAGGAAGAAGGCCGCGACGACAAACTAGACGTTGGTCAGGCGTCGGCCGACCATTCCGACAGCGCCGCGATAACGCTTTTCAGTTCCGCCCAGCGACGGATCACCGTCTCCGCGCCGGCCTCCGTCAGCGCGTCGGCATGGCCGGGATAGCTATGGCTGGCGCCGGTGAAGCCGATCACGCGCATGCCGGCCGTCCTGGCTCCGGTGACGCCGTGCACGGAATCCTCAATGACGAAGGTGTTGGCCGGTTTGGCGTTGAGTTTTTCGGCGGCAAACAGGAACACGTCAGGAGCCGGCTTGGTTTTGCCGGTGGGCGTTTCCATCGCCGAGAAGATCCGCCCGGCGAAAAACGGCAGCAGGTGAACCTTCTCCAGCATGAAATCGATCCGCTCCGAGCGGGAGTTGGAGCAGATGCAACGTTGCGCCGTGACGGAGGCGACCGCTTCGCGCACACCTTCAATGGCACGCACGTCGCTGCGCAGTTTCCTGTCGACCAGGTCCTCTGCACGATCGATCAGCGACACCTGGAACGGGATCTTGGACTTCTCCTCTATGCGTATAAGGATGTCCTTGAATGTCAGGCCCGCATAGGTCTCGGCAATCTCTTCCGCCGAGATTTCGTATCCGGCCAGGGTTATCAGCTCAGCCTCGATCCGTGCGGCGATGATTTCGGAATCGACGAGAACGCCGTCGCAATCGAAGATGACAAGGTCTGGCTGGGGCATGGTGATCCGGAACAAGGAGGAGGATGAATGGCCGCTCAGGGCTCAAGCGGCGCGGCATACACCAATGGCCCGGCCTTCGCAAACCTGACCGGCCATCCGGCGGGCCTTCACCGAATATTTACGCTGATCGGTAACCATAACGGGGAGTAAACAGTAACGCGTGCCTTGGGTGTAAAAATGTCTGCCGTACGTCTTCTCGACGAGCTTTCCCATGCTCCCCAGCAGTCCGAATGGCTGGACACTATCCTCAAGGGCGACTGCGTCGCAGCCCTCGACCGGCTGCCCGAAAAATCCATCGACGTCATCTTCGCCGATCCGCCCTACAACCTGCAGCTCGACGGCGACCTGCACCGGCCCGACCAATCCAAGGTCGACGCGGTCGACGACGCCTGGGACCAGTTCGAGAGCTTCGAGGCATATGACGCCTTCACCCGCGCCTGGCTGCTGGCGGCTCGCCGGGTGCTTAAGCCCAACGGCACCATCTGGGTGATCGGCTCCTATCACAACATCTTCCGTGTCGGCGCCAAGATGCAGGATCTGGGCTTCTGGATCCTCAATGACGTGGTCTGGCGCAAGACCAACCCGATGCCGAATTTCCGTGGCCGCCGCTTCCAGAACGCGCATGAGACCATGATCTGGGCTTCGCGCGACCAGAAGGGCAAGGGCTATACCTTCAACTACGAGGCGCTGAAGGCATCGAATGACGATGTCCAGATGCGCTCCGACTGGCTGTTCCCGATCTGCACCGGCGCGGAGCGGTTGAAGAATGACGATGGCGACAAGCTGCACCCGACGCAGAAGCCCGAGGCCCTGCTCGCCCGTGTCATGATGGCCTCGACCAAACCGGGCGACATCGTGCTCGATCCCTTCTTCGGCTCCGGCACGACCGGCGCGGTGGCCAAGCGCCTCGGCCGTCATTTCGTCGGCATCGAGCGCGAGCAGGCCTATATCGACGCCGCCAATGAACGTATCGACGCGGTTCGGCCGCTTGAGGGAGCCGATCTCACGGTTCTCACCGGCAAGCGCGCCGAGCCGCGCGTGGCCTTCGTAAGCCTGATCGACACCGGGCTGATGACGCCAGGCGTAACACTCTACGACGCCAAGAAGCGCTGGGCGGCCAAGGTGCGCGCCGACGGCACTGTGGCGATCGGCGACAGCGCCGGCTCGATCCACAAGATCGGCGCCGAAGTGCAGGGACTGGACGCCTGCAACGGCTGGACCTTCTGGCACTATGAGCGCAGCGGCGGGCTCACCCCGATCGACGAACTTCGCCGCATCGCCCGCCTCGGCATGGAGCGGGCAGGGGGTTGATTCGATCAGGCCTTGTCTTCCTCAAGGATGATTTCGGTGATCTCGCCTTTGGCCATCAGCGAGAGCTGGTTGGCGAAGCGGGACAGGCGCGCATAGTCCGTCCGGAGCCGAACGCGCGCAAAATCACGATCATCAATGTCTTCAGCGACCTCGATTCTGACGAATAAGTGGCCGACGCCATCTGCCGGAAAGACAGAGATGTTGATCAGGCCGGGTGACTTCAGTGCCAGCTCTGAGCGCTGGATCGGATATGCCTGCAGCAATGCAAGGAATTCGCTGACGTCGTTGGTCGGAAAATATGCGACGCCATGTCCGTGGAAGTGGCCGCGCTCGATACTGACGCCGAGTACCGACCACTCTGAATCAAACCTCAAAACAAGCCTGCCCATCTGGGACGGGGTTAGGCTACGACGCCGAGGCGTTCAAGGTCTGCTTGAAGCGTCTTGGCATCGGTGAACAGCACGGCTTGCCAGCCGGCCGCCCTGGCGCCGTCGACATTCTTCTGGCTGTCGTCGATGAACAGCGTCGCGGACGGTTCGAGGCCGAACGCAGCAACGTGATGGTCGTAAATATCACGATCCGGCTTGATCTTGCCGATCTCGCCGGAGATGGTCACACCGCGTGGACGATCGAGGAAATCGAAGCGTTTGCGGGCTTCGGCCAAGGTGTCGGCGGCGAAGTTGGTCAGCATGGTCACATCATGGCCGCTCTCGATCAGGCCGAGCATGATGGCGACGCTGTCGTCATAGGCATGCGGCACCATGTCGTGCCAGTGCCTTCGGAAATTGCGGATGTTTTCCGCGTGATCGGGATGCTCGGCGATCAGCAGCGCCTCGGCCTCTTCCCAGGTCCGGCCGCGATCCTGCTCGACGTTCCAGTCATGCGTGCAGACATTGTCGAAGAACCATTTCCGCTCCGTCTCGTCGGGAATCAGCCGGCTGAACGGAATGCTGGGATCGTAATGGAGCAACACTTTGCCGATGTCGAAAACGATGTGGCGGACTTCAGTCATGGTGCCTCGTTGCACTCAATGGTGACGGCTTTTTCGTCGCGCCGGGTATCGCAGCCTCGATTGCCTTTTTCATGACGGTCGGCAGGGCCTCGCCGGAAATCTCTCGAACCGGCGACCAGAAATGCCCTTCCGGCGCATCACCTTTGATGTGGGCATGAAAGACGTCGAGTTCGAGAGCGAAATGGGTGAAGACATGCGTGATTGTTCCGGCCCGCCGCCATTCGCCGGGAAAGGGCGCCGCCGCCGCCGTGGTGGCTCCATCCACCCGTGCCGTCCAGGCGGTGGTCGGCACCTCCGTCATGCCGCCGAGCAATCCTTTCTCCGGCCGTTTGCGCAGGAGAACGGCGCCGTCCTCGCGCATGGCCACGAAAGCGGCGCCGCGCCGCAACGGCTTGTCGGCCTTCGGCAGGCGAACCGGGAAATGTTCAGGGTCGCCCGACAGGATCGCGGTGCAATCCTCGCGCAGTGGGCACAGCATGCAGCGCGGCCGGCGCGGCGTGCAGATCGTGGCGCCGAGATCCATCATCGCCTGGGCGAAGTCGCCCGGCCTTGCCGCCGGCACCATGCGCTCGACATGAGCGCGTATCTCGGGCTTGGCCTCGCTGAGCGGCATCGTGATCGAAAACAGCCTCGAGATGACACGCTCGACATTGCCGTCCACGACGGCCGCGGGACGGTCGAAGGCGATCGCCGTGATGGCCGCCGAGGTGTAGGCGCCGATGCCGGGCAGGTCTCTCAAAGCGGCCTCCGTGTCGGGAAACCGGCCGCCACGCGCCGCCACCAGATCGGCGCAGGCCTTGAGGTTGCGTGCGCGGGAATAGTAGCCGAGCCCCGCCCAGGCCTTCATCACGTCCTCGGTCGGTGCCGCGGCGAGAGCCTCGACATCAGGCCATTTCTCGACAAAGGCGCGGAAATAGGATTTTACCGCCTCGACGGTGGTCTGCTGCAGCATGACTTCCGACAGCCAGATGCGGTAGGGGTCGGGCCGCACGCCGCGGGCATGGTCGCGCGGCGAAACCCGCCAGGGCAGTTCGCGATGATGCACGTCGTACCAGGCGAGCAGGCGCGACGCGGCATCGTCTGACATTGTCCTGTCAATCTCGGCCTTGCGGGTCTGGTCTGCTGGTGCCATTGATCTTGTGTTGGCCTGGCCGATATCGGGTGAGGTCGTGGCTGGAGAACGCACATGGCAGGGAAAAGGCCCTTCGGCAATCCCGTTCCGGTGAGCGATCTCGCCACTGAGATCCTCGATCCGGTGCTGCGCAAGCGGGCAGGCATCTCGATTGGTCTCGTCCAGTCCTGGGAAGAGATCGCGGGCCCGCGCCTTGCCAGCCGCTCGCGGCCCGAGAAGATCCAGTGGCCGCGCCGCTTGCATGAAGACGATCCGTTCGAGCCGGCCGTGCTGGTCATCGCCTGCGAGGGCATGGCGGCGCTCCACCTGCAGCATGAGACGGGTGAGATCATCAACAGGGTCAACGCCTTCCTCGGCTTCAACGCCATTGGCCGCATCAGGATCGTGCAGAAGCCGGTGATGTCAGGCAAAGTCCGGCCAAAGCCTGCCCTCAGGCCGCTGACAGAGGCCGAAAAAATGAAATTGTCCGATACTGTCGGGCTGATCGAAGATGACGGACTGCGAGCCTCCCTGGAAAGGCTGGGTGCGACAATTCTTGGCGGGAGGAAAGTCTAGTTCCCACTGGAAAGAGTCACAGGTTTGTCGTTAATCTCGCGCATTCGTGATCACCCTTGTCAGGTTTCGCGATTGGATTGGGGACAGAGATGCCTTAATTCGCGCCAACTCTCGCTTTTTCGTACTTTTGCATTGCAAAATCCAACCCCTGTCAGGTGATTCGTATGAGCCGTTCCTCGTTTGGCCCAAGCTTGTCTCGCAGAAACGTCCTGTCTTCGCTGGCCGCCATTCCGGCGGTCGCCCTGCTCGCCGCCTGCAGCGACTCCGGCGAACAGGCCAAGGCCGCGGATGTAAGGCCCGCCGATCCGGCCACGCCCGCGAAGCCCGCCACGCCGGCGGCGGTTCAGGTGCCGGAAGCACAGGGCACTGTCGATATGGCCGAATTGCTGAAGCCGGGCGCACTGCCCGACAAGCAGCTTGGCAAGGACAATGCGAAGGTCACCATCGTCGAATACGCTTCGATGACCTGCCCGCATTGCGCGCATTTCGCCGAAACGACCTTCCCGGCGCTGAAGACGAAGTATATCGACACCGGCAAGGCCCGCTATATCCTGCGCGAATTCCCCTTCGATCCGAGCGCGGAAGCCGGTTTCATGCTGGCGCGCTGCGCCAAGGACAACTATTTCCCGATGGTCGACGTGCTGTTCAAGCAGCAGGCCAACTGGGTTGGCGTGTCGAACACAAAGGATGCGCTGCTGCAAATCTCGAAGCTCGCCGGTTTTACACAGGAGTCCTTCGAGGCCTGCTTGACGGACCAGAAACTTCTGGACGATGTGAGATCGGTCCAGAAGCGTGGCGCCAATGAATTCAAGGTCGACTCGACACCGACCTTCTTCATCAACGGTAAGACCTACAAGGGGGCGATGTCGATTGAGGAAATGTCGGCTATCATCGACCCTCTGCTCTGACATCGGCTCGGCGCTGAGGCGGCGGCGTTTCGGCGCTGCCCGCCTTTGTGAGGCGCGTGAATGAAGTTTTCGCGCCTTCGCCTGCTTGGTTTCAAGTCCTTCGTCGAACCCGGCGAGTTCGTGATCGAACGCGGCCTGACGGGTATTGTCGGGCCGAACGGTTGCGGCAAGTCGAACCTCGTCGAGGCGTTGCGCTGGGTGATGGGCGAAAGCTCCTACAAGAACATGCGCGCGTCCGGCATGGACGACGTGATCTTTTCCGGTTCGGGCACGCGGCCCGCACGCAACACCGCCGAAGTCACGCTGTTCCTCGACAACAGCGATCGCTCGGCGCCGGCCGCCTTCAACGATGCCGACGAGTTGCAGGTGTCACGCCGCATCGAACGCGAGGCAGGCTCCCTTTATCGCATCAACGGCAAGGAAGCGCGCGCCAAGGACGTGCAGCTTCTGTTTGCCGACCAGTCGACCGGCGCGCGCTCGCCGTCGATGGTCGGGCAGGGCCGTATCGGCGAATTAATCCAGGCCAAACCACAGGCGCGCCGCGCACTTCTCGAGGAGGCCGCCGGCATTTCCGGCCTGCATACCCGCCGCCACGAGGCGGAATTGCGGCTGAAGGCTGCGGAACAGAATCTCGAACGCCTCGACGATGTCGTCGGCGAACTGGAAAGCCAGATCGAAAGCCTGAAACGCCAGGCGCGCCAGGCGTCACGCTTCAAGAACCTGTCGGCCGATATCCGCAAGGCCGAAGCGACGCTTCTGCATCTGCGCTGGACACTGGCCAAGACCCAGGAAGGTGAGGCGCGTTCGGCGCTGGCGACCGCCACGGCACTTGTCGGCGACCGCGCCGCCGCGCAGATGAACGCCGCCAAGGAGCAGGGCATCAGCGCCCATCGCTTGCCCGAGCTGCGCGACGCGGAAGCCGCCGCCGCCGCTGCCTTCCAGCGGCTGTCGATCGCCAAGTCGCAGATCGAGGAGGAAGCCGGCCGCATCCGCGCTCGCCAGGCCGAGATCGAGCGCCGGTTGCAGCAGCTCGACGGCGACATCGCCCGCGAGGAGCGGATGGTGCGCGACAATGCCGATGTTCTCGAACGCCTGCGCACCGAAGAAGCTACGCTGAATTCCGAAAACGCCGGCGCCGCCGAGCGCGAGGCCACCACCCGCGCCGCATTCGAACAGGCCGCATCGACGCTTGCGCAAAGTGAAGCCAGGCTTGCCGCGCTGACCGCTGAACGGGCCGAGGCCGTCGCTTCGCGCCATCAGATCGAACGGACGCTGCGCGAAACCGCCGAGCGCCGCGACCGCTTTGCCCGCCAGCTCGCCGAGGTGGACCGCGAATTGTCGGATATCCTCTCGAAGGTAGCCGGCCTGCCGGATCCTGCCGAGAAGCGGATACTGGTCGAACAGGCCGTCGCGTTGCTGGAAGAATCCGAGGCCGCGGTGGCGCAGGCCGAGCAGTCGGTCATCGATGCCCGTGCCGCCGAAAATGCCGCTCGCCCACCGCTACAGGACGCAAGGGCGGAGCTGGCGCGGATCGAGACCGAAGCCCGGACACTGGCCAAGATTCTGAACGCGGCCAGCGGCGATCTCTTCCCTTCGGTGCTGGAGCAGATCAGCGTCGAGCGCGGCTTCGAGACGGCGCTGGGTGCGGCCCTTGGCGAAGACCTAGACGTGCCGCTCGACCGCAGCGCGCCGGCGCATTGGGGCGAAAGCCAGATCCAGCCCGGCGACGCGGCCCTGCCGGAAGGGACCAGAAGCCTTGCCAGCGTGGTTCGCGCCCCGGCGCAGCTTGCCCGCCGCCTGGCGCAGATCGGCATCGTCGAGGCCGCTGATGGCCGCCGGCTCCAGGCGCTGCTCGCGCCCGGCCAGAGACTGGTCAGCCGCGAAGGCGCGCTATGGCGCTGGGACGGCCTTACCGCCAGTGCCGACGCGCCGACGGCCGCGGCTCAGCGGCTGGCGCAGAAGAACCGGCTTGCCGAACTCGATGCCGAGGCGGTGCAGGCGACGCTCGCCCTGCGTCAGGCCGAGGAGGCGCTGGCGCAGGCTGAACAGGCGCTTCGCCAGGCAAGCGAGGCCGAGCGTAACACGCGTCAGGCCGGGCGCGACGCCCAGCACCGACTGGACGCCGCCCGCAATGCGCTGGTCGAAGCCGAAAAGGCCGGCGGCGAGCTGTCGAGCCGGCGCGCGGCTTTGGGCGAGGCGCGTGCCCGCATCGTCGACAGCCATGAGGAGACCTCGGCGGCGTTCGTCGAGGCCGAAATGCTGCTGCAGGATGCCCCCGATCTCGGCGACCTGCAATTGCAGCTCGAACAGTCCTCGGCCAATGTCTCCCGCGACCGCGCCACGCTTGCCGACGCGCGTGCCATGCATGAAGGCTTGCGGCGCGAAGCCGAGGCACGCACGCGCCGGCTCGATGCCATCGGCGCCGAACGCAGCAACTGGCTGGTGCGTGCCGAAAACGCCTCGACGCAGATCGCATCGCTTGGCGAACGCAAGGCCGAGGCCGAGGCCGAGCGCGAGCGGCTGGCCGATGCGCCTGACGAGATCGATGCCAAGCGGCGCGCCTTGCTGTCGCAACTCACCGAGGCCGAGGCCTTGCGCAGGGCCGCCGCCGACCGGCTGCAGGAAGCCGAGAATAGGCAGGCCGAACTGGACAAGGCGGCCACAGGGGCCATCCAGTCATTGGCCGAGGCGCGCGAGACCCGTGCCCGCGCCGAGGAAAGGCTGACGGCGGCCGACGAGCGCCGGCTGGAGGTCGAGGCGCGTATCCAGGAAACGCTGAACACGCCGCCCCATCTCGTCATTCGCCATACCGGGCTGGAAGTCGACGATCCGATGCCTGAAATGGCCGAGATTGAACGCCAGCTCGATCGGTTGAAGATCGAGCGCGAACGGCTCGGCGCCGTCAATTTGCGCGCCGAGGAAGAGCAGAAGGAGCTTTCCGACCGGCTGGAGACCATCGTTTCGGAGCGCGAGGACATCATCGAGGCGATCCGCAAGCTCAGACAAGCGATCCAGAGCCTCAACCGCGAGGGCCGCGAGCGGCTTCTCGCCGCTTTCGATGTGGTCAACAGCCACTTCCAGCGGTTGTTCTCGCATCTGTTCGGCGGCGGCACGGCGGAATTGCAGCTGATCGAATCCGAGGATCCGCTAGAGGCGGGGCTGGAAATCCTTGCCCGCCCGCCCGGCAAGAAGCCGCAGACCATGACGCTGCTGTCGGGCGGCGAGCAGGCGCTGACGGCGATGTCGCTGATCTTCGCCGTGTTCCTGACCAACCCGGCGCCGATCTGCGTGCTCGACGAAGTCGATGCGCCGCTCGACGATCACAATGTCGAACGCTTCTGCAACCTCATGGACGAGATGGCCAAGACCACGGAGACGCGCTTCGTCATCATCACCCACAATCCGATCACCATGGCACGCATGGATCGGTTGTTTGGCGTGACCATGGCCGAGCAGGGCGTCAGCCAACTCGTGTCGGTCGATCTGCAAGCCGCGGAAGCGATGCGCGAGGCGAGCTAACGTTCACGACGGTAGCGGCTAGCTCGATGGAACTCGATCGGGGCGGTCGCGTTCGACTTGGAGCCGCTCGAACTACGGATGGCTGCTCTTTCGCGGGCCGGGGCAATGCCATCGAAGCGAGATCGCGATGTATGTTTTGCTTGAAGTAGTGACCGTCATCTTGGTAGCGAGCGCGATGGCTATGGCGCTTGCCCACGCTCTGGAACTGCCTGGTAAGCTCAGGCTCGGCAAGGAGCGGTATTTTGTCGTCCAGCAGATCTACTATCCAGGGTTTACGATCGGGGGCGGCGTCGCGGAGGTTGGCGGGATCATTGCGACGCTTGCGTCGCTGCTGACTGCGAGAGTGGGGTCGATCCAATTCTGGCTGATCGCCTGCGCGTTGGCCGCACTGCTGGTCATGCAGGGCATCTTCTGGTTCATGACCCAGCCGGTGAACAAGTGCTGGCTGCAAGGCGTTGAATTGAGCTCACCCGCCAAGGGCTTCTTCGGTACCGAGGGTAGAGGACGTCCAGCCCAGTCACAGGAGACAGAGTGGATCGCTCTTCGCAACCGGTGGGAGATCTCGCATGTTATGCGCGCAGTGGCGGCGATGCTGAGCTTGGCCCTGCTGACCACGGCAATCGCGTTGCATGACGTCTGATAGGTTACCTGACTGTCGCAACCAGCTTCCGACGGGCCGACTTTGAAACGTGAGAGCAGATGCGGGACGCCAAGGGATTCGAAACCGAAGCCCGCGCTCATCCCGGCAAATAGCGCTCAGCTCCACTAAGTGGTTGCTGTAGCTGACGAAAATAGATGGCTGGGGCGCCAGGATTCGAACCTGGGAATGTCGGTACCAAAAACCGATGCCTTACCACTTGGCGACGCCCCAATAGCCGTCAGAGTCGCTTGTGCGGCGCGTTATTAGCAGAGCAGCCGAAAAGCACAATGCTTATGAGCAATCACGGGAACACTCAAATCGACCAGCAGTGCGGTTGGCCCCCGGTGGTCTACAAACGGACTATTCGGACCACACAGCCAACTCATTGCCAGCCGGATCGACGAAGTGGAAACGTCGGCCGCCCGGGAACGGGAAGATCGGCTTGACGATCGTGCCGCCAGCGCTTTCCACAGCGTGGAGGGTCTCCTCGAGATTTTCGCTATAGAGCACGGGCAGCGGCTTTGCCGATGCTTCCGCGGCATCGGCCTGAAAACCGCCGTCGAGGCCTTCGGCAAAGGCTGAGTAGGTCGGCCCGTAATCGGTGAACGACCAGGCAAAGGCGGTGCTGTAGAAAGCCTTCACCCGATCCAGTGTGCCGCCGGTCGCCGGCATTTCCAGATAGTCGAGTTTTCCATTCTGTTTCATGAGGCACCTCTTGTTCTCTTTATGTTCTAGACACCGAACCGTGAGGTGGCAAGTCTTTTTGCCGCATGTCCCGGAAGGGCTTTTTCTTAATCGATTGTAGCGGCCAGCCGGCTTTTCCGGCGCTTGCCTTTCGCACTGCAGCATCATATCGCTCCAAAGTCGGACACGGGCGGAACTTTCCGTTTCGCCAACCTTTCCAATCTCCTGCAACCGGAGAGCAAAGCATGACCAAATGGGTTTTCACCTTTGGCGATGGTGCGGCGGAAGGCCGTGCCGGCGACAAGAATCTGCTGGGCGGCAAGGGCGCCAATCTGGCCGAGATGTGCAGCCTGGGCCTGCCGGTGCCGCCGGGCTTCACCATTACCACCGAGGTCTGCAACGCTTATTATGCCAACGGCCGCACCTATCCCGCGGGACTGGAAGCCGATGTCGCGGTCGCGCTCGATCATATCGGCCGGCTGACCGGCCGTCGGTTCGGCGATCCGTCGAAGCTGTTGCTGGTGTCGGTGCGCTCCGGGGCACGCGCCTCGATGCCGGGCATGATGGACACCGTGCTCAATCTCGGCCTGAACGACGAGACGGTCGAGGCACTGGCCACCGATTCCGGCGATGCGCGCTTCGCCTATGACAGCTACCGCCGCTTCATCCAGATGTATTCCGATGTCGTCATGGGCCTTGATCACGAGGTGTTCGAGGAGATCCTGGAAGACCAGAAGGCCAGCCTCGGCCATGAACTCGACACCGAACTGACGGCCATCGAATGGCAAGGCGTGATCGCGCTCTACAAGGCCAAGGTCGAGGAAGAACTCGGCAGGCCGTTCCCTCAGGACCCGCACGAACAGCTCTGGGGCGCCATTGGTGCTGTGTTTTCAAGCTGGATGAATAATCGCGCCATCACCTACCGGCGCCTGCACGACATCCCAGAAAGCTGGGGTACGGCGGTCAACGTCCAGGCCATGGTGTTCGGCAATATGGGCGAGACCTCCGCCACCGGCGTGGCCTTCACCCGCAATCCCTCGACCGGCGAAAAGCAGCTCTATGGCGAGTTCCTGGTGAACGCGCAGGGCGAGGATGTCGTCGCCGGCATCCGCACACCGCAGAACATCACCGAAGCGGCCCGCATCGCCGCCGGCTCCGACAAGCCGTCGCTGCAGAAGCTGATGCCGGACGCCTTCCAGTCCTTCGTCACCATCTCCGACAGTCTGGAAAAGCACTACCGCGACATGCAGGACCTCGAATTCACCATCGAGCGCGGCAAGTTGTGGATGCTGCAGACCCGGTCCGGCAAGCGCACCGCCAAGGCCGCGCTCCGGATCGCTGTCGAGATGGCAAGGGACGGTCTGATCACGAAGGAGGAGGCCGTCGCTCGTATCGACCCTGCCTCGCTCGATCAGTTGCTGCACCCGACCATCGACCCGAAGGCCGCGCGTGATGTGATTGGCGTCGGCCTGCCGGCGTCGCCCGGAGCCGCCACCGGCGAGATCGTCTTTTCGTCCGGCGATGCCGAGGACCTCAAGACACAGGGACGCAAGGCGATCCTGGTGCGCATCGAGACCAGTCCCGAAGATATCCACGGCATGCATGCCGCCGAGGGCATCCTGACCACGCGTGGCGGCATGACCAGCCATGCGGCGGTCGTGGCGCGCGGCATGGGCAAGCCCTGCGTCTCCGGAGCCGGCTCGCTGCGCGTCGATTACAAGGCCGGCACGCTGCTCTCGATGGGGCAGACCTTCCGCAAGGGCGATGTCATCACCATCGACGGCGGCAATGGCCAAGTGCTCAAGGGCGCCGTCGCGATGCTGCAGCCGGAATTGTCTGGTGATTTCGCCGCCATCATGGAATGGGCGGACGCGGCGCGGCGCATGAAGGTGCGTACCAACGCCGAAACGCCGCTCGATGCCCGCATGGCGCGCTCCTTCGGTGCCGAGGGTATCGGGCTTTGCCGCACCGAACACATGTTCTTCGACGGCGCCCGCATCGTGGCCATGCGCGAGATGATCCTCGCCGACACCGAGAAGGACCGGCGCGCGGCCCTTGCCAAGCTTCTGCCCATGCAGCGCTCGGATTTCCTGGAGTTGTTCGAGATCATGGCCGGCCTGCCGGTGACGATCCGCTTGCTTGACCCGCCGTTGCATGAATTCCTGCCCAAGACCGAGGCCGAAATCGCCGAGGTCGCGTCCGCCATGAATGTATCGCCAGACAAGCTTCGGCAGCGCACCGAGGCCCTGCACGAATTCAACCCGATGCTCGGCCATCGTGGCTGCCGGCTGGCTGTCTCCTATCCCGAGATCGCCGAGATGCAGGCGCGCGCCATTTTCGAGGCGGCCGTCGAGGCCGGCAAGAAGGCCGGCGCGCTGGTGGTGCCCGAGATCATGGTGCCGCTGGTCGGCCTTGTGAAGGAACTCGATTACGTGAAGGCGCGCATCGACGCGGTCGCCAAAAGCGTCATGGACGAGAGCGGCATCAAGATCGATTACCTCACGGGGACGATGATCGAACTGCCACGCGCCGCGATCCGTGCCCATGTCATCGCCGAATCGGCCGAGTTCTTCTCCTTCGGCACAAACGACCTCACCCAGACCACCTTCGGCATCTCGCGCGACGATGCGGCTTCATTCCTGGAGACCTATCGCCAGAAGGGCATTATCGAGCAGGATCCGTTCGTCTCGCTCGACATCGATGGCGTCGGCGAACTGGTGCGCATGGCCGCGCAAAAGGGCAGGGCGACCCGGCCTCAGATCAAGCTCGGCATCTGCGGCGAACATGGCGGTGATCCCTCGTCGATCCGTTTCTGCGAGGAGGTTGGGCTCGACTATGTGTCGTGCTCGCCCTATCGCGTGCCGATCGCCAGGCTGGCGGCCGCGCAGGCTGCTGTGCAGGTGGCGAAGGAGCGTGGCTAAGCCGGTCAGGCTGTATCAAAGCTTACGGTTTTGTATGAAAACTCACGCGAACGTGCTGACGGCATCGCGTAATCTCGACATTGTTTCTGCCCAATTTGCGGACGGCCCGCCAATTGTCTTCGGAATCAGATGTTGCAGATCTCACCCGTGCAGTTCCGCTCGATCCTGATCATTCAAACGAAGTTCATAGGTGACATCGTTCTTGCCTCGGCGCTGGCAAGGAACCTGCAACTCGAATTCCCCGGTGCCAGGATCGTCTTCCTCTGCGAAGCGCAATTCGAGAACTTCGTGGTTGCGCATGGCATCGCCTCCGAGGTGGTCGCATTCAGGCGGTCCCGCATGCGCGGCACCACTCTGGAGCGCGCAAAGGAGCTTTACGCCATGGTGCGGGCGCTGCGTGGCTTCCGCTTCGACCTGACGATTGACCTGACCGATTCAAAAACCTCGCGCATCATCAGCGGGCTCGTCAACGCAAAGACACGCGTCGGCTATGATCCGTCCGAAAGGCCGCTGCGGCTGCTGGAGAGGCAGCCTGCCAATGTGCGTGCCAAACCATACGGATTTGGCGGCCAGCATTTTGTCTATCGCTATCTTTCGCCGCTTGAAGCGCTTGGGGTCGATTTGCGCGTGACGGTGCCAAGCATCCAGCCGCTGCCGTTCGAGACCGTGAAAGCCCTGACGCTTCTGGGCAAGCACCATCTTCGCCCGAACGCCTTTGTCGCCGTCCATGCCGGCGCCAGTTTCAAGGGCCGGCAATGGCAGCCGGAACGGTTTGCCGAGGCGATCGACGAAATTGCGACCGACGCCGGATTGGGCGTCGTCCTGGTGGGAGGGCCGGACGAACGCGAGACCGCCGCGCAGGTCCTGGCCAAGACAGCGACGCCGGTCGTCGATCTTGTCGGCACATTGTCGCTCGAGAGCCTGATGGCGGTCCTGAAACAGGCCCGGCTGTTTCTCGGCAATGAGAGCGGCCCGATGCATATGGCCGCTGCCGCGGGCACGCCGGTTGTCGGGCTGTTCGGCCTGACGCATCCTTCACGCTGGGGACCTGTCGGTGTGCCCAGCATCGCGCTTCGGCCGCCGATGCCATGCGACTGCGTGGCCAAGGACTTGTGCCGCCGCACCGACCCCAGCAAGGCGTGTTGTGTCTGGCGCCTGGAGGTCAAGCCTGTCGTCGAAGCGGCCCGCGAGGTTCTCGCGCGCACCGAGATGAAGCGCGAAGGCGCTGTCTGAGCGGCGATTGATCGTCGGGGCTGCCTCGAAAGGCGGGGTCACCCAGCGGGCGGTCAAATCGCCGCGCCGGGCATTTTCTGCTATCCATCGTCCCGATTTCCGCCTTCATGCGGGTTTTGGGATACCGGCTAGAGCCGGATGATTTCAGGTCGAATCGACCTGAAATCTGAATCTGCCTCTAAATCCAAGAGATGATGTCGTCCGAAACCGCTTCACACTTTTCGGCATCATGCTCTAGAAATCGCCAGTCAGGAATTCGGGTTGATGCGTCTGCTGCAAAGACATCTCTGCATGATCGCCACGTCCTTGGCGCTGCTGTCCAGTGCCAATGCCGCGACGCTGGTAGAGCCCACGCTGCACATCAAGCCCGCGGCTAGCGGAGCGGGCCACGTCGCGCTCACGCTCGATGCCTGCGGCGGACAGACCGACACGCGGATTCTCTCGGCGCTGGTGGAAAACAACATACCAGCCACCATTTTCGTCACCGGTATCTGGCTGAAGCGCAACGCCGCGGCCGTCGCCATCATGCGGGCACATCCGGACCTTTTCGAATTGGAAAATCACGGCGGGCGCCATATTCCGGCGGTCGACACGCCGCAGAAAATCTATGGCATACGCAGCGCCGGCAGCCCTGACGCGGTGCTCGCCGAGGTCGAATCGGGCGCCGCTGCTCTTGCCAGGACGGGTGAGCCGGCGCCGAAATGGTTCCGTGGCGCAACCGCCGAATACAGCCCTTCGGCCATCGCGATGATCCGCAAGCTCGGCTTCAAGATTGCCGGCTTCTCGATCAATGGCGATGGCGGCTCGCTGCTCGGCGCCAAGGAAACCGCCAAGCGCATCGCCGCGGCCAAGGACGGTGACGTCATCATCGCCCACATCAACCAGCCGACCCACGCCGCCGGCGAGGGCGTGGTGCAGGGCCTCCTGGCGCTCAAGAACAAGGGCATGACCTTCGTGCGCCTCGACGATGCCGACGGCACAGGCGATCACGGCACTACCGACTGATTGCGCGTTGATATTAAGGTGATACCGGCCTGCAAATGGCTGACGCGAAGTGCTCAGCCCGGCTTGGCTTCGATGCTGACCTTGCTGGCGTAGAACGCGCCGTGGTCGCGAATCTCGGTCATTTCGTCGAAAGGTTTCCGATAGGCCCACATCGCGTCCTTGCCCGCCTCGCCAGCCGGCAGCACGCTCCAATAGCTGGCGTCGCCCTTGTAGGGGCAATGGCTCGAGTGTTCCGTGCCGCTCAATTTGTTGAAATCGATATCGGCGAACGGAATGTAGAAGGCGACCGGATAAGGCGCCTCGGTCAGCACCTTGGCCTTCGCAGATGAAGCGATAATCGAATCGCCGACGCGCACCGTGATAGTGCCGACATAGGGCTCGACGGTGATGATCTTGTCAGGATTGCGCTGGAAGCCGGGTGCCGGGTTGGCGATCTTGTCCATGCTAGTTCCTCCTTGCCTGGCCTTAAGGTGTGGCGGATACGGCTGTTGCGCAAGCCCCTTGGCATCAAGCATGGCAGCCGCCAGCCGCCGAGGGGTGGCACACCAGCGCTTTCGTGTCCGCTGAGGCTCAGGCGGCGGCTTTGAAGGCATCCAGCAGGCCGGCATAGGCGGCCGCGATGCCCGCCACCGGATTGCTGCTTCTCGAAACGGTCTCGACTTTCAGCGCGCCGCCGCCGGTCGGCAAGGTGAGCAGCAGGAACTGGCGATTGCCGCCATCGCCGACGGATGCCGCCGCGACGTGCTGGCCTTCCCCTTCGTTCTGGACGCACATCTTGAACAGCAGCGTGCCGCCGACCGCTTCGAGCGCGCCGCCGACAACTTCAACAAATTCTTCTTCGGAAACAGTCTTTTCGTCCGGCACCAAATCGGCCAGGCTTTC
Source organism: Mesorhizobium sp. B2-3-5 (assembly GCF_006442395.1). Lineage (NCBI taxonomy): Bacteria > Pseudomonadati > Pseudomonadota > Alphaproteobacteria > Hyphomicrobiales > Phyllobacteriaceae > Mesorhizobium > Mesorhizobium sp. B2-3-5. The sequence continues at coordinate 131,363 of NZ_VFVX01000007.1, read as the reverse complement.
CGCAAGTGTGCTCTCCAGGGCCTTGTCGTCGAGCTGCGCGTCCATGCGAACCTCTTTCAGTCGCCAATCGCACCCCTTTGCCCGTTAACGAAACTTAACGCGGACGATGGCCGGATTGTGGCGAATTTACTCGTGATTTCGTCCAATACGACACCGCTTCCAACACGGATGGTTTCGACCCTCCTGCCACCTTGTCGGCACGAGCATTCAGGAGCCGAAGGCCCAAAACCTGTCAAAATTCAACTGTTTGCCGATTTTGCGCGGCCTCAGAAAATCGTTCGCCATGCAAGCGAGTGACTGGACAATCCTCCGGTTCGCTTCACAATGAACCAAAGCTACAACGCAAAAAGCCTAGGGGAGGAACGAGATGCTGGGGCTGATGCAGGAATGGCCACTGCTGTGCCACAAGCTGATCGATAATGCTGAACGGCAGCATGGCGTGCGCGAGATCGTGTCGCGTTCGATCGAGGGGCCGATCGTGCGCACCACCTATGCCGACATCCATCGTCGTTCTCTGAAGGTCGCACAGCGGCTGGAACGCGACGGCTATGGGTTGGGCGACCGTATCGCCACGCTGGCCTGGAACACCGCTCGCCATATCGAGGCCTGGTACGGCATCATGGGCATCGGCGCGATCTATCATACGCTCAATCCGCGCCTGTTTCCCGAGCAGATCGTCTGGATCATGAACCATGCCGAGGACAAGGCTGTCTTCGTCGACCTTACCTTCATACCGTTGCTCGAGACGATCGTCGGCGCCGTCAAATCGCTGAAAAAGGTTATCGTGCTCACCGACAATGCGCACATGCCGAAAACGGCGCTGCCCAACGCCGTCGCCTATGAAGGCTGGCTTGAAGAGGTCGATGGCGATTTCGCCTGGAAGACCTTCGACGAAGGTACTGCCGCGGGCATGTGCTACACATCTGGCACGACAGGCGATCCCAAGGGCGTTGTCTATAGTCACCGTTCGAACGTGCTGCACGCCATGATCGCGGCCATGCCCGATGCGATGGGCCTGTCGGCACGCGACACGATTCTGCCGGTGGTGCCGATGTTCCACGCCAATGCCTGGGGCCTTGGCCAGAGCGGGCCGATGATCGGCGCCAAGCTGGTCATGCCTGGCTGCAAGATGGACGGCGCCTCGATCTACGAATTGCTCGACACCGAGAAAGTGACCTTCAGCGCTGCCGTGCCGACGGTCTGGATGATGCTGCTGCAATATCTGGAAGAAACCGGCAGGAAGCTGCCTCATCTGAACAAGGTCGTCATCGGCGGCTCGTCCTGCCCGCGCGCGATCATGACGAAATTCCAGGACAATTACGGTGTCCAGGTGATCCATGCCTGGGGCATGACCGAGATGTCGCCGCTCGGCACGCTGTGCACCTTGAAGCCCGAATATGTCGGTCTTGAGGGAGAGGCGCGGCTCGACATCCAGGGCAAGCAGGGCTACCCGCCCTTTGGCGTCGAAATGAAGGTGACCGACGACGAGAACAACCCGCAACCCTGGGATGGCAAGACCTTTGGCCGGCTGAAGGTGCGCGGTCCGGCTGTTGCCCGCGCCTATTATGGCGGCGCGGGCGCGGACCAATTCGACGAGGACGGCTGGTTCGATACGGGAGACGTCGCTCATATCGATGCCGGCGGCTATATGCAGATCACCGATCGCGCCAAGGACGTCATCAAGTCCGGCGGCGAATGGATCTCGACCATCGAACTCGAGAATCTGGCCGTCGGCCATCCGGACGTGGCGGAAGCGGCGGCCATCGGTGTTCATCATTCGAAATGGGGCGAGCGGCCCCTGCTGGTCGTCGTCGCCAAGCCGGGCAAGGAACCGACCAAGGCTGATATTCTCGGCTTCATGGATGGCAAGCTGGCCAAATGGTGGATGCCCGATGATGTCGCTTTCGTCGGCGAAATACCGCATACCGCCACCGGCAAGATCCAGAAGATCACCTTGCGCCAGCAGTTCAGGGATTATCGCTTGCCGACGGATTGACGGGATGTTGCGTGTTTCGGCTTCAAGCCGTCGCAAAAAGGCACTAAACCTCCGTCCGGGTGGGGACAGCGCAGAGAACAATGGTTAGCATTCCCGAACGGCAAACGTCGAAGGCCGCCGGCTGGTCGCGGCGCACGGGCGCATTTTCAGCGGTGCTTTTGCTGACCGACTTCGTCGGCCATCGCTTCGGTCTCGTCGAGACGCCCGTATTCCTGTGGGTGCTGGGCATTGTCGCGCTTTTGGCGGCGCTGGCGCTGCTGTTTGCCGGGCTGGCCTTTTCCAGGCTATGGAATTTCGGCGACCGTGGCGGCCGCGATCTGACCGTCGGCGCCTTGCTGGCCCTGCTGGTGCTTACCCCGTATGGCGTCGCTGCCTACTGGGCGACGATCTATCCGCCGCTGAGGGACATCTCGACCGATTTCGACGATCCGCCCGCGCTCGATGTGAGTGACCGCACGAACGACATGAATGTGCTGTCTCCGTCCACGCCGGGCGAGCAGACGTTGCAGACCGACAGCTATCCGCTGGTCAGCGCACGCAGCTATGACCTGCCGTTCGAGACCGTCGTCAATGCCGTCGAAACCGTGCTCGACCGGCGCGGCTGGGACCTTTCGGAACCCTATCCCGACCTCGCTGGGCAGAGAGAAGTGACCATTACCGCCGTCGCCTCGAGCTTCGCGCTCGGCCTCCCGGCCGATGTGGCGATCCGCGTGACCGATAACGGCGATATGATCATCGTCGACATGCGGTCGGCTTCGCGTTACGGCCGCCATGACCTCGGCGACAATGCCGCGCGCATCACCGAATTCCTGGCGGAACTGGACCAGGAAGTCGCCGGACAGGTCGGGGCGGCGCCAGCCGAATAGTCGTATCCCCGCGATCCCGCGCCCGCGACAAGGCGGGCGTCCGGGTCAGGCGCCTATCGAGCTGGCGTGAAAATGCCGTCGATGGCGGGGGCGGCGTCCGTCGAGACCATGCCGCGCGCCACCAGATCCTCGAGATGGGCAAGCACGGACAGGCCGGCCGCACCGTGCAGCCGGGGATCGGTGTCCCGGTAGATCGCCTTGACCATGTCCGGAACCGTCCGGTCGCCGGCCCTGATCCGCTCCAGTATGGCCCGCTCGCGCATCTTGCGATGCGTCTTCAGTCCGCGCGTGAAACTGCGCGGCGCGGTCACCGGCCCGCCATGGCCGGGCAGCAGCAGGTGGTCGTCGCGCCCGATCAGCTTGTCCAGCGATGCCATGTAATCGGCCATTGCCCCGTCTGGGGGGGCGACGATGGATGTCGCCCAGCCCATGACATGATCGGCCGAAAACAGGATGCCGGTTCCTTCCAGCGCGTACGCCGCGTGATTGGCGGTGTGGCCGGGGGTGAGAACCGTCCGGATCGCCCAGCCATCGCCGGCGACGACCGCATCGTCTGGTAGCGCGATGTCGGGTAGGAAGGCAATGTCGGCACTGGCATCGAGCGCATTGGTCTCGCCGATATGCAATGGCCTTGCCGGCCGGTGCGGTCCCTCAGCGAGCACCGTGGCGCCGGTGCGCTCTTTCAGCCGGGCCGCCAGCGGAGAATGGTCGCGATGCGTGTGGCTGACGAAGATATGGCTGACCGGCCTGCCGGCGATCACGTCGAGCAGGATCTGAAGATGCGCATCGTCATCGGGACCGGGATCGATCACCGCCAACGTCTCGCGCCCCACGATATAGCTGTTGGTGCCATAAAAGGTGAAGGGGCTCGGGTTACGGGCCGTGACGCGCTGCACGTCAGGCGCCACGTTCACGCCCTGGCCGTAATTGGGATCGAAGCTGGTGTCGAATTTGAGGGCCATGTCGCCACATTGTTCCTGGAATGGCAAAAGCGATTGCCGCATAGCACGCAAGCCAATATAGGAAAACGCAAGAGCGCGATTGTTGGATCGCGGCAAATCGGATTGGGGAAGTGACCATGGCAACTGCAACGACGATGCGCCCGCTTGTTTCTCTGGCCTTGCCGCAGGAAGGCGCGGCGCGGCTGGCAACGCAGTTTGTCCTGGCGATTGCCGGAACGCTGCTGCTGACCCTGTCGGCCAGGACCAAGGTCATGCTGGGACCTGTCGATATCTCGATGCAGACACTCGCCGTCTTCCTGATCGCTGCCGCCTTCGGCATGCGTCTCGGCGTCGCCACTCTCCTGCTCTACATGGCGGAAGGCGCGATGGGCTTCCCGGTCTTCCAGAGCACGCCGGAGAAAGGCATCGGCATTGCCTACATGCTCGGCTCGACCGGCGGCTACCTCGCTGGCTTCGTGGTCATGGCGGCGATTGTCGGCTGGGCCGCCGATCGCGGCTGGGACCGTCACCCGATCAAGCTTTTCAACGCGATGCTGGTTGCCGAGGTGGTGATGATGGCGATGGGCTTTGCCTGGCTGGCGCTGCTCATCGGTCCGGAAAAATCCTGGCAGTTCGGCGTCGTGCCGTTCATCGTCGGCGACCTGATCAAGGTTGCCCTTGCGGCAAGCCTGGTGCCGGCGGTCTGGTCGCTGCTCAAGCGCTCCTGATTTTAGCAAGAAGCTCGGTGTGCCGTAGACGTCAGGGTCAAGTCCCGAGGATGGGCGGTTCGAAAGAAGGTTCTGGTCATAGGGTTGCGGGCTTCAAAGGCTATCACGTCGCCAGACAGTTCCTGGAGTGCGGCGATGAGGTTGTCGGCATCGACAGCATCAGCGATTGCCGTCATTCTCCACGGCAATCTTTTGCTGCAGAGCATTGCGGGCGGCTGCCTTGCCGGCCACGCCGGACACAGGGAAGTCACATGAGTTCTTGCCTCAAGGGCTCGATGTTGAATTCTGGGACGTATCTTTTCCACTTATTCTCGTTGATTATCCCATGCGAACCGGGGGCGCCTGCGATGACGTTCGCTCATTTGGATGGTACTATTCAGAGAGACTCTGCTGATCGGCCTTGCCAGAGGAGCGCGTCAATCGGGATCGGCTATCAGTATGATGACAGCCTGTATTGCCTCCAGAGCCGGGCCTTGCCGGCACTACGAACGGCGGAAAGCATCCTTTAATGTCAGCAACCGACGCCGTGTTCTTGTTTGCCCCTGCCGCATTGACAAGCTATTGCATGAAACCTAAGCACTGGCGGTCAAGGCCGGGGGGCTTCGGCATGTCGAGGAGAGCTTTTTGAAAGGAATTATCCTTGCTGGAGGCAGTGGAACACGTCTTTATCCACTAACATTAGCCGTCTCTAAGCAAATCCTTCCGATTTACGACAAGCCGATGATCTATTACCCGCTGAGCGTATTGATGCTCGCGGGAATCCGAGAGATTCTGGTCATTTCGACACCGCGCGATCTGCCGGCCTTTCGTGATCTACTGGGCGACGGATCGGAGTTCGGCCTTGTGTTGTCTTATGCCGAGCAGCCGCACCCCAATGGCCTTGCGGAAGCCTTCATCATTGGCCGGGAGTTCATCGGCAAGGACAGCGTGTCGATGATCCTGGGCGACAACATCTATTTCGGCGACGGCCTGTCGCAGCTCTGCCGAACCGCGGCATCGCGCGACGCAGGCGCCTCGGTGTTCGCCTATCATGTCGAGGATCCCGAACGCTACGGCGTCGTATCCTTCGACAAGGCGACTGGAACCGCGCTGACGATTGAGGAAAAGCCGCAAAACCCGAAATCCAACTGGGCCGTCACAGGCCTGTATTTCTACGACAATGAGGTGGTCGAGATCGCTCCGACCATCCGCCCCTCAGCCCGCGGCGAACTGGAGATCACGGCGATCAACAACGTCTATCTCGAGCGCGGCCGACTGCATGTGCACCGATTGGGCCGTGGCTATGCCTGGCTCGACACCGGCACTCATGACAGCCTGCACGAGGCCTCTTCCTTCGTGCGCACGATCGAACACCGCCAGGGTATCAAGGTGGCCTGTCCGGAGGAAATCGCCTTTGAACAGGGCTGGCTGACGGCGGACAAGGTGCTGGAGCGGGCAACCCGGCTCGGAAAGAACGAGTACGCTGCCTATCTGCGCCGGCGTGTGGTCGATCTTTCGGAGGGGTAGATGCTGGAGGTGAGGCCCCTTGGCATAGATGGCCTGCTGGAAATCGTTCCGAAGCGACTTGGCGATGCACGCGGCTTCTTCATGGAAACCTACAATGCCGAACGCTTTTCGCAGGCCGGCATTGACCTGCTTTTCGTGCAGGATAATCACTCCTATTCCGCTGCCGCTGGGGTCTTGCGCGGGCTTCACTACCAGCTCGCGCCGCGCGCCCAGGACAAGCTGCTGCGCGTCATCCGTGGCAGCATCCTCGACATCGCGGTCGATATCCGCCGGGGTTCGAAGACCTTTGGAGGATGGGTCGCTCTGGAAGTGTCGGCCGAAAGAGGCAACCAGATCCTGGTGCCCAAGGGCTTCGCGCACGGTTTTGTGACGCTCCTACCCGACACCGAGGTTCTGTATAAGGTGACCGACACCTATTCGCCCGAGCATGACCGGTCGATCCGTTTCGACGATCCCGCAATCGGCATCGAATGGCCTTCGCTGCCTGGCGGTTTCCAGCTTTCGGACAAGGACCTCAAGGCGCCGCCGCTGGCCGCGGCGGAGGTGTTCGACTGATGAGCGTTGCCAAAGAGAATGCAGCTAGAAAGAGTGTGGCCAAGAGAGGGTGCTGCATGGGGATAGTGGTATGAACTTTCTGGTGACAGGCGGCGCCGGTTTCATCGGCTCGGCGGTATGCCGGCATCTGTGCGCCAATCCGGCCTACCGGGTGACCAATCTCGACAAGCTGACCTACGCCGGCAACCTGGCCTCGCTGAGGCCGATCGAGAATGCCCATAATTACAGCTTCGCCCAGGCCGATATCTGCGACGAGAGGGCGGTCCTCGACATAATGCACCGTGATGACATCGACATCGTCATAAACCTTGCGGCCGAGAGCCATGTCGACCGTTCGATCGACGGGCCTGGCGCCTTCATCGAGACCAATATCGTCGGCACCTACAAGATTCTCAATGCCGCGCTCGAATACTGGCGCAGCCTATCCGACGACAGGAAAAGCCGCTTCCGCTTCCATCATGTCTCGACCGACGAGGTGTTCGGCGACCTGCCCTTCGATGGCGGCATGTTCGTCGAGGAGACGCCTTACGCGCCGTCCTCGCCCTATTCCGCCTCCAAGGCGGCCTCTGATCATCTGGTGCGGGCCTGGCACGAGACCTATGGCCTGCCAATCGTGCTTTCCAACTGTTCGAACAATTACGGTCCCTATCATTTCCCCGAAAAACTGATCCCGCTCGTCATCCTCAACGCGCTCGACGAGAAGCCGCTGCCGGTCTATGGCGCCGGCGCCAATGTGCGTGACTGGCTGTTCGTCGAGGACCACGCGCGAGCTTTGGAACTGATCGCCACCAAGGGCATGCCGGGCGAGAGCTACAATGTCGGCGGTAATTCGGAGCGCACGAACCTTTCCGTCGTCGAGACGATCTGCGATCTGCTCGACATCAGGCGTCCCAGGGCCGGCGGCCGGCGCTATCGCGAGCTGATCTCCTTCGTCACAGACCGTCCCGGCCACGACCGCCGCTACGCCATTGATGCCTCCAAGATCGGCCGCGAGCTCGGCTGGGCGCCCAGGGAAAATTTCGACAGCGGCCTGGCTCGAACCGTGGACTGGTTCCTCGACAACAAGTGGTGGTGGGGACCGATCCGCGAACAGCGCTATGCCGGCGAAAGATTGGGCGAAGCCCGCAAGGTGGGCGCGTGAGGCTCGTTGTCACCGGACGCGACGGCCAGGTCGCGGCAAGTCTTCTGGAGGCCGGCCAGGGAAATGCCGGCGTGGAGGTCGTCGCCATCGGCCGTCCCGAACTCGACCTGACAAGACCCCAAACCGTCATCGACGCCATCGCGGTTGCGAAGCCGGATATCGTCGTCTCGGCCGCTGCCTACACGGCCGTGGATCAGGCTGAGGACGAACCCGATCTGGCCTTTGCGGTCAACGCGACCGGCGCCGGCAAGGTGGCTGAAGCGGCGGCGCGGCTCGGCGTTCCCGTCATCCATCTGTCGACTGATTACGTCTTCGACGGCAGCGCCCCCGGCGCCTATGTCGAGACCGACGCGACGGCGCCGCTCGGTGTCTATGGCGCCTCCAAGCTCGCCGGCGAGCAGGCGGTAGCCGCCGCTAACCTGCGCCACCTGATCCTGCGCACCGCCTGGGTCTACAGCCCGTTCGGCAGGAATTTCGTGAAAACCATGCTGCGGCTGGCCGCCGACCGCGACGAGATTTCCGTGGTGGCCGATCAATGGGGAAATCCCACATCGGCGCTTGATATCGCCGACGCGATCCTGCATGCGGCGGCCGTGTTGCGGCGCGACAACAGCTTCACAGCGTTCGGCATCTATCATCTGGCTGGCACGGACGAGACCAATTGGAGCGATTTTGCCCGTCATATCCTCGACACAAGCCGCGTGTTTGGTGGCCCTTGGGCGCGGGTACGGGACATTGCTACGATGGACTATCCGACCAAGGCGCGCCGCCCCGCCAACTCCCGGCTATCGAGCGCGAAATTCGCCTCCACCTTCGGCTGGAACGCGCCGGACTGGCGGCGATCGGCGGACAAGGTGGTGCGCCGGCTTGTGGTCGGTGAGACGAAACAGGCATTAACCGCATGAGCGAGTTTCCTTTGCCGGAGCGGCAGACTGCTGGCGACGCCGGACCTGAAGTGCACGCCGGGATGATAACCAAGCAAGCTGAAGCACCAGACAGCTCACTTCGTGACCTGTACCTGGCCCATAGCGGCAAGATTTCGGACAAATGGTCGATCTATCTTGAGACATATGACCGAATCTTCGCGCAATATCGAAACAGACCGGTTCGAATTCTGGAAATCGGGGTCCAGAACGGCGGTTCACTCGAGGTCTGGCGGGAATATTTTACCAAAGCGGAACTCGTTCTCGGATGCGACATCAATGTGGCGTGCGGCAATCTGGTTTTCGACGACAAGAAAATCGCTGTTATTGTCGGGGACGCAAATACGGATGAGGTAGAAAGCAATATTGCTGCGGTTTCCAAAGAATTTGATATTATCATAGATGACGGGTCGCACACGTCGTCCGACATTATACGCTCCTTCGCCCGCTATTTTCCTTACATTTCCCAGGGCGGGCTGTATATAGTGGAAGATTTGCATTGCAGCTATTGGCGGGAGTTCGAGGGCGGCCTCTACGATCCTCTTTCCTCGATGTCATTTTTCAAACGTCTTCTTGATGTGGTCAACCATGAGCATTGGGGGCTGAACCGCAGTCGGATGGAGGCTTTGGCCACCTTCGCCGAAAAGCATGAGGTCGCCTTCGATGATGCTGCTCTGGCATCGATCCATTCCATCGAATTCCTGAACTCGCTCTGCATCGTAACGAAGCGACCGATCCAGGAAAACGTCCTGGGGCCTCGCAGCGTGCAAGGCAGGATCGCTCTCGCCGACGGAAGCATGGTTCCTCTCGACGGCACCGAGAACGAGGCGGCCGATCAAACCGGGAATCCGTGGTCGTTGAAGGCGGTGACCATGGAAGAAGAAATTGCGACCAACAGAGAGTTGGTGGGACGGCAAGGGGCTCTGATCAAGGCTTTCTCCAGCAAACTGGTCGCAATGCGCGCGCATGTCAGGGATCACGAAGACGAGATCGCACAGGCAAGGGCGCAAATCAACGCCAGGGCCGAAGAGGTCCAGGCTCTGCAAGAAGAATTGTCGGCCGCGCGAGAAATGACCGGCAGCTTGCTTGCAGACCGCGACAATGCGCGCTCCGAGGAAGCCCGGCTGCACGGCGTTCTTCATGCCGTGCGAGAAATGACCGGCAGCTTGCTTGCAGACCGCGACAATGCGCGCTCCGAGGAAGCCCGGCTGCACGGCGTTCTCCATGCCGTTTATGCCAGTACGTCCTGGCAGCTCACCAAGCCATTGCGAGGGCTTGGGAATCGCGCCCGCGCCATCGGCAGAGCGCCCGCCGGAGTTCGCCGCATCATGGCTCGCGCCGCTTACCGCTGTTGGCACGATCTGCCGCTGTCTAACGATGCGAAGAGAAAGTTGAAGAGCACTGTTTTCTCGCGGTTTCCCTCGCTGTTTGGCGTGACGAACGCCTATCGCGCCTGGAGAAGCCTGGAGGCGCCTGATGCTCCCCTGGGCGGAGGCTCACAGGCGGTTCTGTTCAGGTCTGGCCCGAGTCTTGCGCCAGAGCCGGTCTACCTGCCGCGCCTCGCAGGGCCGCCTTTGCTTCAAAAGCCGGTGCGGGTAATCGCATTCTACCTGCCACAGTTCCATCCGATCCCGGAAAATGATGAATGGTGGGGGGAGGGTTTCACTGAGTGGACCAACGTCAGGCCCGCTCAGCCGCAGTTTGTCAGCCATTACCAGCCGCACGTGCCGGAGGGGCTTGGCTATTATGATTTGCGCGATACGGCCGTGCAGCGTCAGCAGATCGAACTGGCAAAGCTCTATGGCGTGGAGGGTTTCTGTTTCTACTTTTATTGGTTCGGCGGCAAGCGGCTCCTGGAAACGCCGCTCGAAAATTGGCTTGAGGACAAGAGCCTCGATATGCCGTTTTGCCTCTGCTGGGCCAATGAGAACTGGTCACGCCGCTGGGATGGCATGGATCAGGAAATACTTATCGCCCAGGACCATTCTCCTCAGGACGATCTCGCCTTTATCGCCGAGGTGGCTCCTTACCTGAGCGACCCCCGCTACATCCGCATCGACGGCAAGCCACTGCTGCTTGTGTATCGCCCAAGCTTGCTTCCGGCGGCAGCGGAGACGGCCGGGCGCTGGCGGAAATGGTGCCGGGATAACGGCGTTGGGGAAATTTTCCTCGCCTATACCCAATCCTTCGAGTCCGTGTCTCCTGATCGCTATGGGTTCGATGGTGCTGTTGAATTTCCCCCAAACAATTCCGCGCCGCCAAACGTCACGCACACCGTGACGCCGCTGCATGGGGATTTTGCATCAACCGTTTATGACTGGTCGGTTTTCCCGCAGCGCAGCGAGAACTATCCGCCCCGCAAATACAAACTCTTCCGTTCGGTTTGCCCAGGCTGGGACAACACCGCGCGCCGCAAGCACGGCGGCACCGTATTCATCAACAACACCCCCGCGCTCTACCGCAAATGGCTCGACAACGCCATCGAGGACACGCTGGCTCATATCGAGGAGCCGTCCGAGCGACTGGTCTTCGTCAATGCCTGGAACGAATGGGCGGAAGGCGCGCACCTGGAGCCAGACAACGTAAACGGTTATGCCTATCTACAGGCGACCCGCGACGCTCTGGAGGCGGCGGGCGGGAAATCGAGGCCGCGCATAGTTGTCGTTTCCCACGATGCCCATCCGCACGGAGCGCAACTGCTGGCGCTGGCGATGGCTCGCGAATTTGGGAGACTGCAATTTGATGTCGACATGATCGTCCTTGGCGATGGGCCGCTGCTCGGCCGCTTCGCCGGTGTCGCGACAGTGCACAGGATCGACCTGCCTGAGCGTGGTGATGCCGATGTGTTATCCCGTTTGACTGCCATCAGGAATGCCGGCGCGGACGTCGCGATCGTCAATACGACGGTTTCCGGCGATATCGTACCGTTGCTGAAGCGTGCCGGATTTCGCACGGTATCTCTGATCCATGAACTTCCTGGAATCCTGCGGTCGTACGGACTCGCCGATGCTGCGGCCGCAATTGCTGAAAGCGCCAACATGGTTGTTTTCCCAGCCGCGATCGTGAAGGCCGGGTTCGAGGAGTTTGTCGGCCGGGCGGTTCGCCAGTCGGTTGTCAGACCGCAGGGTCTATACCTGCGTACGCCCTATCGCGCCGCCGAACGCCAAATGGTCCGCGAGACGGTCCGCAAGAAGTTGCGGTTGTCGTCGAACGCCAGCATCGTCTTGTGCGCTGGCTATGCCGACCATCGGAAGGGCCTCGATCTTTTCGTGGATGCTTGCCTAAAGGTGATGGGGACCAGGCCAGATGTGGTCGCTGTCTGGCTCGGCCACTTCGACCACAGCCTGCATGCAAAGCAAATACAACGGGCGAAAGAGGCTGGCCTTGAGGATCGCTTCGTTTTCGTTGGACTGGTCGAGAACCCGCAGGAATACTATTTCGCGGCCGATGTCTACGCGTTGACCTCGCGTGAAGATCCGTTCCCTTCGGTGGTGCTCGAAGCGCTTGATGCGGCGATCCCGGTGGTCGCGTTCGAGGGCGCCGGCGGCTTCCAGGATCTGCTGAGGCGCGATTGCGGCATTCTTGTCCCCGGGTTCGACACCGATGCCATGGCAACAGCCATTGGCGGTCTGCTTGATGACCCAGATGATGCGCGGCGACTTGCAGGCACCGGCCAGGAGATCGTCCGACAGGAGTTTGACTTCAGCCATTACCTGCACGACCTGCTGGCTTACGCTGAGAGGCCGTTGCCGCGCGTGTCCGTCATAGTGCCGAACTACAACTATGCCCGTTATCTCGGTGCGCGCCTTGATTCGATTGTCCGGCAGACGGTGCGGCCCTATGAGATCATCGTTCTGGACGACGCTTCTACCGACGGCAGCATCGAAATCATCGAGGAATTTCGAGCCCAATGCGACATTCCATGCAGGCTGGTCGTGAATGCCCAGAATTCAGGCTCGGTTTTCCGCCAATGGATGCGTGGCGTTGAAATGGCGCGCGGCGATTACGTTTGGATCGCAGAAGCCGACGACTTGGCCGATCCCGGCTTTCTGGCAGAGCTTATGCCGGCCTTTGAGCGTGACGAAGTCGTGATGAGTTACTGCCAGTCGCGTCAGATAGACGGTGTCGGCCGCGTCTTGTCAGAGCACTATCTCGACTATGTGGCCGATATTGACCGCGCTCGGTGGACAAGGCCCTATGTCATCGATGGCCGTCGGGAAATTGCCGAGGCGCTGTATCTCAAGAACACCATTCCTAACGTCAGTGGGGTTTTGTTTCGAAGGGAGGCGATCGAGGACGCGTTAGCCAAGCACAGCGAAGAGATTATGTCGTTGCGCAACGCCGGGGATTGGGTGACATATTTGCGTCTACTTGAGCATGGTTCTATTGCTTTTTCGCCTCGCTCTCTCAATTCTCACCGCCGACATCAGTCGAGCGTGACTGTAGGAAATTTTGATTTAAGGCACCTACAGGAGATTAGGCAGGTGCAGGCTGACACGATACACAGGCACGAACTTGGGCCTGTTGCGCTCAAGCGGGCAAGCATCTACGAACGTGAACTCAGTGAGCAGTTTGGCATCCCAATTCATGAATGACAATGCTGGCGATTGTCGAAAATTACACGTTTATAGAGCGGCGAGGAGATTTTAGTGAGGATTCTTTTTCTCGGAGCGCCAATAGCTCCGCATCCTGACCCGCAGATTGCCTTTGAAAAAAAATTTGAAGTCGTTGGGTATAACACCGGAAATCTTTTGATAGGGCAGTCTCTGTTCGAGGAGCTTCGCTTTGAGGAATTCGGGCAAGGATTGGGTTACTCCCCGCATCAGGTAAATGAACGTTTCGATATCATAGCTATCTCTGCGGCAAATTTCATTTACAAAGACTTTGATTTGTCTTATCTGGCTGACTTTATAGAGCCAACAAAACTACCATGCGTGGTCGCTGGACTTGGTGCGCAGGCGCCTGCCATTGGTCACAAAGTAACGGATATTCCAGAAGGTAGTAAGAGGTTCCTTCATATCATATCCGAGCGCAGTAAAACGGTTGGAGTTCGTGGCCATTTTACGGCTGAAGTCATGAATGACTTCGGAATAAAGAACGTTACAGAGGTTGGATGCCCAAGCCTGTTTCGTAAATTGCGTCGTGACTTGAGAATAAAGAGGCCGAGAAAGGGCGCCAAGCTGAAAATTGCGGTGAATGGATCGCGAAATGTATTTTTGCATTCGGGAGATCCTGAGTCCGCTCGACGCGTTGAGGCTGATCTTTTGAAAATGTCTATCGATAATCACTATCCCTATGTCCTTCAGAACGAAGAACCGGAAATGAGAATGTTACTTTCCGGAGACGGGCAAGAAATTGATTTCGAGAATGCTCGAGCAGTGCTTGAGCAGATGAATATGGACGTGGATCCGACTGTCTATGTAAGGCATATCAAAGAGAAAGCAAAATTTTTCTTCGATCTGGCGGAATGGGATCGGTATATATCGAAGGTAGACTATTCAGTAGGGACACGCTTTCACGGGAACTTGATCGCGTTAACCAACGGCATTCCTGCAACTATTATTTCCCATGACTCAAGAACGACGGAAATGGCGGAGCTTATGAGCATCCCGCACGTCCCGGTTGGGAAGGTAGGACAATTGGATGTCCACCAGCTTGCGCGCGTTGGCGACTATGATGGTTTTCAGCGCAAGTACACCGTTCTATATGATCGTTTTGCCCAATTCCTTTCGGCGAATGGGGTCAGCCATAGGCTGGAGCAGCAGCGCGGCGGCGGTGCTCTTTCGCGGTTGTCCGACCTTGTAACCAAAGCAGCATCCGGCTTGCGGCTTCGTTTTGGAGGATCCTAATGGTGCTCTATGAATTCTGATTCTTCGCTAGTTTACCGTCGAGCCGGCTACTGTCCGATCTGTGAGGCTCATGTTGAGTTTGCTGCTAGTTTTGATTGGTATCGCGATCATCTCCTCTGCTCCAGATGCGGATCGATCCCGCGCGAGCGAGCTTTGGCTCTTACGCTCACGCGACATGCTCCTCATTGGCGCAATCTCGCTATCCATGAATCGTCTCCCACCCCTCGGGGAATTTCTCCGAAGTTGAAGCGGGAATGTGCTGCCTATGTCGAATCGCAATACTTTCCCAAGGAGCATTTGGGCTCGTCTATCAAGGGCGTCCGAAACGAAAATCTGGAAGCGCAGACGTTTGGTGATGCGACTTTTGATCTGGTGATAACACTTGACGTAATGGAGCATGTGAATATGCCGGAGCGGGTGACAAAGGAGGTTGCCCGGACCCTGAAACCTGGTGGCGCCTATCTTTTCACCGTTCCCACCTACAAGGGCAAGAGTGTCAGTGAGCGTCGTGCGCTCTACAGACCGGATGGAACGATCCAGTACATTGGCGAGCCAGAGTATCATGGAAATCCGGTGAGTGACGCCGGTTCGCTCGTAACATTCCACTATGGTTACGACCTCCCGGAACTGATCCAACAGTGGTCAGGAATGGACGTTGAGGTGTACCGTTTTCACGATCACCGGCACGGCATAATAGGCGAGTTCACCGAGGTATATTTGGCTCATAAACGCGCCCGCTAGAGCATCGCCTACGAAATCGGATCATAGCCCTGGGCTTCGAAGTGGTCTTTCGCACTCGGTCGGAGATTGCAGTTCGGCACCGTAGCGATCCTTAGGCTTTGACGGTTCGCTCCGGTTTGGCATGCAAGAGAGCCTTGAGTTTTGAGAAGGCGTTCTCGATAGGATTGAAGTCGAAGCCGGATGGCGGCTGAGCCGACGGGCGGTCGCGACGGCCTTCATGCAAAAGTCTTCAAGCTGGTCGTCCGAGAGCAGAGCGCCTCATGCCGGGCCGCTCGATATAGCGATAGCTTAGCAATGTATCAACGCCAGAAGGGTAACCATCATTGAGCTGGCGAACGGCAAGGATGCTCCACCGAAAGATACGTAGATCGCGCGGTAGAGGCCCAAGCGATCCAAGATGACGATGACGACCGGGTGCCATAGGTTTCAGCCCCGAACTATTTGCGGCGTTTCTCATTGATTGGCTGTACTTTTAAGAGCCTGCTGGTTTGCATAACTCGGCGACTCACCGAGCCTTATCAAGACGATATCATCTTTGATTTCCACGCTGCCGGGAGCCGGCCACACAGGCATGGTCGAAAGACGGACGATCGTTTGCTTCACCTGCTCCGGGGTCGTGCCGTTCAAATTGGAATAGCCAAGCAACTTCATATAGTAGGCGATACGCCAAGGATTGCCGCCGTCCCATTCGAAGAAAGAGTGACCGACTGTCGAATCGGGAGGCCTGGGATAGTTGGTTACAAATGGCTGTGCGCCGAACACACTTAAAGCATAGGTGCGTTTTGCATCAAAACCGGGTGTGACCGACAGTCTGTCGTAGATGGCGCCCGCCAAAAGAGTGTCGTGCTTGTCGACCAGATAGCTGGATGCCTGACGATAATTCTGGATCACCTGGAATTGAAAAAGCGCCACCGCCAGCAAGATCGCCGAGGCTGTTTTGATTCTGGAGTTTTTGCTGGTCACCGCGACATAGACAAATAGCCACACGGCGATCGGCAGCCCGACGAGGCTTCTGACTGGCATGTTGCCCGCAGCGAGAAAATGAAGACTGAAGGGGACAAGCAGCGAAACAAAGGCTGCTGCTGTCGATAGCAGCCTTGAGTGGGTCGATCCCCTGAAGATTTCCCAGCCGCCCAGGCTCAGCATCAGGGGAATAGTCCACAACACAACGGCGTAGGTGCCCTTGTCCAGGCCATACGCTCCTCCCATCGCCTGCAGGACGCGCTCAATGACTATAACTGGATGTTGAAACAGAAACCCCGGCTGGGAAAGCGAGTCGAAATACTCGTTCCGCATGGATGTGAACGATCTGAAAATGGCATTGCCCATCGCGTAGAACAAAATGGCGCCGGCCAGCAGGATGCCAACGCGAAGCAGAAATTTCGGCACCGATTTTTCGGTATCGCCCCGCGCCTGCAGAATTGAGATCGCGATGCCGAGTACCAGAATTGCTGGCGCGAAACTCTGATAGATCGAAATCGCGAAACCGCCCGCAGCAACTGCGCCAAGGAAGCGCGGACTCCGCAGCGAAAAGTCTGTTTGGGCGATCAGCCAAAGCGCAAGGGCGGTGGCGAACAGGCCGATCCCGACTGCGGCAATGTTCGAATAGAATTCGACGATGAAGAACCAGCTTGGAAAGCCGCAGAAGACCGCAAAGCATGCATACTCGGGGACGGTGAACTCGTCCTTGCCGATGGCGTCCATGACGAGAAGGTAGGCGGCGACACAACCTGCGCCAAAGACGGCCGGCGCCAGCAAAGGCATCACCGGGTGGGTAATAAGGAATCTTTCGATCAGATATGCGCCCCAGCGTCCCTGAACGATCCAGATCGACGCATCCGTTCGGAAGGCGGCCACTTCTTCGTCAACTGACAGCGAAAAGGAAGCCAGTTCAGAGAAATACATCGCGACAAAAATCGCAAAAAAAGTGATGGCAGGTCGAATTGTGCTTGGTCGAATCAGCATTATCTGCGGAGTATCCATCGAGAAAAAAGGAAGTTTAGGACGGTTGTCGTGGCAAGAGTTAAGATGAATGCCATCACGTTGTTTTGCAGGATGGCTTGGAGAACGTGAAGGCTCACCAATCCGACCACGAACACAACTGCGATCGTGGCCCCGATCGCCAGCCGATCCGTAAGACCTGTACGGCTTCCTGGAAAGACACGGTCAGGGTAGAACACCATTACAAACACGAGGCCTGCCAGCCAGGCAAGCGCGTAGGACAACCCCGAAGGGAGCACGATCAGACCGGCGAAATAGACGGCACTCGTCAATGCAGTGTTCAGGCCGCCGGCGACAAGGAAGCGGACAGCATCGCCGCCAATTCGATCAACTGCCATCCTGCCTGACCGTATCCAGGAAATCAGCATAATCCCTGATGTAGTCGCCGGCATCATAGGGATGTGAAGCCAGGACAAGCAGTGCCGTATCTGGCTGAAATTTGTATTGGATTCCCCAGACACCGGGCGGAATGTAGAGGCCGATCGAAGGCTCGGTGAGCGAAACCTCTTTCCTGTCATGGCCGTCATCCACGACCACGGATAGGCGGCCATGAGCCGCGATAAGGAATTGTTGGCATTCCCGGTGCGCGTGCTCGCCCCTGACCTTGTCGGAGGGCACACCGTAGACCATGAATGAGCGGACCGGCTCGAAGGGCAGGTCCGAGCCGAATTCCAGCGGCGCAAGCTCACCGCGCAAATCGCCAAAATGCGGCAGCCGCCACAGTTCGCTGCCGCCAACTCCAAGCGACATTTTCTCGCCGACCGCGCCGGGTTGGGTCTGCGTCAGTGCCGACACGATTTGCGGGCCGGTCTGGTAGCCGACGATCACGGCCGGGTTTCCGACGACAACGGCGTTGGCGGGGACATCTTTTGTCACCACTGCACCCGCGCCGATCATCGCTCGGCGGCCGATCACAATGCCCGGCAGGATCGTCGCGTTGGCGCCGATCGACGCGCCGTCCTGGACAGTCGTCAGCAGAAACGCCTCGGGATACTCCTTGGAACGCGGAAAGCGATCGTTGGTGAAGGTCGCATTCGGGCCGACAAACACGCCATCGCCCAAGCGCACGCCATCCCAGAGCTGGACACCACTCTTGATGGTCACGTCATCGCCGACGATCACGTCGTTCTCGATGAAGACGTGGTCGCAGATGTTGCAGTTCGAGCCGATCACGGCATCAGGGAGGACATGGGCGAACGCCCAGATGCGAGTTCCACTGCCGACGCGGAGGCTTTCGCAGATGCCGCGTTCGTGGACGAAAAATGGCTTGTCGGTCATTTAGCTGTTCCGTCAATGACGCGGCTGATGATTCTAAGTGGACGCGACTTGGTATTCTCGACCGCCCGCCAGAGATAGCAACCCAGGATGCCCTGAACCATGAGGCTTGCTGAACCGAAGCCGACGATCAGCAGCACCAGTGTCGTGTAGCCGGCAGGGTCGATATTTCCAAGCAGGCGAGCAATAACGGTAACCGCTGCAAACAGAATGCTCAGCACACAGCCGGCAAAACCCACCCATAGCGTGAGCATGATCGGGAAGTCGGAGAACGAGAGAATGCTGTCCATCATATATCGGAACCGTCGCGCCATACTCCAGGCGCTTGTTCCATGCTCTCGTTCCCGGCGGCGGTACGGCACGAATTCCCGTCTGAACCCGACCCAGAACAGCTGCACGACAAGTGAGCTGTTGGGTTCTTCAATCGACAGGATCGCTTCCAGGACCTGGCGATTGCAGGCGAAGATATCGACCCCGCCACTTGGCATGCTTGGCAAAACCAACTTGCGATAGGCTGCCCAAAAAATTCGCGACAGAAATTTGGTCAGGGGCGGATCGCTCCGCCCGGTTCGCTGACCAAACACCACATCCGCTTCATCCTGTGCCAGTTTTGAAAAGAATTCGACGATCAGGTCCGGCGGTTCCTGCAGGTCGGCGGCCATGGCGGCGACCTGTTCGCCTGACGCATGTTCGAGCCCGGTTCGAATGGCGGTGAATGAGCCGAAATTCCGGCTGTGGAAGATGATCTTGTAATCGTAGCCCGAGCCTTTCAATGCCCTGACCAGCAGAGGGCCGGATTCATCAGGAGATCCGTCGACAACGAAGACGAACTCGATGTCACCTTGATATCTGGAATGGAAATCTGCGACCGCTTGCAAAAGGGAGGGGATGTTCGCCTGATTTCGATAGATCGGGAAAACAATCGAGCGTGTTGTCACACTGCCTCCCATGCTCGGAGCACCTGACACACATGCTCTATTTCGTCTTCCGTCATGTCGGGATAGCAGGGAACGGAGCAGAGGCGGCTGACGCTGGCTCTTGAAACGGCGAGATTTTCCATTCCCTTCATCGGCATTGCCGCCCAGCCGACCTGGTCGCAATCCAGCACAGGATAGTGGATGTCGGTATCGACGCCACGTTCTTTCATAAACGTCCTGAACGCATCCCGGTCGTCGCAGAGCGCGACCGCGAGATGTGCGACGCTGCCGCCGCCACCTTCCAAGAATTGCAATCGACGCCCGGAGGCCGACTTGTAACGGTTGAGAATGGTACGCCGCTGCCCGTTGCGGTTATCAACGTCGCCCAACAAAATGTCCAGTATCGCAGCTTGAACCTCGTCCATGCGAGAGTTGCGGCCATTGGGCACGCCGACATGATATTTTGAACTCCAGCCATATTGCTGCAGTTGCCGCACATATGCCGCGGCCGAGGCGTTGGAGGTGAGAACGGCGCCGCCGTCACCCATGGCCCCGAGATTCTTGGTTGGATAGAAGCTGAAAGTGGAGATATCTCCCAGCGAACCCGCAACGTCGCCGCCGACCCTTGCCCCGTGCGCTTGCGCGCAATCCTCCACGATCGGAATGTGCGGGAGCCCAGCATCGGCGAGTTCGGTCCGGAGCGCGCGCACATCGACGACGCCGCCATAAAGATGGGTCACAACGATTGCAGCGGTGTCCGCGTTGGCCGCTTTGAGCACCGATCGACGATCTACCAGTTGGCTGGCTGGTTCGATATCGACGTAGTGCGGAACAAGATCGTTATGCCAGCTCGCACAGCTGGCATATCCCCCGGCATTGGCCGCCAGGATAACCTCACGTCCGCGCGACCCACCGCGCGTGACCGCAGCCAACGCAAACTCGAGCGCGTCGGTACCGTTGGCCACAAGGATGCATTCGGAAGCACCTATGAACTTGGAAAAATTTGCCGCAAATCTCTTGCCCACCGCGCCATTGAGCCACCATCCCGACTGTAAAGTGCTTGCCACCTCGCGTTCAATTTCGATCTGATAGCGCTGATAAAGGCGCTTCAGGTCATTCATCGGAATGGTTTCTTGTTTCGTCATTGGCTCACCTGCTTAAGCATATTTCATTCGAGAATGTTCGCAGGGGCGAACGTTGGCAAGCTCGGTTGCCGCAGGCATGGCAAGCCCTGGATCCGATCGCAAGCGTAAAAGGCGCCAGAATAAGAGGCACAATTATTGGGATTCTGGCGCCACCGCAACGGACTTTTGCTCATTGTGCGAACGACGCGTCTCACCTCCTGGTAAGTGGAAGAGGCTGGATTACGGAAGAGGACTTGCGTCGTTAAGACTTGGCTCGAGCTCCAACCTTCTTTGTTGGTCTCGTGATGAGAGATTCCACCCTTCCGTTCTTAAGCGTCATTCTCTTCGTGCATACGCTTTCGAGCAGGTTTTCATTGTGGCTCGCCAGGACGATGATGCCCGCCTTTTCTGCCAGCTCATCCATCCGTCGTTTGGCTTTTTCCTGAAACGCGGCGTCGCCGGCGCCGATCCATTCGTCCATCAGCAGAATTTCGGGATCGAGTGCTGTCGCCGCTGAAAAAGCGAGACGGGCGGCCATACCCTGGCTGTAGGTTTTGAACGGGACATCGATAAAGTCGCCAAGTTCGCTGAAGGTGATGATCTCCGGCATTTTTTCTTCGATCTCAGCCTCGGTCCATCCGCTGATCAACCCTCTCAGAACGATATTTCGCCGTCCCGTCGCCTCCGGGCGAAATCCGATGTTGATGTTGAACAAGGCGTCGACTTTGCCTTCGATAGATACGGTACCGGACGAGGGCTGATAGATGCCGTACAATACCTTCAGCAGTGTCGTCTTGCCTGCCCCGTTTGGGCCGACCAAACCCAAACGATCGCCTGCTTTAAGTTCAAAGCTGACATCTTCGAGCGCTTGCACGACCTGCATGCCGCCGGAGCGTCCGATCGTGCCGCCCAGAGCCCCTAAACGGCGATCAGGCGCCGAAAGCGTCAATTTTTCGTAGAGACGATAGGCAAGACTGACATTATCCAGCTTTACGGAGATCATTTTTTGAAACTCAGATCAGGAAAACAACGCGCTTGCGATATCTGCCCAGCAACAACAGCGCGATCACCCAGAAGGCCAAGGAGATATAGGCCGTCAAGACAAAGGCATGCATTGGGAATTCGCCGCTCGCGATTGGTGCGCGCACCACTTCCAGGAAATATGTGAACGGATTCCAATGATAGGCATAGTTCTGTATGCCGCTTTGCCCATGGTAGACCCAGAAGACGGGCGTAAGAAACGTGCCGACCCGCATGATGTTGCCAACGATGAACTGAGCGTCGGGAAAGAATGCGCCCAGAAACGCAAAGACCGTCACCATTGCAGGCGTTGCTAGGACAATCAACAGCATCCCTGGAATTGAGAGAAGCCACTCAGTGCTAATCCCCAGGCCACTAAACAGAAGAATGACGATGCAACCCGCGACTGAATAGGCCGCTCGGATGATACATTGCACCGTCAGCCGCATTACATACACGAAGAGTGGTAGCCTCGTGCCTTGAATGAAACTGCCTTCGCGCGAAAACAGGGGCACGCTCAGACTGATCATCTCCATAAGATAGAACCAGACAACAAGGCCGATCGATGCGTAGGCCGTGTACCCGGCCGAGTCCGTGTCGCTGGTCTTGAAAACGAAGATGAAAGTGCCGATGAAAGCCAGATAGTTGACCAGCAGCCAAAGGGGGCCAAGCGTCGTGCGCCTGTGTTGGTCGCCGATGTCCTCGTGGGCCAGCGCGATCCAGACCCTGTGCAGCCTCATGGCCTTCGAGATGTCGTCAAGGGCGCCGTTTAGTGCCGAAATCATCGTGGGCAGTATCGCATCTGTTGTTCCGCTGCTTCATCTCATCAAGGTCCGTGACGAACCACCGGGGACCTTTTAATAGCCATTGCGACGAGCTTATGGCAACGCATTGCGTCGTAACGAGGTCGCAGACAGAGTCAACCGCGACAGGACCGAATACACGCTGACGTTGCGGGATTACGCAATTCGCATGGCTGACCTTGGGCCGGCGACCACCATCCGGGGATAAGGCATCAAACCTGCTCTTATTCGTTCTCCCTTCCACAAAACATCTAGCTATGGCCTCCCGCCCGCAGTATGCGATACAACACGGCGGGGGCCGGATATGATGCTTTGAAGGCGTGATCGGCCACGAATAACTCGTGCTCACACTTTGCTGATGTTCATATCCGCGAGCCGGAGTTAGTACTGCCTAATGAATAATACTTACCTGGAAGCTGTCTTCGGACTCAGGCCGGAAGTGCGGCGCGCCTTCATGATGGTCCAGGACGTGGTCATGGTCCTGGTCGCGGTGGCGCTCAGCCTTGTCTTGTCACGGTCGGATCTTTCGTTCGAGGCGTTGTCCCGCGAGGGACTGGCCACCTGGGCCAGCATTGTTCTCATCAGCCACCTGCTTTTCCGCTACTGCGGCCTCTACACCACGGTCTGGCGCTTCGCCTCGACGCCTGATTTCTTCAACATCCTGAAGAGTTGCGCGATTTTGACGTTCACGCTCTATGCCGTTTCGCTGGTCCTTCGCTTCTTCCAGCCTGTCGCGGGCCTCAACGAGCGCCAATTCATTGTCTTTTTCCTCGTCTCCTTCACCATCATTTCGGCGCCCCGTCTGTTCTACCGCTTCCTGCGTGACGGTGCGAGTTGGGGCATCCTGAACCGCAAGGCCGACAAGGCGGGCACCAAACAGGCATTGTTCGTCGGCCGCCTCGGTGAAGCCGACCTGATCATCCGCTTTACGCGCACGGCTGATCCCGCCGACTATTCCATCGCCGGGATCATGGCGACCGAGCATGGCGCGCCACTGGGCACGCGCATTCAAGGTGTCCCCGTCGTGGCGACGCGACCACGCCTCATCGATGTCCTGGAGGACTATGCGACCGGCACCAAGAGCCTCGATCTCCTGATTTTCGGCAGCGGCGCCGAGCATGAGATCGAGGAATATTCCGAGCTGGTTCGCGTCGCCCGCCACGCTGACATAGCGGTTGTGCAGTTCTCCGGGCTTTCGCAACTGGGCCAGGAGGGAAAGCTCGTTCTCGACGCCGTCGAGATGGAAACGATCCTGCGCCGCCCCACGGTGCCGTCCGATATCGAACGCATCGGCGCCTTCGTCGGCGGCAAGCGCGTCCTGGTTACGGGAGGCGCCGGCTCCATCGGCCGCACACTGGTCAAGCGGTCTCTGGAACTTGGGGCCGAGGCGGTGCTGGTCGCCGACAATTCCGAGTTTGGCATCTTCCAGTTGAGCCAGTATGTCAACGAGAAGGACCATGACCGCCTCAAGGTCCGCATCGTCGATGTCGCGGACCGGCGCCAGATGGTGCGTGTCGTCACGGAGTTCAAACCCGACATCATTTTCCATGCCGCGGCGCTGAAGCACGTTCCGCTGCTCGAGGAGAATTGGGAATCGGCCATCCAGACCAATATTATAGGCACGCTCGTCTGCGCCGACGTCGCCGCCAAATGCGGGGTGGCGCAATTTGTCCTCGTGTCGAGCGACAAGGCGGTGGATCCGTCATCCGTGCTTGGTATGACCAAACGGGCCGCCGAACAGATCGTCAGCGCCTTGCACGGAACACCGGCCGGCGAACCGGGCGGGCGGCATGCCGCCACCAAGTTCATCGCCGTCCGTTTCGGCAACGTCTTTGGCAGCAATGGCTCGGTGGCGACCATATTCCAGGCGCAGATCGAGGCAGGCGGGCCTGTCACCATCACGGACCGGCGCATGACACGCTATTTCATGACTGTCGCCGAAGCCGTCGATCTCGTCATCATGTCGGCGGCCGATGCCGCGTCGCGGCCAAGCAGCCAAGACTATGCCGTCTACATGCTCGACATGGGCAAGCCGGTGCCGATCCTTGAAGTGGCCGAAACGATGATCCGCTTGTCGGGAAAGAGCCCATACACGGATATCCCGATTCGCTTCACCGGCATCAGGCCTGGTGAAAAACTCCACGAGACGCTGCACGGCGAAGACGAGGAATTGGTCGAGCTCGGTATTTCGAAGATTTTTGGCCTGAGCACTGATGTCGCGCAATGGTCGGATGTCCAGGCCGCTCTTGCAGCGCTGCAGCAATCGATGAAGAACCACGACAAGGCGGCTTCGCTCGCTGTCCTGGTGGACCTCGATCGCGCGACGAAGACGAGCGCGAAAGCGCATCAGGACATCATCCCGAAGACGGCCGGGCAGGTGAACTGATACATGTCACCCAAAGTGATCCTAGGTTTGGGCGACATGCATGAGAGCGAAGACCTGATGCGCGTCGCATGAAACCGATTCGACGCGACAGCCGGACCCGCTTCTGACAAAGGAGCGTGACTTCGGGCCTCTCAAAATCTCGGGCACATGCAAGGTATTTGACTTCAGTGGATAAAGCAGATCTGCGCATTGCGGTCCTGATGGGCACGAAAGACGGCGCCGCCTTCATCGATGAGCAAGTGCAATCGCTGCTCGCGCAGTCACATCCTCTCATCGACCTCTGGATATCCGACGATGGCTCCAACGATGGCACGATTGCCATCATCGAGGCCTGGAAACCCCGCTGGACAAAGGGTCGGCTGACATTGGTGGACGGGCCGCGGCAAGGGTTTGCCGCGAATTTCCGGTCGATGCTTCTCGACCGGCGCATCGATGCCGACTGCTATGCTTTCAGCGATCAGGATGACGTCTGGGAGCCGGACAGGCTGGAAACCGCCATCCGATGGGTGCAGGCGTTCGACGCCGGAATCCCGTTGATGTTCTGCTCGCGAACCTCGACCATGACCGAAACCGGAAGCCTTGTCGGCTATTCGCCGCTGTTTCAACAGCCACCATCCTTCCGCAACGCGCTCGTCCAGAGCATCGCTGGCGGCAACACGATCCTGCTCAATCGCGCCGCACGCGATCTGCTGGCCGGTGCTTCCGCACGGACCGGCTTCGTCAGTCACGACTGGTGGGCCTATCTGATTGTCACCGGCGCGGGCGGCATCGTCCGTTACGATCCGCGGCCGCTGGTGCGCTACCGGCAGCATGCGGCAAACCTGGTCGGCGCCAATGTATCGTGGCCGGCCAGGATCTCGCGGCTTGGCCGCCTGTTCAAGGGCGAGTTTGCCGGCTGGACCGATCTCAATCTTGCCGGTCTTGCCCTCAATCGCGAGATCCTCACGAAGGATGCGGCGGCGTGCCTCGACCTGTTCGCGAAGGGCCGGCAAGGCAGTCTTTTCCAGCGCCTGGGCGCTCTGCGCAAAAGCGGTGTCTATCGACAGACACTTGCCGGGACCCTGGGGCTCTATCTCGCTTTCGTCCTGGGGCGCATCTGAACATCCAACGGCCGCAGCGTGCTTGGTCGAGAGGCGAGCCCGTGCTACCTCGGCCGGATTGACAGGCTTCATCCGCGGTGTTGTCGCACGGAGCTTTGCCAGGGAGCACGATCTGCCGTTCATGAAGACAGCCAAGAAAATCTTCGATCTTGCCGGTGCGGCGTTGCTGCTGGTGGCCACATCTCCTGTTCTATTGCTTGCCGTCCTTGCCGTTCGGGCATCGTCGCCCGGGCCGGCGATTTTTTCCCAAACGCGGGTAGGCCGCGACGGCGTGCCTTTTCGCTGCCACAAGTTGCGGACGATGTATCTCGGCACGCTGTCCTTGCCTTCACATGAGGCGCCTGTGAGCGCCGTGACATCGGTCGGAAAGGTCCTTCGGAAGTTCAAGCTCGATGAGTTGCCGCAGTTCTGGAACGTTCTGAAAGGCGAGATGAGCCTGGTCGGGCCGCGCCCCTGCCTACCGACCCAGACGGAATTGATCGAGTACCGGAGGCAGCTTGGAGTTTTGGCGGTGCTTCCGGGCATAACCGGTCTGGCACAGATTAGGGGCATCGACATGTCCACCCCGCAGCTCCTGGCCGAAACCGACGCTACCTATCTCAGGACCGCGTCGCTCTGGCTCGATTTGCGAATCCTGCTTGGAACGCTCTATCGCGGTTGAACAGACCACGATCCCAAAAAGTGGACGCCGGTTTTTGGAAAGATCGTGGTCAGACAAAAAACCACGATCCCGAAGGTGGACGCCGGTTTGGATCAGGGGTTAAAGACGTCGGAATTTTTCCAACCGCGCTATTGCGGCCAACCGCTCCAGCGTGTGGGTTTCCGGCAGCCAGCCTTCTGATACGAGCAGGGAAGGGTCGCATATCTGCGTCGCCGTCATGCTGTCCCAGAACAGGCGTTTGCCCGCGAGGACCGCGGCTGCGCGCAGCGGTCCGGCCGGCACGGCCATCAGGCGCGTCGGCCTTCCGAAGCCGCTGCGAAAGGCGCCGACGACGGCCGCGACCGAAACCGGCGACACATCGCTGGCGATGTAGACCGGGCGAAGCGACGCCGGACGGTTCAGCAGATGCCATACGGCTCCCGCCGCTGACAGCGATGACAGCAGCGAGCGTTTCCCGGTCAGCGCGCCCGTCGGCAGCGGCAGGGCCGTATCGGCCAGGCGCATCAGCATCGCCAGATTTCCTTTCATGCCGGCTCCATAGACCGGAGGCAGCCGCAACAAGGTGGCATCGGAACGGCCATGCGAGGCATAGGCGTCCAGTACCCTGATCTCCGCTTCGCGCTTCGAGCGCCCATAGGCGCATTGCGGGTCGGGCATCGTCTCCTCGTTGATCGTTGCGCTGGCACGTGCGCCAATCACGGCGCGGATCGAAGAGAGAAGGATGAAGCGTCCGCTTGCCTGCGTGGCGGCGGCATGCGCCAACCGTGCGCTCAGTTCCGCATTGGCTGCCTTGAAATCGGCCTCGGTGGCGTTGCCTTCATCATTGTTCAGGCCCGCGCAATGGACGACATCCGTAACATCCCGGGTCAGCGCCAGGAAGGCCGCGGCCGGCGCATCGAAACCAGGCATCAGCATTGAGCTGGACCCTGGGTCAAGTCCCTCCGGGCGGCGCGAGGCGAGGCGAAGCTCGACGCCGGCCTCACGAAGCCGATGGACCACCTGGCGGCCGATAAAGCCTGTCGCGCCTGTAACCAGGACTTTCATCGCCTCGCCCGGAACGGTTATTGAGTGGCGGATGGAAGCGCCTGCTCTTCCATCACCGGCGAAGGGAATTGGTTTTCAGTCAGGGGCGGGCGTGTCTGCTCTTCTGCCAACAGGGCACGACGTCCCGAAGCAAGATAGGTTCCCGACACCAGGAAGACCATCAGCACCGAGTCCAGAATGTCGTGACCGATCAGGATGCCCGTCATCCCGGCGATGAGATAGGTGATCACCACGATGACAATCATGGTGGCGCCGAACCGCTCGATCGGATCGGCGCTGTTCCGCAGGACCAGGGCGGCATTCCTGGCCGCAACGATGAAGATCGCCGCCAACATCACGGCGCCCAGGATCCCTGCCTGCACCAAGGCGGTCAGGAAACCGTTGTGGAAATGATTGAAGCCCGCATCCATCCCGAATTGATTCTGGAAGCCCTGCTTTATCAAGAGCTGGGTGGCACCCACTCCATGGCCGAACAAGGGCATTTCACGAAACGCCTTCAGGCCGATGTCCCAAAGAGCGACGCGCAATCCCAAGGCTGTCGTGTAGTCGCCATGGATGGCGAGCGCTTCCCAGTCGGAGCGCAGAAATTCGACACGCCCCCATATCGTCTGGAAACCGACGGCCGTGATGACGATGCCGATCGCCAACAGGAGCAAAAGCAGGCTGACGGCATTCCTCCCTCTCAGCCTCCGCTGGTTGATCAGCAGTACGGCTATGCCTGCAATCAGCAGCACCAGCCAGATAATGCGGGTACCGGAGTAAATGATGGCGATCGTCCCGCAAAGCGCGGCACAGACGAAGGCGACCCTATGCCTCTCGATCCCAGACAGGGCGCCGGCCACGCACACCATCACGGCAAGGCAGAGAACCTCCGCGAACACGATCGCATTTCCCGCCCCGCCCTTCGCCCGGATCCCCAGCCCGTATTGCTGGGTGATCGCCAGGAGCAGCGCGACAAAACAGGCCGCCATGCTGCTCAGCATGATGATACGGACAAGCGTTGTTTTCTGCGTGATGCTCCAGGTCGAATAGGAGAGGGGGAAGAACAGGAAGGTGACGAGCGGGATCAGGCGCGGCGCATCCCTGACGATCGTATTGTTGACTATGGAAGCCATGACATTGGCCGCGCAATAGGCATAGATCGCGATCGTCAGCGCCATCATCGCTCGGTCGATATTGAAGCGTCTCTTCTTCAAGGCGATCAACAGGACGGACCACAGACCGCCGCCATTGAACACGAAGCTCACCACCGATCCCAGAACTGGCGGAAAAAAGAAGCAGATAATGGAGAAGTAGACATTGACCCGCGAAGGCGTCAGTCGCTGCCTTATAGACAAAAGCCGGTTCAAGTTGCGGGGCTCGCTATTCTCGAGAAGCTTTGTGCGGCACGTCTTTTCAGTGAACGCAGATGTGCTCGCCTCGAATTGCCCTTATGACGCATGTTGCCCGCCTTCGTTCGGTATAGCGGCTGGGCTAACCTTTCGATAGTGCATCTGGGCCGATTGCCACCGAAATCGACGTCTGGGTCGGGAGAGCAGGGAGTGCTTCCAAGAGCGCTGACGTCCGGTTCTCCCGAGCAAGATTTTTCGCGCATTTTGCCGACCGGAGCCGTTGCGAATGGAAATTTCCGGGTTCTGGCGAAAGCATGGAAAATTCATTCTCGAACCGACCGTTGCCGGGCTCGTCTTGCATTGTTCTGCCGCGCGCCGATCTGCTAGAACGCCCGCACGAAACACTTTGTTCAGAAGCGAAGCTTGAACCGGGCGCAAGAAGGCTCGATGGTTTGACGCAAGGTCTTCTGTCGCAAGGCATGAGAGAACGCTCACAGTTTATGACCATAGCGCTTACGCATCTGCAGCGGCTTGAAGCCGAGTCCATCCATATATTCCGCGAGGTTGCGGCCGCCTTCGCCAAGCCGGTCATGCTCTATTCGGTCGGCAAGGATTCATCCGTGCTGATGCATCTGGCGATGAAGGCGTTTTATCCCGCCAAGCCACCATTCCCCTTTCTTCACGTCGACACCACCTGGAAATTCCGCGAAATGACCGCCTTTCGCGATCAGATGGCGCAGAAGCTGGGCTTCGACCTGCTGGTTCATGTCAACGAAGACGGCGTGCGCGACAATATCAATCCGTTCGATCACGGTTCGAACACCCACACCCATGTCATGAAGACCGTGGCGCTGCGCCAGGCGCTCGACAAATACGGTTTCGATGCCGCCTTTGGTGGTGCCCGGCGCGACGAAGAAAAGTCGCGCGCCAAGGAGCGCATCTTCTCGTTCCGCAATGCCCAGCATGTCTGGGATCCGAAAAACCAGCGGCCCGAAATGTGGAAGATATTCAACACCCGCATCGCCTCGGGTGAATCGATCCGCGTCTTTCCGCTGTCGAACTGGACCGAGCTCGATATCTGGCAGTACATCCTGCAGGAGAACATCCCGATCGTGCCGCTCTATTTTGCCAAGCAGCGGCCGGTGGTGGAGCGTGACGGCATGCTGATTCTCAAGGACGACGAGCGCATGAAACTGCGCCCCGGCGAGGTCGTGGAGGACCGGCTTGTGCGTTTCCGCACTTTGGGCTGCTATCCGTTGACCGGCGCCATCGAATCCGATGCCGACACGCTCGAAGCCATCGTTGGTGAGATGCTGACCGCACGCACTTCCGAACGCCAGGGTCGCCTTATCGACCGTGATGAGGCGGGCTCCATGGAAAAGAAGAAGCGCGAGGGGTATTTCTGACCATGCGCCACATCATGGCCAAGAGCCTCGCCCCCACCGACAGCGTACGCGATTATCTGGCGGCGCAAGAAAAGAAGTCGCTGCTGCGCTTCCTCACCTGCGGTTCGGTCGATGACGGCAAGTCGACGCTGATCGGTCGCCTTTTGTCAGACACCAAGCAGATTTTCGAGGACCAGCTCGCCGCGCTCGAGCGCGATTCGCGTAAGCATGGCACCACCGGCGACGACATCGACTTCGCGCTGCTTGTCGATGGTCTCGAGGCAGAACGCGAACAAGGCATCACCATCGATGTTGCCTATCGTTTCTTTGCCACGCCCAAGCGCAAGTTCATCGTCGCCGACACGCCCGGCCACGAACAATATACACGCAACATGGCGACAGGCGCTTCGACCGCCGACCTGGCGATCGTGCTGATCGATGCGCGGCAAGGGGTGTTGCGCCAAACCAGGCGCCATTCGATCATCGCCTCCTTGCTGGGCATCCGCCACATCGTGCTTGCCGTCAACAAGATCGATCTCGTCGATTTCGACCGGTTGGTCTTCGACCGGATCGTCGAAGACTACCGGCAGTTCTCACGCGATCTCGGCTTCCAGACCATCGTGCCGATCCCGATGTCTGCTCGTTACGGGGACAATGTCAGCAACCGCTCTGAAAACATGAAATGGTATTCCGGTCCGACGCTGATCGAGCACCTTGAGGCCGTCTCGGTCGAGGAGGCGACCGTCGAGCTGCCGTTCCGTTTCCCGGTCCAGTACGTCAATCGCCCGAATCTCGACTTCCGCGGTTTTGCCGGCACGATTGCGTCAGGTTCGGTCTCGCAGGGCGACGAGGTCGTCGTCGCCAAATCCGGCAAGTCCTCGCATGTCAAGCGCATCGTCGCTCATGGCGGCGATCTCAAACAGGCGGTCGCCGGTCAGGCCATCACGCTTGTTCTTGACGACGAGGTCGAGGTTTCCAGAGGCAACATGTTGGTTTCGCCGGCAGCCCGGCCACAGGTCGCCGATCAGTTCGCCGCCAACATCGTCTGGTTTGACGAGCATGCGCTGTTGCCGGGCCGCTCCTATATCCTGCGCACCGAAACCGACCAGACCAGCGCCACTGTCACCGACCTGAAATACCGCATCAACGTCAACGACTTCGCCCATGAGGCGGCCAAGTCGCTTGAGATGAATGAAGTCGGCATCTGCAACATCTCGACACGAGCACCGATCGCCTTCGATCCTTTTGCCGAGAACCGCACCACCGGCGCCTTCATCCTGATCGATCGCATCAGCAATGCCACCGTCGGTGCCGGCATGATCGTGCACTCGCTGCGCCGTGCTGAAAACATCCACTGGCAATCGCTCGATGTCGGCAAGCGCGCGCGTGCCGACATGAAGAACCAGCGGCCTGCCGTGTTCTGGTTCACCGGGCTTTCGGGCTCCGGCAAGTCGACCATCGCCAACCTGTTCGAGAAGAAGCTGTTCGCCACCGGCCGGCACACCTATATCCTGGATGGCGACAATGTCCGTCACGGTCTCAACCGCGATCTCGGATTCACCGATGCCGACCGCGTCGAAAACATCCGCCGGGTCGCCGAGGTGGCCAGGCTGATGGCTGATGCCGGGTTGATCGTCATTGTCTCCTTCATTTCGCCGTTCAGCGCCGAGCGGCGCATGGCGCGCGAGCTGATGGCCGATGGCGAGTTCATCGAAGTGTTTGTCGACACGCCCTTCGAGGAATGCGCCAGGCGGGATCCAAAGGGCCTCTACGCCCGCGCGCTGAATGGCGAGATCAAGAATTTCACCGGTGTCGATTCCCCATACGAGGCGCCGGAAAAACCGGAAATCCATCTGAAGACGCTCGGCAGATCGGCGGAAGAGATGGTAGATGCCCTGGAACACTGGCTGAATGAGCGTGACATTGCCGAAGACCAATACGACAACGGCGGCGGCATCTGACGACAGGTCGATGCTCGAAATCTTCGAGCATCTGGCGCTGGCGGCTGGACGCGAGGTCATGCGCGTGTTTCACGCCGGTTGCGCGGTGGACCGGAAATCGGACTCCTCGCCGGTTACGGAGGCGGATCGCGAAAGCGAGAAGATCATTCTCGCCGGGCTGCGCGCCGCATTCCCCGACATTCCGTGCGTGGCTGAAGAGGAAGCGGCCGCCGGCTTCATGCCTGCCGATCTTGGCGAGGCCTTCTTCCTCATCGATCCGCTCGACGGCACCAAGGAATTCGTCAACCGCCGCACCGACTTCACCGTCAACATCGCGCTTGTCCGTCGTGGCGTGCCGGAAGTCGGCGTCGTCTTCGCCCCCTGCAGCGGCCGTTTCTTTTCCGGCCGGCCGGGCAGGGCGGAAGCTCTCGAAATCGATGGCGACTTCCAGATCGTCGCTCGCCGGCCGATTTCGGTGAGAACGGCCGCGGCCCCGCTGGCCGTGGTGGCCAGCCGCTCCCACAACACGCCGGAAACCGAAGCCTATATTCGCGACCTCGGTGCCGCCGAGATCGTTTCGGTCGGTTCTTCCTTGAAATTCTGCCTTCTCGCCAGCGCCGAGGCGGATGTCTACCCGCGTTTCGGCCGCACCATGGAATGGGACACGGCGGCGGGCGACGCGGTGCTTCGCGCGGCGGGCGGCACGACGTGCACGCTGGACGGCAAGCCTCTGGCCTATGGCAAACGCGACCAGGTCGACGATGAGGATTTCGCCAATCCGCATTTCATCGCCAGCGGCAGGGCAGGGACCAGCCCCGCCTGAGACTAACGGTTACTCGGCCGCGGCCTGCGCCGAGTTCGAACCGATATAGTTGCGGATCGTCTCTATGATTCGGTCCTGGTCGGCTTCGCTCAAATAGGGGTGCATCGGCAGGCACAGGATACGCTTCGGCAATCCGTCCGAAACGGCAAGACCCGTCGGCGCGCGCGGATAGTCGCGATAGGCGACCTGCTCGTGCAACGGCTTGACGTAGTAGACGACCGAGGGAATGCCCTTCTCGCTCAGATGCGCCTTCAGCCCGTCGCGCTTCGGGGTTTCAATGGCGTACTGCGCCCACGCCGAGCGGCTGCCGTCGAGGTTGCGGGCGGCGGTGACGATGTCGCCGAGACCTTCGGCATAGCGATTCGCCACGACTTGGCGTGCAATCATTTCGTCTTCGAGAATGGCGAGCTTCTCGATGAGGATCGCCGCCTGCAGCGTGTCGAGGCGAGAATTGATGCCGACACGGATATTGTCATATTGCGTCTCGCCCTTGCCGTGGAAGGCAAAGGAACGCAACTTGTCGGCCAGTGCGTCATCGTTGGTGAACATCGCGCCGCCGTCGCCATAGCAGCCAAGCGGCTTGGCTGGATAGAAGCTGGTCGAGCCGACATGGCCGAAGGCACCGCACATCTTGCCGTCAAGTGACCCGCCCATCGACTGGGCGGCGTCCTCGATCACCATCAAGCCTTCACGGTTGGCGATGGCCATGATGGCTTCGTAGTCGGCGGCTAGGCCGAACAGGTCGACCGGGATGATCGCCTTCGGCTTCAGCCGGCCTTCCTTCTTGATCATCGCGATCGCGGCCTCGAGGCTGGCGATGTCGATGTTGTAGGTCTTGGCGTCGACGTCGACGAACACAGGCTCCGCCTTGGCCAGCGCCACCACTTCAGCCGTGGCGGCGAAAGTGAAGCTCGGCACGAACACGGCATCGCCCGGACCGATACCGGCGGCAAACAGCGGCAGCAGCAGTGCGTCGGTGCCGTTGGCGCACGCCACGACATGCTTGGTGCCGACATAGGCGGCGAGCTTCTTCTCGAACTCCGCGACCTGGGGGCCGAGAATGTAGCGGCCGTCCTCGACGACATGGTCGATCGCGGCTTTCAGCCGGTCGCGGATTCGTTCGCGCTGCGCGCCAAGATCGATGAACTGCATGTCGGCCTCAAAGCTGCCAGTAAACCGGCCTGCTGGTAACAGACTTGGCACGGCTGAAAAAGCCGGCCGAGGGCGGCGCGAACTGCGCCAGTGTCGCAGTCTGTTACCGTCCTTTGCCGGCGCATAGTACCCAAAAGCCGGAAATCCGGCCTTCAGCGCGCATTTGGAACCTTCTCTGTCGCGCTTTTCCAGCCCATCGAAACATAAAGTGATCGGCTGGGGCGCGGATCAGTCGATCTCATGCCGCCAGGGTGGATTGGCGCCGGCGCGCGACACCGTCACCGC
Source organism: Mesorhizobium sp. B2-3-5 (assembly GCF_006442395.1). Lineage (NCBI taxonomy): Bacteria > Pseudomonadati > Pseudomonadota > Alphaproteobacteria > Hyphomicrobiales > Phyllobacteriaceae > Mesorhizobium > Mesorhizobium sp. B2-3-5. The sequence continues at coordinate 96,870 of NZ_VFVX01000007.1, read as the reverse complement.
CGCCGCCTTGGCGCCGAGCGACAGTGCCTTGCGGATGGCGTCTTGTGTAAGCCCGCCTATGGCCGCCTTCGTCAGCAGGCCTTGTTCATGCAGGGAGGCAAGGATGCCGGCGTTGAATGTGTCGCCGGCGCCGACCGTATCGACCACCGTGACCCTCTCCGGCATTACCGTGACGGCATGATCCTTACTGTAGCCGACCGCACCTTCGCTGCCATGCGTGACGACGATGAGCTTCGGCCCGCGGTCGAGCCAGTTGCGCACGACGTCTTCATGCGAACCGGCTTCGCCGAACCAATGGAGGTCTTCGTCCGAGAGCTTTAGGATGTCGGCCATCGCCATCATGGCGCGGATGCGTCTGAGGTGCTTGGCCTTGTCCGGGATGAAGTTGGGCCGGATGTTGGGGTCGAGCATCATGACGCGATGGCCATGCTCGCGCTTCATGAATTCCTCATACGCTGATCCCGCGGGCTCCGAGATCAGGCTGATGGCGCCGAACAGCATCGCCTCGATCTCGGACCCGAGCTGCGGCAGGTCGTCGATGGTCAGCATGCGCCCGGCGGTATTCTCGTCATAGAAGGTGTAGGTCGCCTGGCCATTGTTCAGTTTTACGAAAGCCAGCGTCGTCGGCCTCGGCGACGTGTGGGCATAGGTGGAACTGACCTTGCTCGCTCCCAGCGCATCCCGGAATTGGCCGCCGAAAAGATCCGATGACAGGCCAGAGAAGAAGCCGGCCGGCGCACCGAGCCGGCCAAGCGCGATCGCCGTGTTGAACACCGCGCCGCCGACATAGGGAGCAAAGGCCGGCTCCCCTTCCGTCGTGGTGCGCGGCAGCATGTCGATCAGGGCTTCGCCGCAGCAGAGGATCATGGCTTCTTGGTCTCCGGCGGATAGATCACGCCCTTGCGGATGATGATGTTGGCGTAAAGCCGCGGCTCGCTTGTCGCGACGATGGCGTGCGCCGATTTGACCCGTGCATAGAAGTCGGCGCCGGCCAGCGCAACCACCTTGCGGCCCGGCACGCGTTTGGCACAGATCGCCTCCATCTCATGATGGACGGGGTCGGCGAGTGACGGATCGCCCTTCACCGAGGCGCGAAACAACGCCTCCGGGACGACGTCGTCGACCGGCAGGATGCTCAGGATCGCGTCGAGCACCGGAATGAGGGGATGACCGTCGGCCCGGACGAGGCGTCTTGCCTGCTCCTCGGCCGGATAGTTTCCATCGACCAGGGCGATCTCGTCGCCATGCCCCATGGCACGCAGGGTCGCCAGGAGTTCCGGACCGAGTAGCGCCGGTATTCCGATCAGCATTCAGGCGCTCCTGGAAATCGTGGTCGAACCGACGAGAAATCGCTCCGAAAGCGGCAGGCTGGCGCCACCAAGGGCCCGAGCATGGATGCCGACGGTTCCCTCGCGGACGGCTGGAAGCTTCAATCCTTCGCCGTCAACGGTGCCGACGGCTTCGATGACGGCATCGACCAGCCGCCGCCGTACGGTGAGCGGCATCCAGCCGTCGATCACCGCCGCCTCGAAATCGATGACGGAAGAGGCCGCCACGATGGCGTAGGCGAGCGCCCGCGAGGCGCTGGCGATCCAATCGTCGAGCTCGACGCCGATCTCGCCCCAGTCTTCCGGAGATGTCCACAGATGTGAAGCTTCGACACCGCGCGCGTTGAGCGCCTTTTCCAGCATGGCGATCGACGCGATGTCGATCAGCTGGGTTGGCTTGCCCTCGGGGCCTGGCACCGGCATGGAGCCCAGCGCGCCGGCATTGCCGGTGGGGCCCCCATAGAGGCGTCCATTCAACACGATACCGCCGCCGGCAAAGGCGCCGATATAGAAATAGACGAAGTCGCGGGCGGCTCCTGCCTGGCCGAAGACGAGCTCGGCGCCGCAAGCCGAGGTGGCGTCGTTTTGAAGGTAGACCGGAAATTCGCACTGCAACTGGATCTCGGCCCTGATGTCGCGGTGGCGCCATTCATCCATCACGTCCCGGGGCGCGTTGGCCCTATCGGCCCAGTTCCACAATTCGAACGGCATGGCGATGCCGAGCCCGGCAATGCGCTTGTTCTGAGCGGGGCTGAGTTCCGCGCGCATCTTTTCCATGCCCGAGGTGACGAATTCCACTGTCTCGCGTGGCGCCGGGTAGCGGTAGGAGTGCTGCAACATCGAACGGACATTGCCGAGGAAATCGATCAGCACGAGTTCGGCGCTGCGCCGGCCGATCTTCAGGCCTATGAAATACGCACCTTCCGGATTGAGCGCCATCGGAATGGACGGTTGGCCGATCTTGCCGCGCAACGGCGCCTGACGCACGAGAAGATTGTCGTCTTCAAGTTCCCGCATGATGACTGAAACGGTCTGGGCCGAAAGGCCGGTCATACGGGCGATGTCGGATTTGGCGAGGCTGCCATGCTGGCGCACCAGCGAAAGCACGAGCCGCTCATTGTGGTCCCGCATCCCGCTCTGATTGGTGCCCCGGTGAAGCCGACTCTCGGCTGTCTCGGGCGAACCGCGCCTCGCACTGCCGGTCTCCACCCTGATCCTCCCGTTAATTCCCCTCGGGGCTTTGGGCCAGAATGAGCGGTCGAGGCAAGTGTGTCAATAATAAATAAGAGTGATTTAATTATTGACAGCCAGCGCGGTCTGGTGTCTGCTGAAGCCAGCATCCACGCTGGGCTGTTTGTCTGGATGCTTGTATGGATGCCGGTTGGCCGGCACCCGAAATGGTTCCACTGGGAGGACAATCGTGACCGACAAAAGAGTATTGAAAGCCACAGTTTTTGCCGCCGCGGCGTTTGGCGCGATGGCGTTTGCACCGGCCGCCTTCGCCGCCAATGTCAGCGCTTGCCTGATCACCAAGACCGACACCAATCCCTTCTTCGTCAAGATGAAGGAAGGCGCTACGGCGAAGGCCAAGGAAATCGGCGTCGATCTCAAAGCCTATGCCGGCAAGGCCGAAGGCGACAATGAAGGCCAGGTCGCGGCGATCGAATCATGCATCGCCGATGGCGCCAAGGGTATTCTGATCACCGCCACCGACACCGCCGCTATCGTGCCGGCGGTGAAGAAGGCGCGGGACGCCGGACTTCTCGTGATCGCGCTGGACACGCAGCTTGAGCCCGCCGACGCCGCGGATGCGACGTTTGCAACCGACAATTTCAAAGCCGGCGAACTCATCGGCTCATGGGCAAAAGCGACTTTGGGCGACAAGGCCAAGGATGCCCACATTGCCTATATGGACCTGATTGCCAGCCAGCCATCGGTCGACGTGCAGCGTGACCAGGGCTTCATGAAGGGCTTCGGTATCGACGTCAACGATCCCAAGAAGATCGGTGACGAGAAGGATCCGCGCAATGTCTGCCACGATCTATCGAGCGGCAATGAGGATGGCGGCCATACCGCCATGGAGAACTGCCTGCAGAAGGACCCGAACATCAACGTCGTCTATACCATCAATGAACCCGCCGCCGCGGGCGCCTACCAGGCATTGAAGGCGGTCGGCAAGGAGAAGGACGTGTTGATCGTTTCGATCGACGGCGGCTGCCCGGGCGTCAAGAATGTGGCGGAAGGTATTATCGGCGCCACCTCTCAGCAATATCCCTTGCTGATGGCCTCGCTTGGCATCGAGGCGATCAAGGCTTTCGCCGACACCGGCAAGAAGCCTGAGCCGTCGCCCGGCTTGAACTTCTACAATACCGGCGTGACGCTGATCACTGACAAGCCCGCTGCCGGCGTCGATTCCATCGACACCAAGGCAGGTCTCGCCAAGTGCTGGGGTTGATTTGATCTCCTGATCGGCTCATTTTCCAGAAAACCACAAGAAAAAATGGTGTGGGGCGGCTCCGGCCGCTCCACCCATAAGGCGGGGAGGCCGAGTTGAGCATCGAGACAACCAAAGTCAGCGGACCGCAGGAGTTCGAAAAGGCGTTGGCCGCAAGCGACGGCAGCGTCGCTTCCTTCGACACACATTCACGCACCCCGCTGGAAAGCATCCAGCACAGGCTTCACAAAAGCCCGGCAATGGTGCCCCTGATCATCCTCGTGCTCTCGGTGATCCTGTTCGGCGTCGTCGTCGGTGGCCGCTTCTTCTCCCCCTTCACTCTGACGCTGATCCTGCAGCAGGTGGCGATAACAGGCATGGTCGGCATCGCCCAGACGCTGGTGGTGCTGACCGCCGGCATCGACCTGTCCGTTGGTGCCATCATGGTCCTGAGTTCCGTCGTCATGGGCCAGTTTGCCATGCACTACGGTGTCCCGGCACCCGTGGCTGTCGCGGTCGGGCTGCTTGTCGGCGCGCTTTGCGGCCTGGTCAATGGCGTCCTCATTGCCAGGGTGAAACTGCCGCCCTTCATCGTGACGCTCGGCACCTGGTCAATCTACGCTGCCATCAACTTCATCTATTCGGGCAACGAGACCATCCGCAGCCAGGACCTCGAGGCAACGGCGCCATTGCTGCAATTCTTCGGCAACTCGTTCAAGGTTGGCGGCGCTGTCTTTACCTATGGTGTGCTTCTGATGCTGATCATGGCGGCGATCGCATGGTACGTGCTCAACCAGACTGCCTGGGGCCGCCATGTCTATGCGGTGGGTGACGATCCGGAGGCAGCCGAACTGTCGGGTGTCCGTGTCGACCGGATGCTGCTCGTGGTCTACACGCTGACGGGCATCATTTGCGCCATTGCCGGCTGGGCGCTGATCGGGCGCATCGGCTCGGTCTCGCCTCAGGCCGGCCAGTTCGAGAACATCAATTCGATCACGGCCGTGGTGATCGGCGGTACTTCGCTGTTTGGCGGACGCGGCTCCATCCTCGGCACCATCTTCGGTGCTCTGATCGTCGGCGTGTTCGCACTGGGATTGCGGTTGTGGGGAACGGATCCTCAATGGACGCAATTGTCGGTCGGCGCCCTTATCATCGTCGCGGTCGGCATCGACCAATGGATCAGGAAGATCTCGGCATGACCCAGGCTCAGGAACCCATCCTCACCGCGCGCGGCCTGGTCAAGCGTTACGGTCGCGTCACGGCCCTCGACAGCGCCGACTTCGATCTCTACCCCGGAGAAATCCTCGCCGTGATCGGCGACAACGGCGCCGGCAAGTCATCTCTCATCAAGGCCATTTCCGGTGCGGTGACGCCGGATGAGGGAGAGATCCGGCTCGACGGCAAACCGATTGCCTTCAAGTCGCCGATGGAAGCCCGCGAAGCGGGTATCGAAACCGTCTACCAGAACCTGGCGTTGTCGCCGGCACTGTCCATCGCCGACAACATGTTTCTTGGTCGCGAAATCCGCAAGCCGGGTTTCCTTGGTCGATGGCTTCGCATGCTCGACCGCCCGGTGATGGAAAAGCGCGCGCGTGACAAACTGACCGAACTCGGTCTGATGACGATCCAGAACATCAGCCAGGCGGTGGAGACGCTGTCTGGCGGCCAACGTCAGGGCGTTGCCGTGGCACGCGCTGCCGCCTTCGGCTCGAAGATGGTCATCATGGACGAGCCGACCGCGGCGCTCGGTGTCAAGGAGAGCCGCCGCGTGCTCGAATTGATCCTCGACGTCAAGAAACGCGGCCTTCCGATCGTGCTCATTTCACACAATATGCCGCATGTCTTCGAGGTCGCCGACCGTATCCACATCCATCGGCTGGGCCGTCGCCTGGCCGTCATCGACCCGAAACAATATACGATGTCCGACGCGGTAGCCTTCATGACCGGGGCCAAGGCGCCACCGGAGGTCCTGGCGGCCTGATCTTGCCAATTGCCGCGGGGGCATCCAAGCCGGCGATAGTTTAAATCGATTGAAAGCATGCTGCAATGCACTAAGACAGGCTGGGAGAAATTGTGAAAGCCGGTATGATCAGGCCAACTGAACGAGAGGCGATATGACATCCGCCATGACGATCGAAGCCCCCGCTCTCGACAATCCAGATCCCAGAACGCTCGCCGAAGAAGTCTTGATGTCCCTCAAATACAGGGTCGGCAAGGACACCACCGTCGCGACCCAGTACGACTGGCTGACCGCCTCGATCAAGGTCGTGCGCGACCGCATCGTCGACCACTGGATGCAGGCGACGAAGGAGGCATACGACCAGCGGGAAAAGCGCGTCTATTACCTGTCGCTGGAGTTCCTCATCGGCCGCCTGATGCGCGACGCCTTTTCCAATCTCGGCCTGATGGAGAACATGCGCGAAGCACTGACCTCGCTCGGCGTCGACCTCGACGTCATCGCGGCGTTGGAGCCGGATGCGGCGCTCGGCAATGGCGGCCTTGGCCGGCTCGCCGCCTGCTTCATGGAAAGCATGGCGACCGTCGACATTCCCGCGCATGGCTACGGCATCCGCTACGCCAACGGCATGTTCCGCCAGGAGATTCACGATGGCTGGCAGGTCGAGCTGCCCGAGACCTGGCTCGACCACGGCAACCCCTGGGAATTCGAGCGGCGCGAACGCTCCTTCGAGGTCGGCTTCGGCGGTTCGGTGGAATCCATCACCACCAAGGACGGCCGGCTCGAACGCCATGTCTGGAAGCCGACCGAGCACGTGCTCGCCGTCGCCTACGACACGCCCGTGGTCGGCTGGCGGGGAAACCGCGTCAACACGCTGCGGCTGTGGTCGGGCATGCCGGTCGATCCGATCCTGCTCGACAAGTTCAATGCCGGCGATCACATCGGCGCGCTTGCCGAAAGCAACAAGGCCGACGCTTTGTCGCGCGTGCTCTATCCCGCCGATTCCCACATGGCCGGTCAGGAGCTCAGGCTGCGGCAGGAGTATTTTTTCTCGACCGCCTCGCTGCAGGACATCGTGCAGCGGCATCTGAGCCAGTATGGCGACCTCAAGTCACTGCCCGACAAGGCGGCGATCCACCTCAACGACACCCACCCGGCGATCGCGGTGCCTGAGCTGATGCGGCTCCTGATGGATGTCCACGGCATGGACTTCGACCTTGCCTGGGACATCACCAAGCGCACTTTCGGCTACACCAACCATACGCTGCTGCCGGAGGCGCTGGAGAGCTGGCCGGTGCCGCTGTTCGAGCGGCTTTTGCCGCGCCATATGCAGATCGTCTATGCCATCAACGCCGAGGTGCTGATCGAAGCCCGCGCGACAAACCAATTTTCGGGCGAGCAGATCAGCCGCATCTCGCTGATCCAGGAAAATGGCGACCGCCGCGTGCGCATGGGCAACCTGGCCTTTGTCGGCTCGCATTCGATCAACGGCGTCTCGGCGCTGCATACCGAGTTGATGAAGGAAACGGTCTTCGCCGATCTCCACCGGCTCTATCCTGATCGCATCAACAACAAGACCAACGGCATCACGCCACGGCGCTGGTTGATCCAGTGCAATCCCGGGCTGACATCGCTCGCCCGCGAGACGATCGGTGACCGTTTTCTCGACGACATAGACGCCATCAAAGGGCTCGAGGCCTTTGCCAACGACAGCGCGTTTCGTGACAAATTCGCCGCCGTCAAGCGGCAGAACAAGGTGCGGCTGGCCAATCTCGTCGCCGATCGGCTCGGCATCAAGGTCGATCCCTCGGCACTGTTCGACATCCAGGTCAAGCGCATCCACGAATACAAGCGCCAGCTTTTGAACATCCTCGAGGCGATCGCGCTCTACGACCAGATCCGCTCACATCCCGAGCGCGACTGGATGCCGCGCGTGAAATTCTTCGGCGGCAAGGCCGCGCCCAGCTACCACAACGCCAAGCTGATCATCAAACTCGCCAACGACGTCGCCAGGGTCATCAATCGCGATCCGGCCGTTCGCGGTTTGCTGAAGGTGGTGTTCTTGCCGAACTACAATGTCAGCCTGGCCGAGATCATGATGCCGGCAGCTGACCTGTCCGAGCAGATTTCGACCGCGGGCATGGAAGCGTCGGGCACTGGCAACATGAAGTTCGCGCTCAACGGCGCGCTGACCATCGGTACGCTCGATGGCGCGAATGTCGAGATCAAGGAGTGCGTCGGCGACGACAACATCTTCATCTTCGGCCTCACCACGGCAGAGGTCGCCGAGCGGCGTAACAATGGCTACAACCCGCGCGGCATCATCGAGGCTTCCTCCGAATTGGCGCAGGCGGTCGCGGCCGTCTCGTCGGGGGTCTTCTCGCCCGATGATCCCAATCGCTACCGCGACCTCATCAACGGTCTCTACGAGAGAGACTGGTTCATGGTCGCGGCGGATTTCGACGCCTATGCCGCTTGCCAGCGCGATGTCGATGCGGTCTGGCGCAACAGCCCCGATTGGAACGCCCGGGCAATCCGCAACGTCGCGCGCGTCGGCTGGTTCTCGTCCGATCGCACCATCCGCCAATACGCGAAAGAAATCTGGAACGTGCCCGTCTGATGTGATTGCATGAGACCACGAACAATGTGGTCCCGGGATGTGAGTTGAGTGCCAAACTCACGTCACCGGAAAACAAGAACATGGTGCCCTGGGAGGGACACTGCCTGATGAGGAAGCCGAGCGCGACCGCGGCGACAAGCGGGCCGGACGGACTGGCGCCAGCCAGCGATGTTGCGGCGATTGTCGCCGGCACGCACGGAGATCCGTTCGCGGTCCTTGGTATCCATGAGATCGGCAAGGGCCTGTTTGCCCGCTGCTTCGTCCCGCATGCAGAACTCGTCACCGCCTACACGCTGACCGGCATCAAGGCAGGCGAATTGTCCAGGCGAGACGATGCCGGCTTCTTCGAGGGCAAGCTGTCGATCAAGAAGCGACAGCCGCTGCGCTATCACGCCAGGAACGCCGGCGGCGACTGGTGGCTGACCGATCCCTATTCGTTCGGCCCGGTGCTGGGGCCGATGGACGACTATTATATCGCCGAGGGGTCGCATCTCAGGCTGTTCGACAAGCTTGGCGCGCATATCATCGAGCACGAGGGCGCCACTGGGGTGCACTTCGCCGTCTGGGCTCCAAACGCTCGGCGCGTGTCGGTGGTCGGCGATTTCAACGACTGGGACGGCCGCCGGCATTCGATGCGAGACCGTCGCGACACCGGCATCTGGGAGGTGTTCATTCCCGATATCGGCGCCGGCCGACCCTACAAATACGAGATCATCGGCTCCGATGGGATCAGGCTGCCGCTCAAGGCCGACCCGTTTGCCTTCAAGTCCGAACTGCGCCCAGCGACGGCGTCGGTGACCGCGGTGCCGCCGTCGCATTCATGGGGTGACGAGGCGCATCGCACCTTCTGGCGCAATGCCGATCCCCGACGCGAGGCCATCACGATCTATGAGGTCCATGCCGGCTCCTGGCAACGTCGCGACGACGGGACGTTCCTGTCATGGGATGAATTGGCCGACCGGCTGATCCCCTATGTGGTCGAGACCGGCTTCACCCATATCGAGTTCATGCCGATCTCCGAACATCCCTATGATCCCTCCTGGGGCTATCAGACGACTGGCCTCTACGCGCCGTCGGCGCGTTTTGGCGATCCGGACGGCTTTGCCCGCTTCGTCGATGGCGCCCACCGCGCCGGCGTCGGCGTGATCCTCGACTGGGTGCCGGCGCATTTTCCTGTCGACGAGCACGGCCTGGTCCATTTCGACGGCACCGCGCTCTATGAGCATGCCGACCCGCGCAAGGGCTTTCATCCCGACTGGAACACCGCGATCTACAATTTCGGCCGCCGCGAGGTGATGTCGTTCCTTGTCAACAACGCGCTGTTCTGGGCTGAAAAATACCATGTCGACGGTCTGCGCGTCGATGCGGTCGCCTCGATGCTCTACCTCGACTATTCGCGCAAGCAGGGCGAATGGATCCCCAACGAGAAGGGCGGCCGCGAGAACCTCGAGGCGGTCAGCTTCCTGCAGAAGATGAACAAGGAGCTCTACGGCCACCATCCCGGCGTCATGACCATCGCCGAGGAATCGACCTCATGGCCGAAGGTCTCGTCGCCGGTCCATGAAGGCGGACTGGGCTTCGGCTTCAAGTGGAATATGGGCTTCATGCACGACACGCTGGAGTATTTTTCCAAGGAGCCGATTTTCCGCAAGCACCACCACAACGACCTGACCTTTGGCCTGGTCTATGCCTTCTCGGAAAATTTCGTGCTGCCGCTCTCGCATGACGAGGTCGTGCATGGCAAAGGCACGCTCTTGAGCAAGATGGCCGGCGACGACTGGCAGAAATTCGCGACCTTGCGCGCCTACTATGGTTTCATGTGGGGCTATCCCGGCAAGAAGCTCTTGTTCATGGGTCAGGAATTCGCGCAGCGCCGCGAATGGAGCGAGGCGCGCGCGCTCGACTGGAACCTGCTGGATTTCCGCCCGCATCGCGGCGTCTGGCAGACGGTGCGCGATCTCAATTATCTCTACCGTTCGCGCCCGGCGCTGCATGGCCGGGACTGCGAGCCGGAGGGCTTTTCCTGGCTGATCGTCGACGACAGCCAGAATTCGGTTTTTGCCTGGGCACGCAACGCGCCTGACGGCAACCCGGTGGCTGTCATCTCCAACTTCACGCCGGTGCCGCGTGACAATTATCGCGTGCCGCTGCCGAAGGCCGGCAAGTGGCGCGAGATCATCAACACCGACGCTTCCGAATATGGCGGCTCCGGCATGGGCAATGGCGGCATGGTCGAGGCAAGGGCGGAGGATAAAAGCATCTCGGCAACGATGCTTTTGCCGCCGCTGTCGACGATCATGCTCGAATATGTTCCAGACTGAATAAACGGGGAGGGTGAAACATGGCAGAAACGAAACGGACCCAGCCGCTGGCTCGCGATGCGATGGCCTACGTGTTGGCCGGCGGGCGCGGCAGCCGTCTCAAGGAACTGACCGACCGGCGCGCCAAGCCGGCGGTCTATTTCGGCGGCAAGACGCGCATCATCGACTTCGCGCTCTCCAATGCGCTCAACTCCGGCATTCGCCGCCTCGGCGTGGCCACGCAGTATAAGGCCCATTCGCTGATCCGCCACCTGCAGCGGGGCTGGAACTTCCTGCGGCCCGAACGAAACGAGAGTTTCGACATCCTGCCGGCGAGCCAGCGCGTGTCGGAAACGCAATGGTATGAAGGCACGGCTGACGCCGTCTACCAGAACATCGACATCATCGAGGCCTACGGGCCGGAATACATGGTCATTCTCGCCGGCGACCACATCTACAAGATGGACTATGAGATGATGCTGCGCCAGCACGTCGACGCCAATGCCGACGTCACCGTCGGCTGCCTCGAAGTGCCGCGTATGGAAGCGACCGGTTTCGGCGTCATGCATGTCGATGCCAAGGACACGATCATCTCCTTCATCGAGAAGCCGGCCGATCCGCCGGGCATTCCCGACAAGCCGGACTATGCGCTGGCCTCCATGGGCATCTACGTGTTCAAGACCAAGTTCCTGATGGAACAGCTGCGCCGCGACGCCGCCGAGCCGGGTTCGAGCCGCGATTTCGGCAAGGACATCATCCCCTATATCGTTGAGCACGGTAAGGCGATCGCGCACCGCTTCACCAAGTCCTGCGTGCGTTCGACCGCCGAAAACGAAGCCTATTGGCGCGATGTGGGAACGGTCGATGCCTATTGGGAAGCCAATATCGACCTGACCGACGTGACGCCGGAACTCGACCTCTACGATCGCGACTGGCCGATCTGGACCTATGCCGAGTTGAAGCCGCCGGCAAAATTCGTCCATGACGAGGATGGCAGGCGCGGTTCGGCCGTGTCGTCGCTGGTCTCGGGCGATTGCATCGTCTCCGGCGCGACGCTGAAGAAGAGCCTGATCTTCACCGGCGCGCGCATCAATTCCTATTCGACATTGGAAGAGGTCGTCATGCTGCCCGACGTTCATGTCGGCCGGAATGCAAAGTTGAAGCGCGTCGTCATCGACCACGGTGTAAGGATACCGGAGGGGCTGGTGGTCGGCGAGGATCCCGTGCTCGACGCCAAGCGCTTCCGCGTCTCGGAAAAGGGTATCTGCCTGATCACGCAGGACATGATCAACAAACTGGGGCTCTAGAGAAATTCGGGGAAGACTGTGAAACGGTTTTCCGTCCGGAATTTGCTTGGAAACGAAGAGTTGGACAGGATCGGAAAGACGCATGCAGGTTCTGTCGGTCACGCCCGAGATCTTTCCGCTGATCAAGACCGGCGGGCTTGCCGACGTGACCGGCGCGCTGCCCATCGCGCTGGCGGCCAAGGGCGTGACCATGCGCACGCTCATTCCAGGCTTTCCCGTGGTGATGGAAGCCTTCAAGAAACGTAAGGCCGTTTACCAGTATCCACTGCTGCAGGGCGGCAAGGCTTCGGTGCATGCCGTCCAACTCGCAGGGCTCGATCTTTTCGTGCTTGACGCGCCGCACCTGTTCGACCGTCCCGGCGGTCCCTACGGCAACGCCTCGGGTGCGGACTGGCCGGACAATTGGCGGCGCTTCGCGGCGCTGAGCCAGGCCGGCGCCGATATCGCCGGGGGCGCCATCTCTGGCTACCTGCCCGACATCGTCCATGCCCATGACTGGCAGTCGGCGATGACGCTTGCCTATATGCGCTACGGCAAGGCGGTTGGCACCCCGTCGATGATGACCGTCCACAATCTCGCCTTCCAGGGGCAGTTCGGCGCCGGCATTTTCGGGGAACTTGGCTTGCCGGCAGCGGCGATGGCGCTTGATGGCGTCGAATATTATGGCGGCGTCGGCTTCCTCAAGGCCGGCCTGCAGGCTGCCTGGGCGATCACCACGGTGAGCCCGACCTATGCGCAGGAGATCCGCTCGCCGGAGTTCGGCATGGGTCTCGACGGTCTGATCAACATGCGCTCCAGCGATCTCTACGGCATCGTCAATGGCATCGACACCGCGATCTGGAACCCGGAAACCGACAAGCATCTGGTATCGGATTATACGGCTGGAACGCTCGAGGCGCGCGCGCCCAACAGAGCCGCCGTCGAGGAGCGGTTTGGCCTTGATCGCGACGACAGCCCGATCGTCTGCGTCGTCAGCCGCCTGACCTGGCAGAAGGGCATGGACATATTGGCGACCGTGGTCGATGGCATCGTCGCGACCGGCGCGCGGCTGGCCATACTGGGCTCGGGCGATGCCGGCCTTGAAGGCGCTCTGCTTGCCGCCGCGGCGCGCCACCGCGGCCGCATCGGCGTGGTCGTCGGCTATGACGAGGGGCTGTCGCATATCATGCAGGGCGGCTGCGATGCCATCATCATTCCATCGCGCTTCGAGCCTTGCGGACTGACGCAGCTCTACGGTCTGCGCTATGGCTGTGTGCCCGTGGTCGCCCGCACCGGCGGCCTCGCCGACACCATCATCGATGCCAATGAGGCAGCGATGGCGGCCGGCGTGGCGACCGGTTTCCAGTTTGCTCCCAACAATGGCGGCGCTATGCTGCACGCCATCCGCCGCCTGGCGGACGCCCACGCCAATCCCGCGGCTTTCGAAACCATCCAGCGCCAAGGCATGAAGAGCGATGTGTCGTGGGATCGAAGCGCGGAAAAATATGTCGAACTCTATCGCCTGTTGCTTTCGAAAAGGGTTGCCTGAAGCATGATACGGACCGTCCCCACCAAACCCTATTCCGATCAGAAGCCCGGCACGTCGGGCCTGCGCAAGAAGGTGCCTGTGTTCCAGCAGGAGCACTATGCCGAGAACTTCATCCAGTCGATCTTCGACGCGCTCGACGGCTTCAAGGGCAAGACCCTGGTGATCGGCGGCGACGGTCGCTTCTACAACCGCGAGGTCATCCAGAAGGCTATCGCCATGGCTGCCGCCAACGGCTTCGGCAAGGTGATGGTCGGGCAGGGCGGCATATTGTCGACGCCGGCCGCCTCGCATGTCATCCGCAAATACAAGACCTTCGGCGGCATCATCCTGTCGGCCAGCCACAATCCCGGCGGCCCGCATGAGGATTTCGGCATCAAGTACAATGCCGGCAATGGCGGCCCGGCCCCGGAAAAGCTGACCGACGCCATCTTTGAGAAGACCAAGGCGATTTCGAGCTTCAAGATCGCCGACATCGATCCGATCGACATTGACACGATCGGCACGGTCAAGGCCGCCGGCATGACGGTCGAGATCATCGATCCCGTCGCCGACTATGCCGAGTTGATGGAAAGCCTGTTCGACTTCGACGCGCTGCGCAAACTGTTCAAGTCGGGCTTCCGCATGCGCTTCGACGCCATGCATGCGGTGACCGGGCCCTATGCCAAGGAGATCCTCGAACACAGGCTCGGCGCGCCCAACGGCACCTGCCGCAACTTCAAGCCGCTTCCGGATTTCGGCGGCCACCACCCGGACCCGAACCTCGTCCATGCCAAGCATCTCTATGATGAGATGATGGGACCGGACGCGCCCGATTTCGGCGCCGCTTCCGATGGCGACGGCGACCGTAACCTGATCATCGGTAAGGGCATTTTCGTCACCCCGTCCGATTCGGTGGCGATGCTGGCCGCCAACGCCCGCCTGGCGCCGGGCTACAAGGACGGGCTGAAGGGCATCGCCCGTTCGATGCCGACCAGTGGCGCGGCCGATCGCGTCGCCCACAAGCTCGGCATCGGCATCTACGAGACGCCGACCGGCTGGAAGTTCTTCGGTAATCTGCTCGATGCCGGCATGGCGACGATCTGTGGCGAGGAAAGCGCGGGGACCGGCTCCAACCATGTCCGTGAAAAGGACGGCCTGTGGGCGGTTCTCTTGTGGCTCAACATCATCGCGGCGCGCGGCGAGGGCTGCAAGCAGATCGTCACCGAACACTGGGCAACCTATGGGCGCAACTACTATTCGCGCCACGACTATGAGGAGGTCGAGAGCGACCGTGCCAACGCGCTGGTCGACGAACTGCGCGCCAAGCTCGGCTCGCTGCCCGGCACCAGCGTGCGTGGCCTGAAGATCACCAATGCCGACGACTTCGCCTATCACGACCCGGTCGATGGCTCGATCAGCGAGCACCAGGGCATCAGGGTCCTGTTCGAAGGCGGCTCTCGCGTCGTCTTCCGGCTTTCCGGAACCGGCACGTCGGGCGCGACGATCCGTGTCTATATCGAACGCTACGAGCCGGACAGGGCCAGGCACGATCTCGACACGCAGGAAGCGCTCGCCGACCTCATCGCTGCGGCCGACGATATCGCCGGGATCAAGAGCCACACCGGCCGCAACAAGCCGAGCGTGATTACTTGAGGGTGATGCGCGTCTTCCCTTCTCCCCTTGCGGGGTCCGAAGGACGGGGCGAGACCCGTGGCTCGCCCCGGGGCGGTGGATCGGCGCGAAGCGCCGAGACGGATGAGGGTTGTTGGACTGAAACCGCCATCGCTTGCAACGCGCTGCGAGGCTGGTAGGCGTGAACAATCTCGGCGCAACCGTCACCCGCGACGGCATCCGCTTCGCCGCATGGTCCTCATCGGCCCGCCGCCTCTGGGTCTCGATCTTTGACGAGCAGGGAAATCGTGAACTCGACCGGCTGGAGCTGAAGCCGGAAGGCGAGGGGGTGCATGCGCTCTTTGTCTCTGGCGTTGCCGCGGGCACGCGCTACGGCTTCCGTGCCGATGGCGATTATGCGCCAGAGCGGGGGCTTTGGTTCGACCCTGACAAGCTGCTGACCGATCCCTACGCTCTCGAAATCGACCGGCCTTATGCCTATCACTGGCGGCTTGCCGCGCGGCGCAATGAGGGCGCCGACACCGCGCCGCTGATGCCCAAGACCGTGGCGAAGGCCTTGCCCACGGTTGCGCCCATCCTGCCGCCTCTGTTTCGTCCGGGCGGCCTGATCTATGAGGTGCCGGTGCGCGCTTTCACCAAGCTGCATCCGGACGTGCCGGAGGCGCAGCGCGGCACCATCGCGGCGCTCGCCCACCCGACTGTCATCGAGCATCTGCAAAGGCTTGGCGTCTCAGCCGTCGAACTGATGCCGGTGACGGCGTCGATCGACGAGCGGCATCTGCCGCCGCTGGGCCTCAGCAACGCTTGGGGCTACAATCCCGTGACCTTCATGGCGCTCGACCCGCGCCTGGCGCCCGGCGGCCTGGCGGAATTGCGCGACGCCGTCGCGGCGCTGCGTCAGGCCGGCATCGGCACCATTCTCGATCTTGTCTTCAACCATACGGGTGAAAGCGACCGGCTGGGTCCGACGCTGTCGCTGCGCGGGCTCGACAATCAAGCCTACTACCGGCACCAGCCGGATGGCCGGCTGGTCAACGACACCGGCACCGGCAACACGGTTGCGTGCGACCGTCCGGTGATGCGGCAGATGGTGCTCGACACGCTTCGCCATTTTGTCCGCCACGCCGGCGTCGACGGTTTTCGCTTCGATCTGGCACCAGTGCTGGGGCGCGTCGACGGCGCGTTCGATCCCGCATCGCCATTGCTCGGGGCGATCGCTGGAGATCCTGTCCTCGCCGATCGCGTGCTGGTCGCCGAACCCTGGGACATCGGTCCCGACGGCTATCAACTCGGCAATTTTCCGGCGCGCTATCTTGAATGGAACGATCGCTATCGCGACGATGTCAGGCGCTTCTGGCGTGGCGATGCCGGCGCGGTTGGACCGTTGGCGACGCGGCTTGCCGGCTCGTCCGATATTTTTGGCAAGACTGGCCAGCCAACCGGCCGCGCGGTCAATTTCATCGCCGCCCATGACGGCATGACACTGGCGGACATCGTCGCCTATGAGCGCAAGCACAACGGCGCCAATGGCGAGCAGAACCGCGACGGCCACAACGACAACCTGTCCTGGAACAATGGCGCCGAAGGCGAGACCGACAATGCGGCGATCACCAGGGCGCGCTTCGACGACCAGTGCGCGCTGCTTGCCACGCTTTTTGCCTCGCGCGGCACCATCATGCTCACCGCCGGCGACGAATTCGGCCGCACCCAGAAGGGCAACAACAACGCCTACGCGCAGGACAACGCCATCACCTGGCTCGACTGGGCAGGCCGCGACCAGGCGCTGGAGCAATACGCCTCGGCGCTCGCAGCGCTGCGCCGTACTGTCCCGGCGTTGTCGGACACGCATTTCCTGACAGGAGAGCCGGCCGGTGCTTCAGGCGTTCCCGATGTCGCGTGGCTGACCGAAACCGGCGTGGCGCTTGCCGAAGCGGATTGGAACGATCCCGCCCGACACCGCCTCGTCATGCTGCTGGGCGATCCAGAGGGCGGCCGCTTTGCCGTCATGATCAACGGCGATCGCCGCCAATGCGTCTTCACCTTGCCTGCGCGTGACGGGTTCCAATGGCTGCCGGCGATGGAAACGCAGACGATCGACCTCGCGCGGCCGCTGCCGGGCCGCGGCGTCGGTTTCATGATTGAGCGCCGGACCGGAATGGACCGCGCCGGGAAGGATTCGTGATGGTCGATGATGGTGCCGGGCAGGGGGCCGAATGGTGGCGCGGCTGCGTCATCTACCAGGTTTATCCGCGCTCCTTCCAGGACACGACCGGTGACGGCAGCGGCGATCTCAGGGGCATCACGGCGAGGCTTGCCCATATCGCCTCGCTCGGTGTCGATGCCGTCTGGCTATCACCCTTCTTCAAGTCGCCGATGGCCGACATGGGCTATGACGTATCGGACTATCGCGACGTCGATCCGATGTTCGGCACGCTGGACGATTTCGATGCGCTGGTTGCCGAGGCGCACCGGTTGGGCCTGAAGATCATCATCGACCAGGTGCTGTCGCACTCGTCCGACAGGCACGAATGGTTTGTCGAAAGTCGAGCCAGCCGAGACAATCCCAAGGCAGACTGGTACGTCTGGGCCGATACGAAACCCGATGGCAACGCGCCCAACAACTGGCTGTCCGTCTTCGGCGGGCCGGCCTGGGAGTGGGATTCGACCCGCCGGCAATATTACATGCACAATTTCCTCGCCTCGCAGCCCGACCTGAATTTCCACAATCCGGATGTCCAGGATGCGCTTCTGGACACGGTGCGCTTCTGGCTGGAGCGTGGCGTCGACGGTTTCCGGCTCGATACGGTCAATTATTACGTCCATGACCGCTGGCTGCGCAGCAACCCGCCTCTGGCGTCGAGCGTCGCCGGCACCAATGGCGAGACCAACACCTATCTCTATCAGGAGCATCTGTTCGACAAGTCGCAGCCGGAAAACCTTGCCTTCCTGAGGCGCTTCAGGGCGCTGCTCGACGAGTATCAGGACCGCGCCGCTGTCGGTGAGATCGGCGATGAAGGACGCTCGCTGCAGACGCTGGCCGCCTACACATCCGGCGGCGACAAGCTGCAGATGTGCTACACTTTCGACCTGCTCGGTCCGCAGTTTTCGGCCGCGCATGTGCGCGGTTGTGTCGAGGCTTTTGAAAGCGTGGTTGCCGATGGCTGGGTCTGCTGGGCGTTCTCCAACCATGATGTGATGCGCCATGTGAGCCGCTGGACGCGGCCGCACGGCGATCCGGACACGGTGGCCAGGTTCTCGATCCTGTTGCTGTGCAGCCTGCGCGGCTCGATCTGTCTCTACCAGGGCGAGGAACTTGGCCTCGAGGAGGCGGAGCTTGCCTATGAGGATCTGCGCGATCCCGTTGGCATCCGCTTCTGGCCCGGTGTGAAGGGCAGGGATGGTTGTCGCACGCCGATGGTCTGGGAGGCTGGTGCCGACAATGCCGGTTTCTCCACTGGCAAGCCCTGGTTGCCGGTGCCGGCAAGCCATCGTGCCCGTGCGGTCGATGTGCAGAACGGCGAGGAGCAATCGGTGCTGGCCGCCTACCGGTCAGCGCTCGCTTTGCGCAAGCGGCATCCGGCGCTGGTCGGCGGTTCGATCCGCTTTCTTGACGCCGAGGGCGACGTGCTCGCCTTCATCCGCGAAGGCGGCGAGGAGAGATTGCTCTGTGTCTTCAATTTCGCCTGGGAGCCGGCGAATTGGCCGGTGCCGCCGGATATCGGAACTGTTACGGCTGTCTTGGGCGGCACCACAAACGTTGACGACAACGCGCTCGCGCTGCCGGCGCTCGGCTGTTTCCTCGGTCGGCTTGACTGATCGCGGTTCGACCGGCCTCCAAGCGATCCGTTTGGCCGCGGAATGCCCTACTGAACGAGCACCGCACGCCCGCAGGTCGCTCCGGTGACGCGCACGTCGGCCTGGCCGAGACCGACACCCAGTGCCGAAAGCACATTATAAAGCAAGTCGTCGACGGGCGCCGTTACGGTGTTAAGCAAAGCCACCACCGCCGGCTTGACCGTTCTGAGCAGGGCGGTCGCATCGATCCCGAGACCAAGCAGATTGGCCGAAAGCGACAGGTCGTCGACCAGCGAGGTGGTGAGCGACTGCGAGATGTTGCGCGTCGAAACGGTCCTCACCGTCTTGTTGGCGATATCGGTCGCGTTGAAGGTCAGGGGTTGCGGGCTGTTGTTGGTGACCGAGGTCGCGGCCGACCCTGTCACCTGGATCAGTGGTATCAACAGCAGCTTCACTTCGGCGATGTCCGCATCGGTGAAGGTTTGCGGCTGGCTAAAATCGGCGAAGCTGGAGGGGGTGTTGCTGTTGGCCAGGTTCAACTGGGCAATACCGGGGTGTGCGGCGACGGAAACGTTGATGCTGGAAGGTCCTGTCGGACAGGTGATGTCGGTCAGCTTCGCTTCGGCATAGGCGACTTCCACATTGAGCGGCAGATTGACGGCGACCAGGTTGATGCCGCCGGCGAGGCCGGGCGTGCCGATGCCGACGGAGGCCGTGAGTTTGATGCGCGTCTGGGCGGTCCGCACGACAGTGCCGATGCCGCCGACCGCGAGCCAGGGCGAGGATTGCGCCGGCTCCCCAATGGCAATGTTGAGCTTGGTGGAAAGCAACCCCGGTATGGTGGCGCCGAGATCGACCGCGGCTTGGTTGGTGCCGTTGGCGAGTACGGCCGCGGCGGTCAACATTCCCACGGCGCTTGCGTCGATCCCAAGGCCGGAGGGCTGTTGCCCGAGGCCGAGGCTGCCGATGGAACCAAGGTCGACAAGGCTGCTGAGCGGGATCTTGGCGGTACCGGTCGATTTGGAGGCGATGGTCTGCAACGCGACCTTGGCGGTATTGCCGAGGCCAGGAACATTGGCCATGGCGGTGGCGATCTGGCCCACGGTCGCTTTCGAGGCCAGGACGTCGGAGTAGGTGCCGGCCGTGATGTTCAGTTGTGTGGCGAGCGCACTCATGAAGGAAAGCACGCTGACATCGGCCGAAATCAGCCCATTATAGTCCATGACGCTGAGCGAGATGTTGCCGCCGAGAAGTCCGCTCAAAAGAGCGTTCAGGATGCCGCCGTTGACGCTGAGCAGTCTGGATCCGACCGAGAATGTCGCCTGCGGCGTCGTGCTGGCGGTGGCTTGGGTGCCGATGACCGGAGTGGGCAAAAGCGAGCTGGCGAAGTAGCGGGCGGGGATTTTCGTCAACGTGACGCGCGCTGCATTATAGGGTGTCACGCCCGGCTGGAAGCGCTGGCCGACATTGGCGGTCGACGACGCATATCGGCCTCGCGTGACCGTCACCACTGTCTTATCGACAGCCGGGGGAATGGTCTGGCCCGAAGCTTGAACGACGACACCTGGCATGCCGTTGTCGGTGAGCGTGGTGACGACCGCGGTGTTGACATTGTTGATGTTCGAGGCGGCGGTGATCGCCGCCAGGTCGACCATCGCCTGGGCTTGCCGGCGCTCGGTGTAGATTGAGGCCTCATCGATGGCCACCGCGGCCAGCGCCAGCGCGACCGGTGCGCTCAATGCCGTCATGACGGCGAAGTTCGCCCTCTTGTCGGCAAGCATACGCTGGGCAAGCCGCCCCACCTTCGTGCGCCGACGCAACGGCATTCAGATACCCCCAACCCTGATCGTTGACTGGCGCGTGATCGTGGTCCCCGGCATGGCTATACCCGGAAAGAGATTCCAGATCGGCAGGTTGCGTGCATCGTACTGGATGGACACCACGAACTGGCTCCCGTCGGCGGTGCTGTCGTTGGCCTGGTAGGTCAGCTTGCTGGCGTCGACGAAGGGATAGCCGCCGGCGTTGTTTGTCAGGAAGCTGGCCACGAGCGTCTGCCGCTCGGTCTGGTTCAACCCGGCGATGGCCGTCCGGGCGGCGTCGGCCGCGATCTGCTGGATTGAGTTGGCGGCCCCAAAATAGATGCCGTATGCAACCATTCCGAGTAGGAGAAGGATGAAGAGCGGTGACAGCACGGCGAACTCGACCGCCGAGGTCCCCGAAGCATCTGTCCGGAACGCGCGCCTTCTGACCATGGAAATAAGCTTCTCAACCATGGTGCCGAGCATGCCAAATTTCGCATGCAGAAAGCGAAAACTCTGGGTACAACCGGCAGCTGCGCACGATTGAAAAAGCCGTTCTAATTTAGCGGTTGCTTCTGTGGTTGCGGGGATTGACTTAGGGTCAATCAGTACTCGGTTGAAAAGAGCTTACCTCCTGTCTAGTCTCCTGCCACCAGCTGCCGGAGGGAACCGGCGGCGCGCTCAAAGGAGCCAGGCATCGGTTCCGGGGGCGTCAACACGAAAAAGGCGCGCGACGGCAGCGCCGATAGGGAGAACTTCATGCTGAAAAACATGCTGAAGGCGACGGTTTTCGCCACGACCATGGCAGTGACCGCCGGCACGTTCTACACGCCGGCATTCGCCGAAATTGTCTACAACCGAGGCACCGCTGCCGAATCCGAATCCGTCGACCCGCACAAGACCTCGACGGTCTACGAAGCCAATGTCTTGCGCGACCTGTTCCAGGGCCTCGTCATGCAGGATGAGAAGGCCAATGTCATCCCAGGCGCCGCCGAGAGCTGGACGGTATCGGATGACGGCACCGTCTACACCTTCAAGCTGCGCAAGGACGGCATGTGGTCGGATGGCAGCCCGGTGACGGCCGAGGACTTCGTTTATGCCTTCCGCAGGCTGGAGGATCCTGCCACCGGCGCCGAATATGCTTCCATGCTCTATCCCATCAAGAACGCCGAGGAGGTCAACACCAAGAAGGGCAAGCCCGAGGATATGGGCGCCAAGGCGATTGACGCAAATACGCTGGAAGTGACGCTGAAGGCGCCGACACCCTACTTCCTGGAGATGTTGACTCACCAGGCGACCTATCCGGTCAGCAAGGCCTCCATCGAAAAGCTCGGCGCCGACTGGATCAAGCCGGGCAAGCTGGTGTCGAACGGCGCCTACACGCTGGCGGAGTGGGTCCCCAACGACCACATGAAGCTGGTCAAGAATCCGAAATTCTGGGACGCGGGCAGCGTCAAGATCGACGTCGTCAATTACATTCCCACCGAGGACCGTTCTTCGGCGATGAAGCGCTTCGAGGCTGGCGAACTCGACAGCTACGACGATCTGCCGACTGAACAGCTCGCCGACCTGAAAACCAAGTTCGGCGACCAGATCCATGTCGGGCCGTATCTCGGCACCTACTATTATGCGATCAAGACCGACAAGGCGCCGTGGAACAACCCCGAGCTGCGCAACGCCATCTCGATGGCGATCGACCGTGACTTCATCGCCGAAAAGGTCTGGCAGAACTCGATGCTGCCCGGCTATTCGATGGTGCCTCCCGGCATCGAGGGTTACACGCCGGCAATGGCCAAATATGCCGACATGCCGCAGATCGATCGTGAGGACGCGGCCAAGAAAATCCTCGAGAAGCTCGGCTACACGCCCGAACATCCGCTGAAGATGGAGATCCGCTACAACACCTCGGAGAACCACAAGAACACAGCCGTTGCCATTCAGGAGCAGTTGAAGCCCCTCGGCGTCGACGTCACCTTGCTCAACACCGACACCAAGACCCACTATTCCTTCCTGGAGCAGAAGGGCAACTATGACGTGGCGCGCGCCGCCTGGATCGCCGACTACAAGGATCCGGAAACCTTCCTCGGCATCTCGCGCAAGGCGAGCGGCAACAACTATTCGAGCTACAACAGCCCCCAATACGAGGCTGCCATGGACAAGGCAGCCGCTGCCGGCGGCAAGCCTGAAGAGCGCATGAAGGATCTCGCTGAAGCCGAGCGCATCCTCGTCGACGACGTCGGTCAGATTCCGCTGCTCTACTATAGCTACCACGACATCGTTTCCACGAAGCTGCACGGCTTTGTCGACAATGTGATGGACGTTCACCCGTCCCGCTTCATCAGCAAGGACTGACCTCCCAGGCCAAACCGCCGCGCCCTTGAGTGGTGCGGCGGTACTGGTTTGCCATCGCATCGGCTCGGGAACCGGAATCGCTTTTCGGAAAGTTCGGTGCGGAGATTTGAAAGCCGGAGTACAATCGTCCTGTTGGACGGATGTGTTCCGGATCAAGCGGGGCACCGATGCTGCGATATGTATTCCGGCGGCTCTTGACCGCCATCCCGACGCTGTTCGTCATCGTGACGATGGCGTTCTTCCTGATGCGGGTTGCGCCAGGCGGCCCATTCAACCAGGAGCGGGGACTGAGCCCCGAGATCAGGGCTAATCTTGAAGCCCAGTATGGTCTCAACGACCCGCTCTGGCTGCAATATGCGCATTATCTCGGCAATCTGCTGCGCGGTAATTTCGGCCCGAGCTACAACATGCCGGACTTCACCGTCACCGAACTGTTTGCCAAGGGCCTGCCCATTTCCGTCCAGCTCGGTGCCTCGGCGCTGATCCTGGCGCTGCTGCTCGGCAGCCTGCTCGGCACCATTGCCGCGCTCAACCAGAACAAGCTTGGCGACTATGCGGTGATTGCGCTGGCGACAGCCGGCAGCACCATCCCGACCTTCGTCATCGCGCCGGTGATCCAGCTCCTGTTCGGGCTGACCTGGAAGCTTTTGCCGATCGGCGGCTGGGGTGATGGTGCCTTCATCAACAAGGTCGGCCCGGTGCTGACGCTTGCCTTGCCCCAGATTGCCATCGTTGCCCGCCTCATGCGCGGTTCGATGATTGAATCGCTGCGGTCCCACCATATCCGAACCGCCCGCGCGCTCGGCCTTTCCGACTGGTCGGTGGTGGTCAAGCACGCGCTGCGCGGTGCCATCCTGCCGATCGTCTCCTTCACCGGTCCGGCGGCGGCAGCGCTGCTGACCGGCTCGGTCATCGTCGAGACCATCTTCTCCATTCCCGGCGTCGGCCGTTATTTCGTCGATGCCGCGCTCAACCGCGACTACACGCTGGTGATGGGAACGGTGGTGGTGATCGCCATTTTCACCATTGTCTTCAACCTGATCGTCGACGTCATGTACGCGGTCGTCGACCCGAGGGTGCGCTATGACTGACATCGCAGCCACAGCTCCCGTCGTCGTCGGCCGCTCGCTCTGGGGCGATGCCTGGGCTCGCCTGAAGGCCAATCGCGCCGCCATGCTCAGCCTCTACTACCTCGTTTTTATCGCCGTCATCAGCGTGTTCGGCCCCTGGTTCGTGCCGCATCAGTACACGACCATCTATGCCGACTATGTGCGCACGCCGCCGAGTCTTACGGCCTACCCCAAGGCAGATATGATCGAGACGGCCCTCAACGATGCGATCAAGCGCATGCGGGTCGACATCAAGGAATGGAAGCAGGATGGGGAGCGCGTCACGGTCACCGTCACCTCCACCAAGCCGATCGATGATCGCAACATCCGCTACCTCGACCGCTCCGACGCCTTCGACGACACCAAGATCGAGAGCAAGTCGCCCGACGGTCTCGAAGTGGTGATGAGCACGTCGGTGAAGCAGCAATATTTCCTGTTCGGCACCGACAATACCGGCCGCGATCTTCTCTCGCGCACACTGATGGCCGGCCGCATATCGCTGGCCATCGGCCTGCTTGCTGGTGTCGTGGCGGTGGTGATCGGGGTGATCTACGGCGCCACGGCCGGCTTTTCAGGGGGCAAGGTCGACGAGATCATGATGCGCATCGTCGACGTGCTCTATTCCTTGCCGTTCATTTTCTTCGTCATCATGCTGGTGGTGTTCTTCGGCCGCAATTTCGTGCTGATGTTCCTGGCGGTGGGTGCCGTGCTGTGGCTCGATATGGCACGCATCGTGCGTGGCCAGGCATTGTCGATCCGACGTCAGGAATATGTCCAGGCGGCGGAGGCGATGGGCGTCGGCCACCGCGGCATCCTGCTACGCCATGTTATCCCCAACCTGCTTGGTCCGGTGGTGATCTACATGACGCTGCTGGTCCCACAGGTCATTATCCTGGAGAGCTTCCTGTCCTTCCTCGGCCTTGGCATCCAGGAGCCGATGACCAGCTGGGGCGTGCTGATCTCGGTCGGTGCCAAGAACATCGGCACCGCCAACTGGCTGCTCCTGTTCCCCGCCTTCTTCCTCGTCTCGACTCTGTTCGCCTTGAATTTCGTCGGCGACGGCCTGCGCGACGCGCTCGACCCGAAGGATCGCTGAGATGGCCGCTCCTGAAACGATCCTCAGCGTCAAGGACCTGCGGGTCCGCTTCCGTACCCTTGATGGCGCGGTCGAGGCGGTGAAAGGCATCAACATTCATGTCAACGCGGGTGAGACCGTTGCCGTGGTCGGCGAATCCGGTTCCGGCAAAAGCCAGACCATGATGGCGGCGATGAGCTTGCTGGCCTCCAATGGCGAGGCGTCAGGCAGTGTCGACTATCGCGGCCGCAACCTGCTGACACTGAGCAAATCCGAGCTGAACAAGGTCAGGGGCCGCAAGATCAGCATGATCTTCCAGGAGCCGATGACCTCGCTCGATCCGCTCTATTCGATCGGCAACCAGTTGATCGAACCGATCCGGCGGCATCGGGGTCTGAATGCCGCCGAGGCGCATGAAGAAGCGCTGAAGCTGCTGCGGCTGGTGCATATTCCGGATCCCGAGCGGCGGATGAAATCCTACCCGCACGAAATGTCGGGCGGTCAGCGCCAGCGCGTTATGATCGCCATGGCGCTCGCCAACGACCCCGACATATTGATCGCCGACGAGCCGACGACGGCCCTCGACGTGACCATCCAGGCACAGATACTGATGCTTCTGGCCGAGTTGCAGCGCAAGCTTGGCATGGCGATCGTCTTCATCACCCATGACCTTGGCATCGTCCGGCGCTTCGCCGACCGGGTCTATGTCATGCGCCAGGGCGAGGTCGTCGAGGAAGGCGAGGCGGAGGCGATCTTCGTCAACCCGCAGCATGCCTATACCAAGATGCTGCTGGCGGCCGAGCCGACAGGCACCAAGGCGCCTCCGCCCGCCAATGCGCCGGTGGTTCTTGAAGGCAGGAACGTCGAAGTCACATTCAAGATCGGCGGCGGATTTCTGGCTGGTGAACCGCTGATGCTGCGTGCGGTCGATCACATTTCGATCCGGCTGCAGCGCAACCAGACCATCGGCATCGTCGGTGAATCCGGCTCGGGCAAATCGACGCTCGGCCGCGCATTGCTGCGGCTGCTGCCGAGCGAGGGTTTGATCCGTTTTGGCGATCGCGACATTTCCACCGCCGACCGGCAGGCGATGCGGCCGTTGCGGCGCCAGATGCAGCTCGTCTTCCAGGATCCATTCGGCTCGCTATCGCCGCGCATGACGGTCGGCCAGGTCGTTACCGAAGGGCTGCTGGTGCATGAGCCGAACCTTTCGGGCAAACAGCGCGACCAGCGCGCGGTCGAGGCCTTGCGCGAAGTCGGCCTCGATCCGAACGCCCGCAACCGCTATCCGCATGAATTCTCCGGCGGGCAGCGGCAGCGCATCGCCATTGCCCGCGCCATGATCCTGAAGCCCAAAATGGTCGTACTGGATGAACCGACCTCGGCGCTCGATCGCTCGGTGCAGAAACAGATCGTCGAACTATTGCGCAAGCTGCAGGCGGACCATGAACTGTCCTACCTGTTCATCAGCCACGATCTCGCCGTGGTGCGCGCCATGGCCGACTACATCATCGTCATGAAGCAGGGCAAGATCGTCGAAGAAGGGCCGACGGAGGCGATTTTCAGCAATCCGCAAGCACCCTACACGCAGACGCTGATGAACGCCGCGATCGACGTGACGCGGTTCCGGTTGAATGCGTGAGACATCGCGTCAGGTGAAGGCAATCATCACGGCTGTGCGTTCAGCCAGCTGACCTTTGGCACCTGCGCGCCCGGGCAGCGACAAGGGCATCATGTTGCTGCTTCAGCCGGTCGATCCTGGCCGTCTCGCGGTTGGCGATCGCGGTCTTCACGCGCGAGCCACCCAAAAGCCAGCGTGGGACATTGCTGTTGGCGACCTTGCCGCGCGTGATCGCGGTTTGCGAGATCGCGCTGGCGGTGCTTCCCAGCGCGCTGTTGAGTTCGGTGCAGCTCATGCTGTCGTATTTCGCTGGGTCGCCCGTTCCGCCGATCGACGAGCAGCCGGCAGCAAGAAGCACCGCAACCAAAACAGCCGGTGCCGACACTGTCGTTGAAACCAAGTTCATGTCCGCGTCCGGCTCGCCGTCTTACCGGCCCCCTCATCTCCATCGAACTACCTAGGGCCGATGACCATTTCGTCAAAGCTTGCGCCCCGCCGGGCATGGTCGCCGCCCGCTCCGGCCATAATGCGTGAACCGTCGACCCACCCACGGTGGCTATTGGGCCGATGCATCGATCTTTTTGGAAATTCTCATGCCGCCTCGGCGACCAAGCTGTCCAAGGGCGCGCAACCGCCAAGCACGGCCTGCGCGATGTCGGTCTCGGTTTCATCGACATGCGCCGTCACCAAAACAATCCCCTCGGCTGCGCTCCGATCATCCGGCTTTCTGGCAGTCGGGACGAATGCTCCAAGCAGCGCGCCAGCGCCACCGCCGCAGAGCGCGCCAATCATTGCAGTTGCGGATAATCCGGCCGGAAGCGAACTGACGCCGTAGACGGCGGCAGCACTCAGGCAAGCCAGCACCCCGGCGACAGCGCCAAGGATGACGGCCGGCGTCCTTAGGATCCCGATCTCGTCGTGGTAGGGGCCGATAATGGCAATGCGTACGCAAGGAATGCCCGCCGCCACCAGATCGCCGGCGACCCGTGCCGCTTCGGCATGGGAATCAAAAAGCCTGCTGATTGTCCGCATGGTCTCAGGGCGTTCCCTTGTCGGCCAGCGTGTCGGTAACGAAAGAAGCCGCGATCAGATCGTCGCCATCAATCCGGCCGTGACCGTCCTCGATCACGGCTGCGACCTTCTGGAAGGTCCTTATTTCACCCTCGGTAATCCGGGCCTCCCGCATCCTGTTTCTGAGCCCGGCCACGCGCATTCCCAAGGCATGGGATCTTGCAGTCTCACGGTTCGACATGTTCATCCAATTCCGCTCATCTGATCGTGTGATCGTGTCCGCGCCCACCAACGAACTGGGACGGAGTGCAAATGTTCCCGGGGCCGGGCTTCGGTCGGTTGGGAGCAGGACCTAAGTCTGACCGCAAACCCTTTGGCCCCGTCAGGCGCACCGCCCGGAACAGCCACCGGTTGTCCTCGTTGTCCGCTGCAGAATCGTCGGAGGAAGCCCATGGAGAAAAGTGTTGGCCAGGCGCGTTGGTTGCCCGCACCGGAATTCGCGATGGCCATCACCTTCATGGTGATTGGCATAGCCATCGGCTGACCGTCCAGGCACAGCTCCGCACCCGCGTGCGACGAAAGCTGACGAAATGCGACAGAAGTGCTGCCATTGCCGCTTGCAGGAACGAAGTGTGGCGGCTATAAGCCCGCGGTCTGGTCACGGAGTGTAGCGCAGTCTGGTAGCGCACCTCGTTCGGGACGAGGGGGTCGCAGGTTCAAATCCTGCCACTCCGACCAGAAAAAACAATATGTTAGCGCATCCCGACTGTGGCGCCCACCTTATATCTTGGTGAAAACAAGGACTAAGAGGTCTCGCTTCGCCGCTGACATCGGCTGGCCTGCTGTTCTTCATCGCCTGCGCGGCATGCCACCCAAAAGTGGCCTCGGTTTTTGCGAGCAGGATAAGGCGGCGTAGCACCGCTCAATATGGGCTCGCCACATCCCCCGTCTCGACATAGACAGACTTCAGCTGCGAATAAAGCGCCAGTGCCGCCAGCGAGTTCTCGCGGCCGATGCCGGACTGCTTGAAGCCGCCGAAAGGGATTTCCACCGGCGTCAGATTATAGGCGTTGATCCAGCAGGTGCCGGCCTGAAGCTCGGCGATGACGCGATGGGCGCGCGACAGGTCGCGCGTGAACACGCCCGCGGCCAAGCCGAATTCGGTGTCGTTGGCGCGGTCGATCACCTCGTCCTCGCCATCGAATTTCAGCACGCTCATCACAGGCCCGAAGATTTCCTCGCGCGCGATGCGCATCGTGTCGGTGACACCCGTAAATACCGTCGGCTCGACAAAGAAGCCGCCCTGGAAGCCTTGCAAGGAAGGTACGTTGCCACCACAGGCGAGTGCAGCGCCGTCCTGCTTGCCGACCTCGATATAGCCAACCACCTTCTCATGCTGCGCCTTGGATACCAGCGGACCCATCTGGGTCTCCGGGTCGAGCGGATCGCCGATACGGATTTTCTTCGTGCGCTCGACCAATCGTTCGACGAAGCGGTCATGAATGCCGCTTTGCACGAAGACGCGCGTGCCGTTGGAGCAGATCTGGCCGGTCGAATAGAAATTGCCGAGCATGGCGCCGCCGATGGCGTTTTCGATGTCCGCGTCGTCGAAGACGATCAGCGGCGACTTGCCGCCGAGTTCCATCGTCGCGTGCTTCATCTTCGAACCGGCAAGCGACAGCACCTTGCGGCCGGTCGGCACAGAGCCGGTCACCGAGACCTTGGCCACCACATCGTGGCCGACGAGCCCGGCACCGACATCGCCGTAGCCCTGCACCACGTTGAACAGGCCGTCGGGCAGGCCGGCCTCGCTGTAGATCTCGGCCAGCGCCAGCGCTGAAAGAGGCGTGTTCTCCGACGGCTTGAACACCATGGCATTGCCCATGGCCAGCGCCGGCGCCGATTTCCAGCCGGCGATCTGGATCGGATAGTTCCAGGCGCCGATGCCGACGCAGACGCCGAGCGCCTCGCGCCGCGTGTAGGCAAAGGGACCGCCGAGGTCGACCGCCTCGCCGTTGAAGACCGCGACCGCGCCGGCGAAATATTCAAGGCAGTCCGCGGCCGAAGGGGCGTCCG
Source organism: Mesorhizobium sp. B2-3-5 (assembly GCF_006442395.1). Classification (NCBI taxonomy): domain Bacteria; kingdom Pseudomonadati; phylum Pseudomonadota; class Alphaproteobacteria; order Hyphomicrobiales; family Phyllobacteriaceae; genus Mesorhizobium; species Mesorhizobium sp. B2-3-5. The sequence continues at coordinate 66,947 of NZ_VFVX01000007.1, read as the reverse complement.
CGACCAGTGTCTCCTGGATCGCCTTGCCGGTGTCGAGGGTCTCGATGCGGGCAAGATCGGCGTTGCGGGCGCGCAAAATGTCGGCGGCGCGGCGCAGGATGCGGCCGCGCTCCACCGGCTTCAGCCGTGCCCAGGCCGGCTGTGCGGCCCGTGCGGCCTCGATCGCGAGTTCCAGCACATTCGGCGTCGCCGAACGCAGCATGGCGATGGTCTCGCCCGTTGCCGGATAGATGACCGGCAACGGCGCGCCTTGCTCGTCGTCGATATAGCGTCCGTTGACATAGTGCGATGCCGTGGGCTGGGCGCGCATGGGTGTCTCCAAATCGTCTCGCGGCAGCGCCGCGCGTCCTCCTGGATGCGCAAAGGACGCTGCAGCACCTTATTTTTGCGCATGATCTGGCCGGAAATCGAATCCGATTTCGGGATCATGCGCCAGCGGAATGCCCCGGGATCATGCGCTATCTGTCCGACACCTGCCAGCGCGGATTGATCCATGGCTCCTGGTTGGAAGGCGCCAGCGGCGTGCGGCCGAGAATATGGTCGGAGGCTTTCTCGCCGGTCATGATCGATGGCGCGTTGAGGTTGCCGTTGGTGACACGCGGGAAGATCGAGGAATCGGCGACGCGCAAGCCCTCGACACCGATGACCCGGCATTCCGGATCGACGACACTCATTGCGTCGTCGGCTCGCCCCATCTTGCAGGTGCCGCACGGGTGGTAGGCGCTCTCGGCATGGTCGCGAATGAAGACATCGAGATCGTCGTCCGACTGCACATGGCTGCCCGGCGAGATTTCCTCGCCGCGATAGGCGTCGAACGCCGACTGGCCGAAGATTTCGCGCGTCAGCCGGATGCAGTGGCGGAACTCCGCCCAGTCGTCCGGGTGCGACATGTAGTTGAAGTGGATCACCGGCTTCGATTTTGGATCCGGCGAGCGCAACGTCACCGAACCGCGCGACTTCGACCGCATCGGTCCGACATGGGCCTGGAAGCCATGCGACTTCGCCGCCGCCTTGCCGTCATAACGAACCGCCGCCGGGATGAAGTGGTACTGGATATCGGGGTAGTCGACGCCCGCGCGCGAGCGCACGAATGCCGCCGCCTCGAAATGGTTGGTGGCGCCGAGGCCTGATTTGAAGAACAGCCACTGTGCGCCGATCATCGCTTTGGAGAACGGGTTCAACACCGAATTGAGGGTGATCGGCTTGGTCGATTCCTGCTGGATGTAGAGCTCCAGGTGATCCTGCAGGTTGCGGCCGACGCCGGGCCGGTCGGCGACGACGGCAATGCCGTTTTCACGCAGATGCTCGGCCGGGCCGATGCCGGACAGCATCAGGATCTTGGGCGAGTTGATCGACGATGCGGCGACGATCACCTCACGTCGCGCCTTAACGACCTGAATCTGTTTGTGAGCCTCGATCTCGACGCCGATGGCGCGTTGATTCTCGATGATCACCCGGCGGGCAAAGCCCTTGACCAGACTCACGTTTTTGCGCCTGAGCGCCGGCTTCAGATAGGCTGATGCCGCCGACCAGCGTCGACCGCCCTGGATGGTCTGCTCCATCGCGCCGAAGCCTTCCTGCTTGGCACCATTGTAGTCGTCGGTCAGTTCGAACCCGGCCTGACGGCCCGCCTCGACGAAGGCGCCATAGAGCGGATTGCGCCGCGAGCCGCGCTGCACATGCAGCGGCCCACCATGTCCGCGCCAGCCGTCCTCGCCTCCGTCGGAATCTTCCATGCGCTTGAAATAGGGAAGCACGTCGGCAAAGCCCCAACCGGCCGCTCCCTCTTCGGCCCAATGATCGAAGTCACGGGCATGGCCGCGAACATAGACCATGCCATTGATCGAGGACGAACCGCCGATCACCTTGCCGCGCGGCGTCGCCAGCACGCGGCCGCCGAGATGGGACTCAGGTTCGCTGGCGAAGCCCCAGTCGTAGAGGCTCATGTTGAGCGGGATCGACAGCGCCGACGGCATCTGGATCAGCGGCCCGATATCGCTGCCGCCGAATTCGATGACGATGACCGAATGCTTGCCGTCTTCCGACAGGCGATAGGCCATGGCCGAGCCGGCGGAGCCGGAGCCGATGATGACGAAATCCGCTTCAAGCATGGTTTATGCGCCCATTATTCATATGCGTGATGAAATCGGCGAGCGAGACATTGCCGCCGGTAGCCACCACAAGAACGGTCTTGCCCCTCACATCCACCTTGCCGCCGAGCAGTGCCGCCAGCGATGCCGCGCCTGACGGCTCCAGCACCAGCTTCATGCGCTCGAAGGCGATCCGCATTGCCTGCCGCACCGATTGATCGTCGACGGTGATGCCGCGAACGCCCGCGGTCTTGACCGCCGCGAAGGGCGCGTCGCCCGGCTTGCGCGCCATCAACCCGTCGCAGATCGATTTCGGGCCGATCGGCATCGTCTCGATGCTGCCATGCGCCAGGGAGGCACCCATGCCGTTGAAACCTTCCGGCTCGACGCCGATGATCTCGGTAGCCGGCGACAAATAGTGGAAGGCAAGCGAAACACCGCCGATCAGCCCACCGCCGCCGACCGAGCAGAACAAAAGGTCGGCGCTGGCGTCCTTGGCGGCAAGCTGGTCGAGTGCTTCGAGGCCGGCACCCGCCTGGCCGGCGACGATCTCGGGATCGTCGAACGGATGCAGGAGGGCCAAGCCTTCGGTCTCGGCGATCTCGCGCGCCTTGGCGGCGGCGACTTCCTCACGGGCGCGATCGCCATGGTCGGTGAGCACGACGCGGGCGCCATAGCCTGCCGTTGCGTCACGCTTGGCGGCCGGCGCGTCGATCGGCATGACGATGGTGACGGGAATGCCGAGCGCCTGGCCGGCGGCGGCCAGTCCCTGCGCGAAATTGCCGGAGGAATAGGCGACGACGCCCATCTTCGCCTCGTCGGCCGAAAGCCGCTTCAGCCGCCAATAGGCGCCGCGTATCTTGAAGGATCCGGCCCATTGCAGCGATTCCGGCTTGACGAAGACACGGGCCGCACCTGTCTCGCGCGCCAGTGCCGCCGATTCCAGCAGGGGCGTGATCTGTGTCGCCCGGGAGGTGACGGCGTATGCCTGCTTGAGATGGTCGAGGGTAGGGACAAGAAGGTCTGCCATCATTCGCCTCTCGGGAACCGTTTCTGCTCTTCGAGCACGTTGAGATCCATGTGGTTGCGCATGTAACGTTCCGACGCCTTTTGCAGCGGCTGGAATTCCCAGGGGTAGTGCATGCCGTTGCGCAGCGCCGGATAGACCACCCAGCGCCGCGCCTGGCTGGCGCGCACGGCGGCATCGAACGCCGCCATGTCCCAGCGCGCGCGGACTTTTTCCATGAACGCCGCCACCAGCCCGGCATGCGCCGGATCGGCGGCGAGATTGGCCAATTCATGTGGGTCGGATTCGATATCATAGAGTTGAGGCGGATCGATCTCGCAATGGACGAACTTGTAACGGCCATCGCGGATCGCCACCAACGGCGCGTTGGAGCCTTCGGCGGCGTATTCCATCAGCACTGGCGCGGTGCGCTGCCTGCCTTGAAGCAGAGGCAGCAGCGACTGCCCGTCGGTCCAGGGCGCGATCGCGCTCATGTCGATGCCGGCGAGATCGCACAAGGTCGGCGTTACGTCGAGATTGGAGACTGGCGTGTCGATCCGGCCGGCCGGCACGCCCTTGCCCGCGATCATCAGCGGGACCCGCGCCGAGCCCTCGAAGAAGCACATCTTGAACCACAGCCCGCGCTCGCCGAGCATATCGCCGTGGTCCGAGCAGAACAGGATGATTGTGTCGTCGAGCATGCGCGTGCGCTCCAGCACCGACAGCAACTCGCCGACCTTGTCGTCGAGATAGGAGATGTTGGCGAAATAGCCGCGACGGGAGCGGCGGATCTGCTCGGCGGTGATGTCGAAACTGTCGTGGTCGCAGGCCTTGTACAGCCGCTTCGAATGCGGGTCCTGGCTGTCATAGGGAATGAAGGCCACTTCGGGCTCGAGCGCCGCGCAATCCTCGTAAAGATCCCAATATTGCCGCCGCGCTACATAGGGATCGTGCGGATGCGTGAAGGAAACCGTCAGGCACCAGGGCCGGTGCGCCGCATCGTCCGAAACGCGGGCGAAATCATAGAGCTTCTGCACAGCGTGGAAAGCGACCTCGTCGTCATACTCCATCTGGTTCGAGATCTCGGCGACGCCGGCACCGGTCACCGAGCCCAGATTGTGGTACCACCAGTCGATGCGCTCGCCGGGCTTGCGATAATCCGGCGTCCAGCCGAAATCAGCCGGGTAGATATCGGTCGTCAGCCGCTCCTCGAAGCCGTGCAACTGGTCGGGGCCGACAAAATGCATCTTGCCCGAAAGCACCGTGTGATAGCCGTCGGAGCGCAGGTGATGCGCGAAGGTCGGGATGGACGAGGCGAATTCGGCGGCGTTGTCATAGACCTCCGTGCGCGATGGCAACTGGCCGCTCATGAACGAGGCCCGGCCGGGCGCACAGAGCGGCGAGGCCGTGTAGTTATTCCTGAAGCGCGCCGCGCGTGCGGCCAGCGCTTTCAGATGGGGTGCGTGCAGGAAGTCCGCCGGGCCATCGGGAAATAAGGTCCCGTTGAGTTGATCGACCATGACGATCAGGAAATTGGGTCGTTTCGCTGTCACTGTTTTTGCCGCTCGCCGAGTTTGGTTTCGAGATAATCCTGGACGAGCGCGATTGCGGTCGCGGCGTCGGGCACGCCGTCCTTCAGCGCACGCCTGATGTAGAGCCCGTCGATCATCGCCGCTGTCGCTTCGGCGGCACGGTCGGCCTCGGCCCTGGGCAGGATGCCGGTGAGCCCGCTCATGAGGTTCGAATGCAGCCGTCGCGCATAGACCCTGAGCAACCGCCGCAGCGAGGACGATTTCTGTGCCTCGACGTAGAAGGCGAGCCATGCGGCGATGGTTTCCGGCTGGAACTGGATGTCGGAAAAGTTGACGGCGACCACGGCCGAGACACGTTCGCGCGGGGACGCTGCGGATTGCAGCGCGCGACGCATATCGATGGTCAGTTCGGCCAGGATGTGCCGCATCGTCGCGAACAGCAGCTCGTCCTTGGCGCCAAAATAGTGATGGGCAAGGGCCGAGGACACGCCCGCGCGCCCGGCAATCTCGGACATGGTGACGTCAAGCGAACCGCGCTCGCCGATCGCCGAGATCGTCGCGTCGATAAGCGCCTTGCGGCGCAGTGGCTCCATTCCGACTTTCGGCATCTCGCTAGATTCCTCTGAAGCAGGATTATTTTTTATTGACGGATCAATCAACAAAAAAATCGTCGCAGGCTCGACCTGCACCAAGCGATTGTCTGGTTCCGGCCCTTCACGGCGAAGGCAGGAATGTTTATATTTGAACAATAAAGGCGAAGTGCGCCGTGGGCCCATATGCTAGGCTGGCGCCAAGGATGGAGACCGCCATGACCGCATGCATCGTCGGCTGGGCGCATTCGCGTTTCGGCAAGCTCGAGGGCGAGACGCTCGAAAACCTCATCGTCAAGGTTGCGACGGACGCGCTCGACCATGCCGGAATCGGCCCGGACGATGTCGACGAGATCGTGCTTGGCCATTTCAACGCCGGCTTTTCGGCGCAGGATTTCACCGCAAGCCTGGTGCTGCAGGCGGACGATCGGTTGCGCTTCAAGCCGGCGACGCGCGTCGAGAATGCCTGTGCGACGGGATCGGCGGCGGTCCGGCAAGGCATCCGCGCCATCGATGCCAATGCGGCCCGCATCGTGCTGGTGGTTGGCGCCGAGCAGATGACGACGACGCCTGGACCCGAGATCGGCAAGAACCTGCTGAAAGCTTCCTATCTGCCCGAGGATGGCGAAACGCCCGCCGGTTTTGCCGGCGTCTTCGGCAAGATCGCGCAGGCCTATTTCCAGCGCTATGGCGACCAGTCGGACGCGCTCGCCATGATTGCCGCCAAGAACCACAAGAACGGCGTCGACAATCCCTATGCCCAGATGCGCAAGGATTTCGGCTATGATTTCTGCCGGCAGGAAAGCGAGAAAAACCCCTTCGTCGCCGGCCCGCTGAAGCGCACCGACTGCTCGCTGGTTTCCGATGGCGCCGCGGCCCTTGTCCTGGCCGACACGGCAACGGCTTTGAAGATGCGCCGTGCGGTTGCCTTCCGCGCCAACGAACATGTGCAGGATTTCCTGCCGATGTCGAAGCGTGACATCCTGGCGTTCGAAGGTTGTGAACAGGCCTGGACCCGCGCGCTGAAGAACGCCGGCGTGACGCTCGACGACCTGTCCTTCGTCGAGACGCATGACTGTTTCACCATTGCCGAATTGATCGAGTATGAGGCGATGGGCCTGGCGAAGCCCGGCGAAGGCGCCAAACTGGCGCTTGACGGCACGACGGCCAAGGACGGCCGCTTGCCGGTCAATCCCTCCGGCGGGCTGAAGGCCAAGGGTCATCCGATCGGCGCCACTGGTGTGTCCATGCATGTCTTGACCGCCATGCAGCTTGTCGGTGAAGCCGGCGGCATCCAGGTGCCGGGCGCAAAGCTTGGCGGCATCTTCAACATGGGTGGCGCGGCGGTTGCCAACTACGTTTCCATTCTCGACCGGATCAGGTAAACCGCCCCTGCATTCGCGGGAGGTTACATTGGCAAATCCGGTTCTGATCGAGGTTCTGCGCGGCTCGATCGTCGAGAGCGCCCATCGTGGTGCCGTCGCGGTCTTCGATGCCGACGGCAAGTTGGTCTGGGAAATCGGCGACACCTCGAAGCCGGTGTTTCCACGCTCGGCGGTCAAAGCCATCCAGGCCTTGCCGCTGGTCGAAACCGGTGCTGCCGACGCTTATGGCTTCGGCAACCGCGAACTGGCGCTGGCCTGCGCCTCGCATTCGGGCGAGCCAGCGCATGTCGAACTGGCGCGGGCCATGCTGGCCAAGGCCGGACTGGACAAGTCAGCACTCGAATGCGGCGCGCATTGGCCGTCGAATCATGACGCGGAGATCGCGCTCGCCCGCGCCGGCGATTTGCCGAATGCGCTGCACAACAACTGTTCCGGCAAACATTCCGGCTTCCTTTGCACCTGCGTCCATTCCGGCATCGGCCATCGCGGCTACGTCAAGGCGGGGCACGCCTTACAGGAGATGGTGCGCGACGCCATGCAGGCGGTCACCGGCGCTGTCCACGGCCCGGATGAGCGGGCGACAGACGGCTGCTCGATCCCGACCTATGCAGTGCCGCTCAGGAGTTTCGCGCTCGGCTTTGCCCGTATGGCCACCACAAATGGTTTTGGTCCCGAGCGAGCCAAGGCCGCGAAGCGGTTGCTGGGCGCCTGCATGGCGGAGCCCTTCTTCGTCGCCGGCACCGGCCGCGCCGATCTCGCTTTGATGGAAGCCGCACCGGGCCGGATTTTTGCGAAAGGCGGCGCCGAAGGCGTCCACTGCAGCGCAATACCTGAACTTGGCCTCGGCATAGCGATCAAATGCGATGATGGTGCCGGCCGCGCCGGCGAAGCCATGGCTGCCGCCGTCCTTGCCAGGTTGTTGCGTGCGGACGAGGCCTTGGCGGCAAAACTGGCCGGAATGGCAAACGCGCCGATCGAAAGCCGGGTCGGGGCCAAGGTCGGGGCACTGCGGCCGACACAAGCCTTGAAAGCAGCGATCAACTGACCCGGTTGCGCTCGACGGTCAGATGCGCGAAGCCGCTGTTGGTCAACTGGGTGAGGTCGGCCGTCACCGGTTCCGCCCAGCGCTGCCCGACGACGGCGCCGTTCAACGTGCCGTCAATGACGTTGTCGGAGATGACGGCCGTGCCGGCACCCTCGACCACGCTGACGACAATGCCGGTGCCTGCCTTGCGGATGATGTTGCCGGTGGCCACAACATTGCGCAAATACGGTCCCCAACCGATCGACATGCCATAGAGCGGCGCGTTCTCGATCACGTTGTTGGAAGCGATGGTGTCGGCCTCGACGCCGATGCCGACGCCGAAGCCGGGCGGATCGGCCGGGTAGGGGCCGGTGGTCGACAGATTGCGCACGATGTTGCCCGAGCAGATACCCATGCGGCCGCCTTCGTTGAAGTTGACGATCGAGATTCCGTTGGCCGCGCCATCGACGATGTTGTTGCTGATGACGGCGCCCTCGAACGAGAATTCGGAATAGACCGCAGTCTCGCCAGAGCGCGAGCAGGTGTTGCCTGATACTTGAAGGTTGCTGGAGCTGTTGGCCCGGATCGCCGAAAAAGCGCAGTCCGAAACTACATTGCCCGAGATGACGACATTGCCGGCGCGGAAGGCATTGATGCCGTTGCCGTTCTGGCCGGTTCCGCCGCTGCGCGCGCCAATGCGTTCGACGCGGTTGCCGGTGACCATGGTGCCGTCTTCCGCCGCCTGCCAGCGATGAACGAGAATGCCGCCATTGGCGCAGTCGGCGACCGTGTTGCCCGTGATCGCCAGCCCACCGGCCTCGACTGAATAGATGCCGGCATCGGCTGCGCCCGATATCTCCGAGCGTTCGATGCGGCCCGCCGCATGTTCCAGCGCCAGTCCGTTCTTGCCGCTGCCGGTTACCTGGCAATTGTCGACGACGAGATGGCCGACCTGGCGCAAATCAAGCAACCCTTGCGCGTAGTCGCCCATCGAGCGGTTCGCACCGTCGAAGACCAGCCCGCTCAGTTCGATATGGTCGGCCTGTTCGGCCATGAAGAGGTGGCCGTCGCCGCCATAGACGATCCGCGTGGCACCCGGCACGCCGGAAAGACGCACGCGGCCGGGCAGCGAAAGGTTGGAAACAAGATAGGTACCGGGCGGGAGGAACACCGGCATATCGCGGCTGTTCGCGTCGCGCAGCAGCTTGGCGAAGGCCTTGCTCTGGTCGTCAAAGGTGCCGGGTTGCACGCCGAACTCTGTGGCATTGATGGAACCACGCATCGAGGCCTTTTCGATGCCGGTCAGGCTGGCGGCGGCCGCCTTGCCAAACGAAAGGCCTATGATGGCAAAGCCGGCGGTACGCGTCAGCAGCGTTCGTCTGTTCAACATCGGCACAGAATCCCAGTGTTCAGTCCTGACATGGCAGGAATCGTGCCAGACGTTCGGCGCTTGTTCTCAGCAGCAATGGCTTGTCGCGCAGCCATCCGGCGCCTAAGTTCAGGGAATGAGCAGAGCTTTCACCCGCGAAGAAGACAGCGAGAATGCCATTGCTGGCGTCGGTGAGCGGCCGATCAGTCCGCACCGCAATCTGGTGACGGAGCGCGGCCTGGCGCAGATCGAGGACAATCTGGCCGACTTGCGCGATGTTCTGGCGAAAGCCGAACGGAAAGCCGACCGCGAGCGCATCGCCGTGGTGTCGCGCGACCTCCGCTACTGGACCGCGCGGCGGGAGAGCGCCGAGCTTTCCACACCGGAGCCCGGTAGCGACGTCGTCCGCTTCGGCATGGGCGTGACGCTGGAAGGCGATGACGGCAAGAAGGTGCACTGGAAGATCGTCGGCGAAGACGAAGCGGATCCGTCGAAGGGCAGCATTTCGCATGTTTCGCCGATGGCGGTCGCCTTGTTCGGCAAGAAGGTTGGCGACGTGGCTGCTGTCAACGGCAAGGAATGGGAGATAGTCAAGCTCTCGGACAAGGCCGAGAACTAGCCGTCGAGCTTGACGGCGTGGTCGCGGAAGAATGCCGCGGCGCCGGCCTCGTCGATCTCACCCGCGGCGACGGCCATGACGAACTCGTAGAGCGTGCCGTCATTAGCCGTCAGGACATAGCCGTTCACGATCAAAAATGCGCCGGCTGCCACAATGGCGGTGCGTTTATTGCCGTCGACAAAGGCATGGTTCCTGGCAATACCGAAGACATAGGCGGCTGCAAGATCCTCAACGGAAGGCTCTCCGTAGCCTGCCTTGTTTTCGGCGCGGGCAAGCGCCGATTCAAGAGCATTTTCATCTCTCAAACCTTGTGCTCCGCCGTGTCTGCGCAATTGCTCGGCGTGCATCGCTTCGACCGCGCGCCGGGTCAGAAACTCCCGGCTCATTCCGCGAGCTTCTGGAGCGCGACCTTGTACTTGTCCATGACCTTACGAGCAGCTTCCATCTGCCGCTCGAAACTGTCATCCACCGGCTCAAGGGCAATGCCCTTATCCGTTTCGACAATCTGGAGCTGATCACCTGTCTTCATGTTCAGGCGCTCGAGAAGCTCCTTCGGCAGGATGACACCTTCGGAATTACCGATCTTGCGGATGGTCGTGTTCATGGCGGAGTACTCTGTTGCAACGATGATTATAACGCGCCGCGTTACTCGTTACAACAAAAATTATAACTGGTTAGCCTTCCGCCAACAACCTGTCCATCAACCGATCCGCCGCCTCCGGAATAACAGTTCCCGGCGGAAAGATTTCCGCGGCACCAGCTTGCAGCACCGCATGATAGTCCTGTGGCGGGATGACGCCCCCGGCCACGATCAGCATGTCGCCGTGGCCGAGTTTTTTCAGCGCGTCGCGCAATTCGGGGATTAGCGTCAGGTGCCCTGCCGCCAGCGACGAGGCGCCGATGACATGGACATCATGCTCGACCGCCAGCTTCGCAATCTCCTCCGGCGTCTGGAACATCGCGCCGACGGTGACGTCGAAGCCGAGGTCGGCGAAGGCGGTGGCGATCACCTTCTGCCCCCGGTCATGGCCATCCTGTCCCATCTTGGCAACGAGAATGCGCGGCCTGCCGCCGGTCTTTTTCTCGAAAGCACCAAGCTTGGCCTGCAGCCCATCGACCACTGGATTGTCGCCAAGCGCCTTGCGATAGACGCCGGAAATGGTCTGTACGGTGGCGACGTGCCGGCCAAAGGCTCTTTCCAGGGCGTACGAGATTTCGCCGACCGTGGCATTGGCGCGCGCGGCGCGGATGGCGAATTCCAAGAGGTTCTCATTGCCTTGCGCGGCACGGGTCAGCGCGTCGAGCGCGCTTTCCACGGCGGCGACATCGCGCGTGCCCTTCAGATGCTGCAGCTTCGACAATTGCCGGGCTCTCACCTCGGCATTGTCGATCTTCAGCACATCGACCTCGATGTCGGTCTCCGGGCGATGCGCATTGACCCCGACCAGCATCTGCTCGCCGGAATCGATGCGCGCCTGCGTGCGTGCAGCCGCTTCCTCGATGCGCAGCTTCGGAATGCCCTGTTCGGTCGCGGCGGCCATGCCGCCAAGCGCCTCGACCTCCTCGATATGGGTCAGCGCGCGCGCCGCCAGATCATGGGTGAGCCGTTCGAGGTAGGCCGATCCGCCCCACGGATCGATGATGCGCGTGGTTCCGGATTCCTTCTGCAGGATGAGCTGCGTGTTGCGGGCGATGCGCGCCGAATGATCGGTCGGCAGCGCCATCGCCTCGTCGAAGGAGTTGGTGTGCAGAGACTGGGTGTGGCCTTGCGTGGCCGCCATCGCCTCGATCATGGTGCGGATGATGTTGTTGTAGGGATCTTGCGCCGTCAGCGACCAGCCGGAGGTCTGGCTATGGGTGCGCAGCGACAGAGAGCGCTCGTCCTTCGGCGCGAAATTCTTCTCTATCAAGGTCGCCCATAGCAGGCGCGCGGCCCTGAGCTTGGCCACTTCCATGAAGAAATTCATGCCGATCGCCCAGAAGAAGGACAGGCGTGGCGCGAAGCGGTCGATATCGAGGCCAGCCGCGACGCCGGCGCGGGCATATTCGATGCCGTCGGCGATCGTATAGGCGAGTTCCAGGTCGGCGGTCGCGCCGGCCTCCTGCATGTGGTAGCCGGAGATCGATATCGAATTGAACTTCGGCATGTTCTTCGAGGTGTAGGAGAAGATGTCCGAAACGATCCGCATCGAGGGTTTCGGCGGATAGATGTAGGTGTTGCGGACCATGAACTCCTTCAGAATGTCGTTCTGAATGGTCCCGGCCAGATCCTTCTGCGCAACGCCCTGTTCTTCCGCCGCGACGATATAAAGCGCCATGATCGGCAGCACCGCGCCGTTCATCGTCATCGACACGGTCATGTCGCCGAGCGGGATGCCGTCGAACAGTTGCCGCATGTCGAGGATGGAATCGATGGCGACGCCCGCCATGCCGACGTCGCCGGCGACGCGCGGATGATCGCTGTCATAGCCGCGATGCGTGGCGAGATCGAACGCAACCGACAGGCCTTTCTGACCGGCGGCAAGATTGCGCCGGTAAAAGGCGTTGGATTCCTCCGCCGTCGAGTATCCGGCATATTGCCGGATCGTCCAGGGCTGCTGGACATACATGGTCGGGTAGGGGCCGCGCACGAAGGGCGGCAGGCCCGGATAGGTATCGAGATGCGGCAGGCCCTTGAGGTCGCCGTGGCTGTACAGATGCTTGACGACAAGACCTTCGGGCGTCATCCGCTGGCCCTTGATCTCTTCCGATGCGCGGTGCGGCGGCACCCAGCCGATCTGACTGAAATCCGGAATCAAGATGCGGCCCCGATGGATTGGTCGATGCGGACCGGGAACAGCGGTTCGCAAAGCACGACGCCTTCAGTGAAGACAGGGCGCCGTTCGGCGTCGAGCGTCTCGACCGGACGCTCGCTTTTCAGCGGATAGAGCGTGGTGCCGATGATCGCCCGCTCGCCCACCTTGAAGGCGGCTTCGCGCCGGGCGGCCGCCGTGCGGACGCGTTGCTGGATATGTCCTTGCTGAAGGCTGGACAGCACACCCCCCTCGGCCTCGATCGCCTGCAATTCCGCCCATGCCGCAGCGCAAAGATCTGATGTCAGCGCCTCCACCGCGCCGGAACCATAGGCGGGATCGGCGACATGATCGATATGGCTTTCATTGGCCATGATCAGCTGCGCGTTGCGTGCGACGCGGCGGGCAAAAGGCGCCGGCAGGCCGTGCGCGATCGTATGCGGCAGGATGGAGATCGAATCGGCTCCCCCCGCCGCCGCCGCGAAGCAGCCGATCGTCGTGCGCAGGATGTTGGTCTCCGGGTCCAATGCCGTCATCATGCGGAATGATGTCTCGGCATGGATATTGGCCGTGGAGTTGGGGATCGAACAGGCTTCCTGCACCCGTGCCCAAAGCCTGCGCAAGGCCCGCACCTTGGCCATCGACAGGAACTGGTCCTGGTCGACACTCAGCGCGAAGCCGATATGAGGTGCCGCATAGACGAGCGGCTGCCGGGCTTTTTCGAACATTCTCAGATACGAGACCGCCGAAGCCAGCATGATGCCGAGTTCCTGCGCTTCCGTGGCACCGGCATTGTGGAAGACGCGCCCGTCCGCTTCCAGAAGCACACCGGGAACGTCCATCGAGAAGAAATGCGCCAGCGACTGCGGCATCGATTCCTGCAATGCCTCGATCGACATGCGAAGCCGGCCGGTGCCCGCAAGGATCGCCGCCGGATCGATGCCGAAGGAGAGGTTGAGTTTTGCCGGATCGGAGCGGCGCTTGCTCAGGAACGCCACCAGCCAGTCGGCCATGGGGCGGCTCCACGGATGGGTGTCGATGCGGATCTGGACCCGGTTGAGGGGCACGCCCTCCAGAACCGTTTCAAGCGCCTGCGCAGTCCTGGGCAGGCCGTAGCCGAATGCGTTCGGAGCACCTTCGAAGACGAGCGACAGTCCGGTCGCGCCCTGCGCGATATCATCCAGGACCTGGGCCTTGGCACGATCGACATTTGGGTCGTCGACGCGCTGACTGACGATCCAGGGCGATCGGGGATTCGCGCGTACGATCGGTTCAGCTCCGGTCGCACGCTCGTGGAGCGGCTCGATGCGGATGTTGTCGTCGGTGTGCGAAACCAGCTTTTCCTCGAAGGACGCCCCGGCCAACGCCTTTTCCGCCAAGGCCAGCCATCGCAGGCGTTCGGCATTCGCCGGTTCAACATCCCTGGTCAAGGCTCCAGCGCCCATCCATCTTCCTCATTTACGTGGCCGCACCAGCCCGGAGCAGTTCAGTCTACGGTCACCGGTCGGTTATCGCAATGCACGACCAAGGTCTGAATTCGATCCATCGGATATAGGTCGGCTTGTGTGGACGAACCATGAACGATTGCCAAACACCAGCAAAATCCGCAAGCACGAAAAAACCGATCGCGACGATTGGCATTGTCGCTCCGCAACGGCCTCACTATACCTTCGGGCAAAGGCTGGCTTTTAGACACATCAGTTTGCGGAGACCCGGTATATGGCTGACGACACCAGTATTTTCATCGGCGCCAGCCGCAAGCCCGACGACAGCTATCAGCGTGCCGAAAATCTGCTGCTGCAATACGGGAATCGTCACGGCCTGGTGACCGGTGCCACCGGCACCGGCAAGACCGTCACCTTGCAGATACTGGCCGAAGGATTTTCGAATGCCGGCGTGCCGGTGTTCTGCGCCGACATCAAGGGCGACCTGTCCGGCATCGCCATGATGGGCACGGCACAGGATTTTCTGGTCAAGCGCGCCGCGCAGGTCAAGCTCGATCCTTACGATTTCCAGGAGTTCCCCGTCATCTTCTGGGACCTGTTCGGTGAGCAGGGTCACCCCATCCGCGCCACCATTTCCGAGATGGGTCCCTTGCTTCTGTCGCGGCTGATGAACCTCACCGAAGCGCAGGAAGGCATCATGAACATTGCCTTCCGCATCGCCGACGAGGACGGCCTGCTGCTGCTCGATCTCAAGGACCTACAGGCGCTGCTGGCTAACATCGCCGAGCGCGCCGACGAGATCAGCGCCCGCTACGGCAATGTCACCAAGCCGTCGGTGGGGGCCATTCAGCGCACGTTGCTGGTGCTGGAGAGCCAAGGCGCTGCGAACTTCTTCGGCGAGCCGGCGTTGCGGATTTCCGACATCATGCGCACCACACGTGACGGCCGCGGCGCCATCAGCGTGCTGGCCGCCGACAAGCTGATGATGAACCCGCGCCTCTACGCGACCTTCCTGCTCTGGCTGATGTCGGAGCTGTTCGAGGAACTGCCGGAGGTCGGCGACCCCGACAAGCCGAAGCTGGTTTTCTTCTTCGATGAGGCGCATCTGCTGTTCGACGAGGCGCCAAAGGTGCTGATCGACCGCGTGGAACAGGTGGTGCGTTTGATCCGTTCGAAGGGCGTCGGCGTCTATTTCGTCACGCAAAACCCCCTGGATATCCCCGAGAAGGTGCTGGCCCAGCTCGGCAACCGTGTCCAGCACGCACTGCGCGCCTATACACCGCGTGAGCAGCAGGCGGTGAGGACGGCGGCCGAAACGTTCCGTCCCAATCCTGATTTCGACTGCGCCACCGCCATCACCCAGCTCGCCACCGGCGAGGCGCTGGTTTCGACGCTGGAGGCCAAGGGCGTTCCATCCATGGTGCAACGCACGCTGATCCGTCCGCCGTCCTCGCGCCTCGGCCCCATCAAGCCGGACGAGCGCCGCCAGCTGATCGCGGAGAGCCCGGTCGCCGGCCAGTACGACCAGGTCATCGACCGCGAGTCTGCCTTCGAAATCCTGCAGAAGAAAGCCAAGGAGGCGCAGGATGCCGAACAGCAGGCGGACAGCGGTGGCTCGCGCTGGACCATTCCGGGCTTTGGCGATGATGATTCCGCGCCGCGGTCCGGCGGCAGGCGCGCGCCGGCGCCGCGCTCCTCCAATCGTCAGACGGTGGCGGAGGCCGCGATCAAGTCGGTGGTGCGCTCGGTCGGCTCGTCGGTTGGACGCGCCATCGTGCGCGGGATTCTGGGCAGTCTTTCAAGAGGCCGCTGAGCCCCGCACCAGTCAGCAAAGCTGGCTTATGGCGCCGCGAGATCCTTCGGACGCGCGGCGCCATGCATTCCGAAGGCGCGATCGGATTAGAAAATCGCGTCGGTTACCGCTTTGACCGGTCCAAGCAATACCGATCCGTCCGGCACGCCGGCATCGATCGGGATGGCCTTGTGGTTCGCGGTCGCGACCATCGGCTGGCGGGCGTCGCTGGTCACGATGACCGGGGTCTTCTGGGGCACGCGGTCGTAGAGGTCGATGATGTCCTGGTTCATCAGGCGTACGCAGCCCGACGACACCGATTTGCCGATCGAGCGCCATTCCGGCGAGCCGTGCAGGCGATAAAGCGTGTCGACATTGCCCTGGAAGAGGTAGAGCGCACGCGCACCGAGCGGGTTCTTCAGACCGCCGGGCATGCCGCCATTGTCGGCGCTGTACTGCTTCAATTCCGGCTGCCGGGCGATCATTTCATCCGGCGGCGTCCACTTCGGCCATTTCTGCTTCCACTGGACGACGGCATCTCCCGACCATTCGAAGCCGGCGCGGCCAAGGCCGACGCCATAGCGGATGGCTTGGCCGCCCGGACGAACCAGATAGAGGAAGTGGCCCGTCGTATCGACGACGATGGTTCCCGGCTTCTGGCCGGTCGGGTCGGGCACGATCTGGCGCAGGAACTGCGGATCGATCCTGTCGACGGGGATGGCCGGCAAATCGAAGCCGCCATCGCTGACCGCCGCGTACATCGACGCATAGTCGGCCAGAGGCGGCTCGACATAGGTTGGCGGGGGAGGCTGAACCGGCCCAGGTCCGGTGGTGGCGCACGCGGAAACCGCGATCGAGGCTGTGCCCAGTGCTGCGGCGTTGAGGAAGCCGCGACGGCTCAGGCGATAGGATTCGATTTCGGTTATGGACATGGCTGCCTTCTTTAAGACTCAAATTCCAACAAAGCGTGAATTCGCTTGCCGCTACGCGGGTGCCTGACAACACCTGAGGCGATAGGCGGTTCCGATTCTGGCCCGAACGTGGACAAACAAAGGCGAAGCTGTGACCGCGCTGCCACTGTGGCGCCAGGGTCACAGGCAGTTGGCTTAGGCTGTGACAAGGGCTTCAAGGGACGGCAGGATCACGGTCGGCGGAAAGTCCCGGTATTCTTCGGGCTGATTGGAACGGTTGATCCAAACCGTGCGGAAACCGAATTTGGTGGCACCCGCGATATCCCAGCGATTGGAGGACTGGAAGGAAACCGCGCCGGGGTAGAGCCGCCAGCCAGTGGCGACCATGTCATAGACCGCCGGATCGGTCTTGAAGCGCCGCACCGCATCGACGGAATAGATGTGGTCCAGCACCTGGTCGAGCGCGGCGGACTTGACCGCCGCTTCCAGCATTTCGGGCGAGCCGTTGGAGAGGATCGCCAGCCTGGCACCCGAAGCCTTGAGCGCTTTCAGCACGGCCGGCACTTCCGGGTAGCAGTCCAGCCGCCAATAGGCTTCCAGCAACCTGACCTTGAGGCTTGGATCGGCCGAAGGGACCTTGCGCAAGGCGAAGTCGAGCGACTGTTCGGTCAACTGCCAGAAATCGGCATAGGCGCCCATCAGCGTGCGCACCCAGGAATATTCGAGCTGCTTGGCGCGCCAGATTTCGGACAGGAGCTGACCGTCCGGGCCGATTTGATCGGCATGGCGGCGCACGGCGGCATGCACGTCGAACAGCGTGCCATAGGCATCGAAAACATAGGCGGCATATTGCATGTCAACAGTTTTGAGGCGCGGCGCGGCAGGGCGCAAGCCTTGATTGCATCGCGCCGTCGCTGGCCTCAACAAAACTCCTTGATGCTGGTTGACGGCGCCGGCCAAAGCATCTTCCAATGGTTGTCACACGAGATTGATCGGAACGGGACAACGCGATGACACTGGCGGCAGCAGCGCAATCCGCGACATGGACCTTCGTCGATGGCGATTGGTACGAAGGCAATGTCGCCATTCTTGGACCGCGCAGCCATGCCATGTGGCTGGGCACCAGCGTGTTCGACGGCGCTCGCTGGTTCGAAGGTGTGGCGCCCGACCTCGACCTCCACGCCAGCAGGGTGAACGCCTCGGCGATCGCTCTCGGCCTCAAGCCGAACATGACGCCCGAACAGATCGTCGGGCTGACCTGGGACGGATTGAAGAAGTTCGATGGCAAGACGGCGGTCTATATCAGGCCGATGTATTGGGCCGAGCATGGCGGCTACATGGGCGTGCCGGCCGATCCCGCATCGACCCGCTTCTGCCTTTGCCTCTACGAATCGCCGATGATCGGGCCGACCGGCTTTTCCGTGACGGTGTCGCCGTTCCGGCGTCCGACCATCGAAACGATGCCGACCAACGCCAAGGCTGGCTGCCTCTATCCCAACAATGGCCGTGCCATCCTCGAAGCCAAGATGCGCGGCTTCGACAATGCGCTGGTTCTGGACATGCTGGGCAACGTCGCCGAGACCGGCAGCTCCAATATCTTCCTAGTCAAGGATGGCCACGTGCTGACGCCGGCGCCGAACGGCACCTTCCTGTCCGGCATCACGCGCTCGCGGACGATGACGTTGCTCGGCGACTATGGCTTCAGGACCGCCGAAAAGACGCTGTCGGTGCGCGATTTCCTCGAAGCCGACGAGATCTTTTCGACCGGCAACCATTCCAAAGTGGTGCCGGTCACGCGCATCGAGGATCGCAACCTGCAACCCGGGCCGGTAGCCAAGAAAGCGCGTGAACTCTATTGGGATTGGGCGCATTCGACGCCGGCCAACTGATCCCGTCCGGCGTTTTGTCGCAACGCGGTTTCGTTTTTGGAAACCGTGTGACAGTTCGCCGGAACCCGCCTAGAAAGAGCGTCCGGCGCTTCATTTCGGAGTTGTCCGAGCCCGATCCAGACCTATCTTGATCCGGTATCCACACCGGATTTTCATCGAGGGAGTACCGTCCATGGCTTTTGAATTGCCCGCTCTGCCTTACGACTACGAGGCCCTGCAGCCCTACATGTCGAAAGAGACGTTGGAATATCACCACGACAAGCACCACAAGGCCTATGTCGACAACGGCAACAAACTGGCCGCGGAAGCCGGCATGGGCGACCTGTCGGTCGAAGAGGTGGTGAAACAATCGTTCGGCAAGAATGCCGGCCTCTTCAACAATGCCGCGCAGCACTACAACCATATCCATTTCTGGAAGTGGATGAAGAAAGGCGGCGGCGGCAACAAGCTGCCTGGGACTCTGCAGAAGGCGGTCGACAGCGACCTCGGCGGCTACGACAAGTTCAAGGCCGACTTCATCGCGGCCGGCACGACGCAGTTCGGTTCGGGCTGGGCCTGGGTTTCGGTCAAGGACGGCAAGCTGGCGATCTCGAAGACGCCGAACGGCGAGAACCCGCTCGTTCATGGCGCCTCGCCGATCCTCGGCGTCGATGTCTGGGAACACTCCTACTATATCGACTATCGCAACGCGCGGCCGAAATATCTTGAGGCCTTCGTCGATAGCCTGATCAACTGGGATCACGTTCTCGAGCTCTACGAAAAGGCCCGCGCATGACGCCGAGAATCGGACACGATTCTCGGAAAGGATCATGCGCAGCGTCTTTTGCGCGCCAAGGGCGCGCGGTGCTGTAATAGCCTGATCGATCTTTCGGAAAAGCCCCGGCAGCCCGGGGCTTTTCTTTTTCTGCCTCGAGATCCGCGCCAGCAAGGGTCTGGAAAAGTCACTAGGAGGCAAAGGGAATATTCCGTTCGCCACATCCGTTTACGTCGTGTCCCTAAATGCCTTCATCACGGAGCCAATTGAATGAGAAAGCTTATCGTCGCCATTTCCATGCTCGCAGTTGCCGGCTCGGCCGCATTTGCGGACCCGATCCTCGATCGGCAAGCTCTGATGAAGGAACGCGGAAAGATCGTCGGCGGCCTGTCGAAAGTGGTCAAGGGGGAGGAACCTTTTGATGCCGCTGCCGTACTGACGCAACTGCAGGCGCTGCAGGCGAATGCCGAGAAGTTCGATGTCGGCACCCTGTTTCCAGCGGGCAGCGATGCGGGCGATACCACGGCGGCGCCGAAAATCTGGGAAGACATGCCAGGCTTCAAGGCCGCGGAAGACAAATATCTCGCCGACGTCAAGGCGGCAACCACCGCCACGCCCGCCGATATCGATACATTGAAGATGAAATTCGGCGCCATCGCATCCAATTGCGGCGCCTGCCACCAGAGCTATCGGGTGAAAAAAGGCTGATAGCGGGCAATGCCCTTCCCCAGGAAATTCGTCGGCGCCCTCGTTATCCTGGGCGGCGTCGGCGCGGTTGCCGGATGGGTCCTCTCGGCACCCGTGACCTTGGACACGCGGGCCCTAGCCGAGCTCGGGCCTGGCGATGCGGCTAGGGGCAAGCGCATCTTCTATGCCGGCGGCTGCACCTCCTGCCATGCAAAGCCAGGTTCACAGGGCGATGCACGGCTTCAGCTCGTGGGCGGTCTTGAACTGAAGACGCCGTTCGGCGTTTTCGTTCCTCCCAACATCTCGCAAGATCCCAAGGACGGCATCGGCGCCTGGTCGTTCGAGGATTTCGCCAATGCGATGCTCAAAGGGGTGTCGCCGTCTGGCGAGCACTTCTATCCGGCCTTTCCCTATGCGTCCTACGCACGTATGAAGCCATCGGACATTGCCGATCTCTATGCTTTCCTGAAGACATTGCCAGCGGTCGCCGGCAAGGCGCCGGGCAATTCGCTCGCTTTCCCCTTCAACATTCGTCGTGGCATCGGCCTGTGGAAACGGCTCTATCTCAGCGACCAGCCGGTCGTTGCCTTGCCCGATGGTGCGCCTGATCCGGTGGTGGCGGGCCGCTACCTGGTCGAAGGGCCGGGCCATTGCGGTGAATGCCACACGCCGCGCGACTTCGCGGGCGGCACCAGGAAAAGTGAATGGCTGGCCGGTGCAGTGGCGGCCGAAGGCAGCGGCGTCGTCCCCAACATCACATCGGGTGAGGGCGGTATCGACAAGTGGTCGGAGGCCGACATTGCCAACTACCTCGAAACCGGTTTCACGCCCAGTTTTGATTCCGTTGGCGGCGCGATGGTCGATGTACAACGCAACACGGCCGAACTGACCGCGGGGGATCGTGCGGCGATCGCGGCCTACCTCAAGGCGATACCGCCGCGTCCAAATGGCTACCCGGCGCGCAAGAAGGGCACGAACTAAAGCGGTTCATCGTTTCAAGGAACGCCGACCCGCTCGATCTCTCTTTTTGACGCAATTCCGGACAGAAGACCGCTTCGCACTTTTCCTGGAATTGCTTAGCTAGTTGTCGGATGACGGATGGCGGTCGCCCAGGAAATCGAATCCCGCTTCGAAGAAATGGTTGTAGTTGCAGGTCAGTTCTTCGCCGGCCGCGATGTCGCGCAGGGCGAAACTCTCCTCGGGCGAGGAGACGTCGCAGTTCGGCTCGTCGGCATGGTTCATGTAGCGAGCGTCGTCCGCTTCGAAGACGATGTAATTCGGATCGCGCCGGTCTGGATAGGCGTAGCGGTCGAGATAGCTCTTCACCGGACCGCTTTCGCCCTCATAAGTCTCGACCGCAATGATCCGGTCGAACCTTGGATCCAGCTTCCAGATCAACGTGCCGCGGGCAATAGGGTTCTTGGCAAAAACGCCGATGCCCTGGATGGGCGATTTGTCGAGATACACGTCGACGAGCAGCATAATGGACCCTTGTGCGAGGTGGGCATCTTGGCCCGGAGAAAACGTGCCTTGGGTAGCGCGAGGCCGCCGCGATTGCGAGCGGAAATGAGCTATGCGGAATTCAAAAGACCATGATCGCCATCGTTGCGCGGGCGATCGTCAACAGCGTGGCCGGACCCGGAATGAAGACAAAGCCGAGCACAACGGCGATGTAGGCTATCAATGTGGACAGATCGATCATCGAAGCGTTTCCGCGACAAGCTGCGCCTTGCCCGTCACCTTCAGCGTAAAGGCGTAGGTATAGGCGATCTCTTCCAGGCGTGAGAACCGGCCGGACGCGCCGGCATGGCCGGAATCCATATTGATCTTGAACAGCACCGGATTGTCGCCGCTCTTGCGGTCGCGCAGCCGCGCCACCCATTTGGCCGGCTCCCAATAGGTGACGCGCGGATCGGTGAGACCGGCGAGCGCCAGGATCGGCGGGTAGTCGAGATCAGCGACATTGTCGTACGGCGAATAGGCGGCGATCGTCCGGTAGTCGTCGGCTGACGCGATCGGGTTGCCCCATTCCGGCCATTCCGGCGGCGTCAGCGGCAAGGTCGCGTCGAGCATGGTGGTGAGCACATCGACGAACGGAACCTCGGCGACGATGCCGCCAAAGCAGTCCGGCGCCATGTTGGCGACGGCGCCCATCAACATGCCGCCGGCCGAACCGCCTTGCGCGACGATACGGTCATGCGCCGTATAGCGCTCGGCAACGAGGTGGCGCGCACAGGCAATGAAATCGGTGAAGGTGTTCATCTTGTGCGCACGCTTGCCGTCATCGTACCAGCCGTACCCCTTGTCCTTGCCGCCGCGGACATGGGCGATGGCAAAGACCAGGCCGCGGTCGACCAGCGAGAACCAGTTGGTGTTGAAGGCCGCCGGCACGGTGATGCCATAGGAGCCGTAACCATAGAGCAGGCAAGGTGCCGATCCATCCAGCGGCGTGTCGCGGTGATGCAGAAGCGAGATCGGCACCAGTTCGCCGTCGGCGGCGGGTGCCATCAGCCGTCTGGTGACATAATGGTCCGGGTCGTGCCCGGACGGCACGTCCTGCGTCTTGAGCAGCACACGCTCGCGGGTGCGCATGTTGTAGTCGAACACCTGCGACGGCGTCGTCATCGACGAATAGGAAAAGCGCATGATTTCGGTGTCGTATTCATAGGAACCCGAAAGACCGAGCGAAAACGCCTCCTCGTCGAAGGAAATCAGGTGCTCCTCGCCGCTCGCACGATCGCGCACGACGATGCGCGGCAGGCCCTCCTTGCGCTCGAGCCGGACCATATGATCCTTGAAGCCGATCACCGACAGGATCAGTCGGCCCGGCTCATGCGGCACCAACTCCTGCCAGTTGGCGCGCACCGGATCGCTTGCCGGCGCCGTCATGATCTTGAAGTCCTTCGCGCCATCCGCATTGGTCAGGATGAAGAAGATGTCGCCGCCTTCTTCCAACTCGTACTGGAGACCGGTCTCGCGCGCCGAAACCAGCTTGGGTTCGGCAAACGGATCGCTGGCGCTCAACAGGCGATATTCCGAGGTCTCGTGATCGTTGATACCGATCATGATCCATTGGTTGTTACGGGTACCGTCGACATTCATGAAGAAGCCGGGATCGCTTTCCTCATAGATCAGGCGGTCGTTTTCAGGGGCCTGCCCCAGTGCATGGAACAGCACCTTCGACGGCCGGTGATTGGGGTCGAGACGCGTGTAGAAGAAACCGTCATTGCCCGCGTCCCACACACCCGAACCGCCGGTGGCGGCAATCTGGTCCGCCAGGTCCTTGCCATCGGCAAGATCGCGCACGCGCAGTGTGTAGAATTCAGAGCCCTTGTCGTCGAATGCCCACAAGAGCTTGCGATGATCGGCCGAGTGGTCGACGCCGCCCAGCCGGAAATAGGCCTTGCCCTCGGCCTCGGCGTCGCCATCAAGCAGGATCTGTTCTGCGCCGCCGTCGCGTGGCATGCGGAAATAGCGCGGCTGCTCGCCGCCGAGCTTGAAGGAAGAACCATAGGCATAAGGCCCGTCCTTCATAGGTACGGAGGAATCGTCTTCCTTGATGCGGCCTTTCATCTCCTTGAAAAGCTGCTTTTGCAGGTCGACCGTGTCTGCCATCAGCTTCGACTGGTAGGCGTTCTCGGCTTCGAGTTCGACGCGGATCGCGCCATCGAGCAAGGAAGGATCCCTGAACATCTCCTGCCAGTTGTCGGCCCTCAGCCAGGCATACTCATCGGTTCGCGTGATGCCGTGATGCGTGTCGAAAACCGGCCGTTTCTCGGGTGTTGGTGGGGTGACGATCGGAAATTGGGGGAGCTTGGTCATTGCGTCTCGCTCTGGAAGTATTTTTAAACGTGTTCGATATCGCCAACAAACCGGCATGGGGCAGCAGGCGGTTCGCTATCGCTGGCGTGAGGTCTGGCATGATCCGGCCAGGAAAGGCAACTTCGTCACCCGGCCG
Source organism: Mesorhizobium sp. B2-3-5 (assembly GCF_006442395.1). Classification (NCBI taxonomy): domain Bacteria; kingdom Pseudomonadati; phylum Pseudomonadota; class Alphaproteobacteria; order Hyphomicrobiales; family Phyllobacteriaceae; genus Mesorhizobium; species Mesorhizobium sp. B2-3-5. The sequence continues at coordinate 43,104 of NZ_VFVX01000007.1, read as the reverse complement.
GGTCTATGGCAAGTGCCCTGTATTGATCGACCGGCATCGATTGGCCCGGAGGCAGGCGGCCCACAGACATCGCAAGGTTGCTTCCGCAAGATAAAATCCATGGCAACCTGCGGTTTCGTGGACAGATGTGAACAACCAAGATTGTCGGTGCGATGGCCAAGCAAACCGGAGCATTGAATGCCCGATCTGTGAGTTATCGCGAATGTAACGATGCACTGACGCCACGTCAGCCTTTGCCGATTTGGCGGGTGAAATATCGAAAAATTACGCGATGCACGAAAGATTGAAGCTGATCCGCGAATAGTTGATCAACATCCCTGAATATAATGCAAAGAGCGAATTGACTTACTTGGTCCACGGTTGCATTGATATGCTCGCGACACGAATCGCAGAAGCTCTACCTGCACAAAATTCGTGCGATGCCCTGCCTGTAAAAAAGGGCGTAGACCGACGTAACTCTTGTTGGGGCCTGAAGACCATGGATATTGTCGAAACACCTTCCAGAAACAATGATGCGCTGATCGAGCTGACCGCCGATGTGGTGGCCGCCTATGTCAGCAACAATCCCGTGCCGGTCGGCGAACTGCCGAACCTTATATCGGATGTGCATGCCGCTCTCGGGCGTGTGGGCGGAACCGCCGAACAGCCTCCTGCCGACAAGCAGAAGCCGGCCGTAAATCCGAAGCGCTCGGTTCACGACGACTACATTGTCTGTCTTGAAGACGGTAAGAAGTTCAAGTCGCTGAAGCGTCACCTGATGACCCATTATGATCTGACGCCGGACCAGTACCGCGAAAAGTGGAACCTCGATCCGAGCTACCCGATGGTTGCCCCGAATTACGCGGCGGCCCGCTCGCAGCTCGCCAAGAAGATGGGCCTTGGCCGCAAGCGCAAGGCGCGGTAACCGCTCCTCGCAGACTGACATCAACGGCGCCTTCGGGCGCCGTTTGACTTTGCGGGACGGGCCGCCGCACGGTACAGGATCAAGCTTGTCAGGCTGTCCGTTCGAGCGCCATCTCGGCGTCGCGCTTGATGCGCTTGACCATAGAGCGAAGACCATTGGCGCGCTGAGGCGACAGGTGCTCGTCCAGACCAAGGGTCCTCAGCGTCGCTTCCGCGTCGATTTTCTGGATTTCGCTGGCGGTCCTGCCGGAAAACAGCGCCAGCATGATCGCCACCAGACCACGCACGATATGGGCATCCGAATCGCCCGTGAAGGTGATGACTGGATCGCTGCCCGGTCCCCGTTCGGTGGTCAGCCAGACCTGGCTGACGCAACCTGGCACCTTGTTGGCAGCGTTGCGCTCCTCGTCGGGAAATGGAGGCAGTGCCTCGCCGAGCTCGATGACGTAACGATAGCGGTCCTCCCACTCGTCAAGGAAGGAGAAGTCGTCTCGGATCGTCTGGATCGTGGTCGTCATTACCCGGATATAGTCACGCGGCGGCGCCGCGTCACGGAAAAAACAAGGACATCGCGGGCGTCGAGAGGGAAGACGGCCCGCGATGCGCCGTCGAGGCGGCTTAATTCCTTACCGGCAGGTTGACGGTCTCCGGCAGGACAATTTCGTCCGGCACGCTGCCGGTCGTCGTCGAGGTATCGGGACCGGCGGGCTTGTCGTCCAGCATGGCGGCGGCGATTTTGGCGGTCTCCTTGGCGCGTGCCGTGATGGTGTGCACGGCCGACTTGCCGGTTTCGCAGACATCGGGCTTGCGCTCGCAAATGCCAGCGATGTCGCCCACCGCGTCACGTGCCGCAAACAAGGCCTGGATCGGCCCGACGCTTTCCTGTCCCGGCTCGTCGGAACCGACACTCAGCGGCAGCGCCAGCAGCACCAATGAAAACCAGAAAGCCATTCTTATCAGAAAGAACATGCCTTGCCTCTTGTCGTGACCGGATCATGCGTCACATGGCATGACCTCTTTTATGGGCAGGATGTTGGCACACAGCCACAAAGGACGGCTTGCGGGTTAGACGAAAATTCTCCTCAAATTTTAGGCAAATTCGAAACGAAGCGTTTTGCCATGGATTTGTTTCATATCGAGACGATTTTCGTTACCCCCTGATAACCATTCATCTGATTGTTTCCATTGCGGTTTTATTGAATGCGGGCGGTTCTCTTCCCGCCGATGGTCCGCTGCCGCCAGGCGTTCCCGGATAACCCTCCATTTACTATGGCGGCATTTGCCCGGGTTTTCGACCGTCACCATCCCGATATTTGCCGCAGGCCAGGCTCTGGTCGCCCCTGCTTTATCCATTCCTTAAACGCTGGATGCGAGTTTCAGACCCAAGATAATCTGCAAAAGCAGAGCTGTTCACGACGAGTGCGAGTGCGTTGAGTTGATGCCGATCAAGGCCAGATACGCTGAATTGCCCGGCGCGATTGCCGCCGGTTGCGAACGTATGGTCCATCCCTCCCTTCTCGGACAAAGCGACCGCGAGCGCCAGCGCCGGTTCATTGGCGTCATGCTGGCCGCGCCGTTCTTCGCCGCCGGTGCCGCGGTCACGCTGGTTACATCAGGCATGGGCGCCGCCGTGACCATCGCCGCCATCTTCGCGGCCTTCGGTCTGTGCTGGTTCGTCGCCTTGCTGGTGGCGGCGACCGGAAGGATGGCCGCGGCAGCACCGATCGCGCTGGTGATGGCGTCTGTTGCACTTGGCGGTATCATCGCCGCCGCCGGCGGTTTGAGCTCACCTGTCGCCATGCTTGCCGTGGCGCTGCCATTCGAGGCCTGGTGGATCGGCGCCACGCGGCGTGCGGCGCTTTTTGGGGCTGTGGCGGCCATCGCAGCCATTGCCCTTCAGCCTCTGGCCGCGGCCTTCTTGCCATTCGCGGGCGCGCAGATCGCCGCCTGGCATTGGCTGGTCCCGCTGGCCTGGGCGCTGACGCTTGTCCCGCGCATGTCGGCTTTTCCTGATAGCGCCGGTGCGGTCGATGCGGTGGGTAGCGGCGATCGGCTGGAAGACATTATCGATGCGGTGGTCCTGCGCGTCGCCCGCCACGGCGAGGTCCTGGATGCGTCCGCCAGGGCGCGCACCCTTTTGAAACTGCCGCCTGAACTGCTTTCGGGAAGCGGCTTCTTCGACCGCGTCCATCTGTCGGATCGGGTCTCCTATCTCAGCGCTTTGGCCGACATGCGTGATGGCGCCCTGTCGCGCCGCGTCGAACTGCGCGTCAGGCTGCCCCAGAACGGCAACGGCCAGAATGACAACCGCCTGACGGCCGACAACTATCGGCCGTTCTTGCTCGAGCTGGTGCGCGGCGAGGAACAGGGCGACGTCTTCACGCTTGTCCTGCGCGAGAACGACGAGACCGCCCGGCTGCGCGAAGACCTCGCACAGGCCAACGAGGCGGCGGCCGCCGCCGAAGTGGCCAAGGGCCGGTTCCTGGCGGTGGTCAGCCACGAACTGCGCACGCCGCTGAATGCCATCATCGGCTTCTCCGACATGTTGCTGCATGAGATGTTCGGCGCCTTCAAGGATCCGCGCCAGAAGGAATATGTCGGCCTTGTGCGGGATTCGGGCCAGCATCTGCTGGCCGTCGTGACCTCCATTCTCGACGTATCGAGGATCGAATCGGGGGCCTACGCGACGGAGCCGGAGCCCTTCCGATTCATGGAGGCCGTCGAAATGTGCCAGTCCATGATGCGGCTGCAGGCGCAGGCCAAGAATATCGACCTGCAGACGCAGATCGCGCCGGACGCCGGCGACATCAATGCCGATCGCCGCGCCGTGCAGCAGATCCTCATCAACCTCGTCTCCAATGCGATCAAGTTCACGCCTGATGGCGGAGACGTCGTCGTCGGCGCCAAGCGGATCGGCTCGCGTCTGCATTTCTGGGTCAGGGACACCGGCATCGGCATTGCGGAGGAGGATTTCGCCAATCTCGGCAAGCCCTTCACGCAGATCCAGAACGACTATACGCGCCGGTTCGAGGGGACCGGCCTTGGCCTGTCGCTGGTGAAGGGGTTGGTGGCGCTGCACGAAGGCACGATGTCGATCGAAAGCATGCCGGGCGAGGGCACCACGGTGACCATCAGCCTGCCGGTCAATGGGCCGAAGGGGCGCCCGGCGAACCAGGCAGGGGTGCTGACGATGCCGGTGACGAGGGCGAAAGGGGACAGAAATGGCTCGCTCCGCAAAACAGCCTAAGGCGGTCAAACGCCGAAGCAACGCCTTTCAGGACGGCGCCATTGCCGTTGGTGGGATGATTTCGCGCAATCCTGTCCTGGTGGGCGGATCGACGGCATTCCTGGTCACGCTGTTCTATGTCTCGGCGAACGCGCTGTGGTATCAGCCTTTCCCGCATGCCGGGGCCTTTTTCGCCACCCGCCACTTCCAGGGTTTTCCGCACACCGCCGACGAGCCGGAGACCACGATCAACATCGTGCGGCCAAATTCGGCGCCCGCACCGATGAAGGGCGATCCGGTGGTCGAGCAGGTGCAAGGCATATTGAAGGACCTCGACTTCTATCCCGGCACGGTCGACGGCATTTCCGGCCCCAATACGCGCAAGGCCATTCAGGCCTATCAGCAGAAGGTCGGGGTCAACGCTTCCGGCGAAATCGACGCGCTGCTGCTTGATCAACTGGGCGCAACGCCGAAGACCGCTGCCGTGCCGAAACCGCAGCCGCGTCCCGACATGAGGCCGGCAGCGGTTCCGGTGTCCCTGCAGACAAATTCAGCGCAGACGAATGCCGCACAGCCCTCGACTCAAGGGCCCGATCCCCGCATCGTCAAGATCCAGGCCGGTTTGAAAGCCTTCGGTAACGACGATATGCAGCTCGACGGCAAGGTCGGCGCGCGCACCAAGGCGGCAATCAAGGAGTTTCAGTCGCTGTTCGGCCTGCCGCAGACTGGCGAACCCGATGAAATCGTCTACGTCAAGATGCGCGAGATCGGCCTCACCAATTGAGCTCCGACCAACAAGGCCCGAAACGACCGCTCGCCCAGCGAGGGAAATATCGATAGATAGCTCCGCCACGCTTTGCGGAGTTTTCATGCGCGTCACATCGGATCTGTGGGTCTCGGCCCTGTTGCGCCGGGTTTTCGGCGCAGGCGGATTTGCCGCCGTGGTCAACCGTGGCGCGACCGAAGCTGGCGCTGTTTTCGTGCTGGCGCGGGGCCGGCTGGGTGAAATTGCCCTCTACGGGCCGGCGCCGCAGACAAGTTATGATTCGGCCAAGCCGGACGACCGCTTCTTCAGCCTTCTTGCCGCGGGGGATGATCCAGCCGTGCTCGATGCCCGTCTTGAACGGGAAAAGAAATTCGATCCCGACATCTGGGTGGTCGAAATCGAGGCCGGCACTGTTCCCGTCGAGGAGCTTATTTCCGTGAAGACGCCCTGAGGCCGGGAGCGTCGGCTTTGTCGCTGTTCGAGGGCTTGCGGATGTCGCTGTTTGCGGGCGCGGCTTCGCGGATCATTTTGGACAGCGCTTCGGCTTTCCATCCGCGCACCCTGTCAAGGGCCACGTCGCGATGCAGCAGGCGGTAGCGGTCGAGATAGGTGCGGATGGCCTGCGGATGCGGGAAAAGGCTGGGATAGACGGCGACCGTGATCAGAAATGCCCGGTCTTCGCTCAGATCAAGCGAGCGCAGCGCCGCAAGCAGCGGGGCATAGTTCTGGTTGGCGGTCAGCAATCGCGCGGTCGAGAAATCGATATCGAGGGCATCGGCGAGCGCGGTCTGGAAGAACGCGGCGTTTCCGGTCAGCGCGGTCTCGCGCAGTTTGACATAGCTGTCCGAGCCGGGAAACGCGTCGACCTTCGCCGCCAATGCTTCGTCGCCGGTGCGCATCATGGAGCGCAGCCTGCGCCGCGCATTCTCGGCGGCGGTGCCGGGGGACTGTTTGCTCGTCGCGCTGTCTTCGGCCGCTTCCGCATTTACGACTGCGACGGTTGGTGGCGCAGGAGGGTGCATCTCCGGATCCCGCGCCCGCACCAATGTCGGCCTTTCGAGCGCCCTGATCAGATCGGCGATGGTCGGGTTTAGGTCCCTGCGGCGCGCGATGGCCCGGGCATGCGGCAGGCCATGCCGGCCGATCAGCGCGATCAGGTCGATATCGCTGACGGCACGCGAGCGGATGAGCAGTGGCGCGGCGATGTCGACCGGCTCCTCGCACAGGCGGCGCACCAGCGCGGCCGGCGCATATTCGCATTCGGAAAGGGCGGCTGCCACATAGCGTCGCGATTCGACCGACACCTCGTCGAACAAAGGCAGCGTCAAATCCTCGAGCTGGCCGATCTCGCGGCGCGACGGACGGGTAAGAGAGCAGAACGCCGACACCGCGGCGCGGAACAGCCTCTCGGCCTTTCCCGTTTCCGTTCGTATCGCGATTTGCCTGAAGTCCGAAGATGACACGAAGGATACGCCTGATAACAGATACACAGCCTTGATAATGCTCAACCGGGACCGTGTCGGTTTAGCGATTGCCTCGGTCAGAACTTTCTGACCTGGGAACAAAGATCAAGTTAGCGGCGATCCGTTAGCGCTCCGTTAACCCTCTGCCGGCCTTAATGATATTTGGAGGCGTTGCGTTGTGCTCCGGGGAAACCGAGAGGAATGCGCGAACCATGGGCATGATACTGTCTTTCGTGCCGCGTGCGGCACCAATCAATCGAGCCAAGCAAACCACCGAAATACCGGCGGCGGTGATCATCTTTCCGGGCATCCGTTATGAACGGTCCAATGCCGGGGAAGCGCGGCCTGCCGGCCCTGACAGACCGGGGGCGCCACGGACGCCGGTGCCGCATCACTGAGCTTTGCGGAAGCCGCGGCCTTGGCTGTCACGCTGGCCACGATCGTGGCCTAGAAATCCTGCAGCTCGCAGGAACTCTGATCGAGAAAGCGCGACACGATCGGCTTCCAGCTGTCGTCAGGCACGAAGCTGCGGATAACGAAGATGCCCTCGTCTATGGGCGCTTCGACGAAGATCGCACCCTGCAGATTTTCGGGCAGGTCCCTGCGCACGTCGATCATCTGCGCCGGCGTCAGCACGACGGCATCCAGCTTGCCGCCCGTCGCCGTATGGTCGTTGAAGGAATAGACATTGTGGCCATTGCGGTCATAGACCGACACTGACCAGAAGGGGACGTTTCCCAGCGCCTTGATCCGGACCATCCCTTCCTCGAGGTCGAACCGGCAAGCCGTGGCATAAAACAGCGGATCGACGGATTTCACCACCGGCGCGCCGCCCGCCTCGGCATCGAGCCGATTCATCCTGTAGAGGTCCGAGGCCATCGACAGTCGCGACCAGGCGTCGCGTTCGGAAAACTCGGGCACCAGAAGCAGCACGACGATGTGCACGATGCCGGCGCCGACGATGCCGAGCAGGACGGCATGGAAAAGACGGCGTAGCGCGGCCCGGAAATTACGCATCGCAGCCGGCCTTCACGATCCTGGGCAGCGAAACGTCCGACAGGCCGGTGCTGCTGGCGATCGGTGTGTCGTAGAAGGTCAGGACGAAATACATCCTTCCGGAACCGTTGGTCAAAAGCCAGTTGCCGGGCATCGGGTGATGGCCGACCGAAATGATCACCGAATTGTCGGGTTTGCGCAGCACCTCGTAGGACTGAAGCGCGGCAAGCCGCGGTTTGCCTGTCTCGACGACGCCGAGCGATTGATCGGCGGCATAGAGTGTCCAGAACCGTGCGGTCGGAAATCCGCCCTCGATCTTGTAGGTGCATTCCCGCTTGAGTTGGTCGCCGGCGGCATCATTCTCCGCGACGAAGGACAGGCCCTCGGCGCGGCCGAGCGCAAGCACGCCCTCGCGCGCCACGCGGGCCTTGGAGTAGGGATCTGCGGCCGGGGTGCCGATGTCGGGGAAGGCGGTCCATTGGCCGATCCTGATCGCGCCGACGCCGTCCTGGACCTTCAGCGCATACCAGACGCTGGCGCCGCCGCCGCCAATGGCTATGGCAAGCGAAAGCAGCATCAGGAAGGCGTTCTTGAGCATGAAGAGCCGGGTGCATGAAGGATTGCCGTTCGGGGATATCGCGACGCAGGGCCTCGTGGCAAGCGGGCGTGATGGATTTGCCAGTTCGCCTCGCCGGTGCTCGAGCCGACGTCACAGCGCCGAAAGCGTTTCGGGCGTGGCGGGTGCGTCGAGTTTCGGTGCCGCCTGGAACAGCTGCGTCATGTCCCTCAGCGTCTGCGTGGTCCGGCCGGACAGCACTGGCGGCCTCTCGGCGGCGGCGTCGGCCGCAGCCTGATCCTCGCTCTTCTTCTGCGCTTCCGCCGCCTTGGCCGCGGTCTCCTCGTCGACGAACGGTTTGTCGATGCCGGGAATCGGCTTCAGGTCGATGTTCTGGTGCGCGTAGACCATCAGGCGCTGCCACACCATCGCTGGCAGCGAGCCGCCCGTCATGTTCTTGGTCGGGGTGAAGTCATCGTTGCCCAGCCACACCGCCGCCGTGTAGTTGCCGGTGAAGCCGACAAACCAGGCGTCGCGATAGGATTGCGTGGTGCCGGTCTTGCCGGCGACGACGATGTTGGGAATTTGCGCCCGCCGCGCCGTGCCCATCACCGGAACGGCCGCCAGCATCGTGTTCATGGATTTCAGCGCCTGCTCGGACAGAACGCGGTGCGGCGGCGGCGCGTCCTTGGTCCAGTCATACACCACTTCGCCGGTGCGGGTGACGAGCTGGGTGATGCCGTGCCTGGAACCGACGAAGCCGTTCTGCGCGAACACGCTATAGCCCGTCGCCTGGTCCATGACGGTCATGCCCGAGGTGCCGAGCACCATCGTCTTGTGCCCCTCGAGTGGGGACTCTACCCCCATGGCCTCGGCCATCGCCTTGATCGGAGCGATGCCGAGATGGTCCTTGGCCAGCCGCACCGGAACCGTGTTGATCGACTTGGCCATCGCCATCAGCAGCGTGATGTTGCCCGCCGACTCGCCGCTGTAATTGTGCGGCGACCAGCTGCCCCAGCTGATCGGGCCACCTGAGATGACGGAGTTGGGCGTGAAGCCATGCTCCATCGCCGTGGCGTAGACATAGGGCTTGAACGACGAGCCGGTCTGGCGGAGCGCCTTGGTGGCCCGGTTGAACTGGCTGGCGCCGTAGTCGCGGCCACCCACGATGGCGCGGACCGCGCCATTGGTCTCGATGACCACAACGGCGCCCTCGGTGACGTTGTACTCCTTGCCGAACTGACGCAGGTGGAACTCGACGGATTCTTCCGCCGCCTTCTGGATGTTGGCGTCGAAGGTGGTGTGCGCCACCAGCGAGTGCTGGCCGGGCTTGGCGATCTTCTTGACCTCGTCGAAGGCCCAGTCGAGGAAATAGTCGGGACTCTTCTGTTCGCCGCGGTCGACGACGTCGGCCGGATGCAGCCTTGCCTGCAGCACCTGGCCCTCGGTCATGAAGCCGGAATCGACGAGATTGGAGAGCACCACATTGGCGCGGGCGCGCGCTGCCGGCAGGTTGATGTGCGGCGCGTATTTGGTCGGCGCCTTGAACAGGCCGGCGAGCATCGCAGCCTCGGCGAGGTTCAGGTCCTTGACGCTCTTGCCGAAATAGAAGTCCGCCGCCGCCTCGATGCCGAATGTGCCGCCGCCCATATAGGCGCGGTCGAGGTAGAGCTGCAGGATTTCCTTCTTCGACAGATTGGCCTCGAGCCACAGCGACAGGAAGGCTTCCTTGATCTTGCGCTCGAACGTGCGCTCATTGGTCAGGAACAAGTTCTTGGCCAATTGCTGGGTAATGCTGGAACCGCCCTGGACGACAGAGTTCGCTCGCACGTTCTCGAAGATCGCACGCGAGAGGCCGAGCACGTCGATGCCGTAATGGTCGAAGAAGCGACGATCCTCGGTGGCAAGCACCGCCTTGATGACATGATCGGGCATCTCGTCGACCGGTACGGAGTCGCGCTGGATGATGCCGCGCTGGCCGATCTCGTTGCCGTAACGGTCGAGAAAGGTGACGGCGAAGTCACCCTGGGCGCGCCAGTCGCCGGCCGTATCCTGGAAAGCCGGAATGGCCAGCGCCAGCATCACCACCATGCCGCCGGCGCCAAGCGTGAAGCCCTCGCTCAAAAGTTCGATGATGCCGCGGCGCCAGCCCTTTAGCCGGAAGCGCCGCGAGAAGATCGTCGCCGCTTCCCAGAACTGGCGCGCCTTGAAGCCGATCTCGTAGAGCGAGGAATCAAGCCATGCGTCCAGCGCCAGAAGGCGGGAGGCGATCGGACCTCTTCTCTTGCGCGGTTCAGGACGGACCATTCAAAAACCCGGCTCGGCTGTGACGCGACCTGAAAACCGCAAGCGGGCAATTTCAGGGCGGCGCCCTGTCCTGACTATTCGTCCATTTTGCGCACGCTCACAAGGGCGGCGAGGACACAGCTGCGAGGTTTGTCGATGGAAAGGGCAGGGTAGCTGCCAAGCGGAGCGCCCGGCCGCCAGATTCTCGATCCGGCGGGCGGATGGGTGTCAGGCCGCTTCGCGCTTCAGCGCTTGCGCCATGCAATGGATGCCGCCGCCGGTCTTGGAGATTTCACCCATGTCGACGGCCGCGACCTCGAAGCCACGCGCCTTGAGCTGGCCGATCAGCGTCTTGCTGGAGGTCGGCGCGATCACCCGGTCCTTGCCGAGTGACATGAAGTTGCAGCCGAGCGCCATCGTGTCCTGGAAGGGAACGTCGATGATCTCGTGGCCCTTGCCCTTCAGCCAGTCGACGATGCCGGGCTCTGTGCAGGCGAGGCACACCGCGGTGAGCTTTTCGGCGATCGGCACCACCATCAGGTCGATATGGACGTAGTATTCGTCGATGAAGGCGATGCGCGTCTCCCAGCCTTCCCTCTCGAACCAGGCCTGCACCTGGCGCGCGCCTTCCTCTTGCGTGCGGGCGCCGCCGCAGCCGATCAGCACCACGCCGTCCTCGATGACGTTGAAGTCGCCGCCTTCGAAGGTGCCCGCCGTCACCATGTCGTAGATCGGGATGCCAAGTTTTTCATAGGTGCGGATGGCGGCATAGTTCTCGCCGCGCCGCCACCAGTTGGCCATGGCGGTGATGATCGCGCCATAAGGCGTCATGACGCTGGAATCGCGGGAATAGACCTGCATCGGCAGCTCCGGCGTCGGCTCGTGCCAATGGATGTTGACGCCGAAATGCTCATAGGCGGCAACCAGATCCTTGTGCTGAGCCTGCGCGATCTGGACGTTGCAGGGCGCCTCGCGCAGATGTTTCCGGGACAGCGAACTGGTCGACAGATGACGCAGGAAATTGGGCGAGCCGAGCAGCACGTCGGTCAGCTTGTCGGTTTCGTTGGCGAAGCCCCAGGCGGTCAGCGGCTTGGTGCCGCCGGCCGGATTGCGGCGCTGCAGGGAAAACGGTTCGGCGACGATGCGATCATGAACGGTCATGGGGGTTCTCCTCGTGGCTTGTTCTCAAGAGTGGATCGGGTCATGCATTGCTGGGATCCACCAGTCGCGACCGCGCGCGGTGGTGACATATTCCGGCCAGCGGAAATGGATCGGCGGTTCGTAGTCGCAGAGCGGCGCGATCCAGCTCGATCCACCAACACCGCCGCCGGTGCGGAAAGTGAACTCGTCCATCGCCTTGTCGCGCGCGGTTTTGTCCTCGAGCAGGCGGAGCGCGGCCAGCGCGACCGTCTTGGACGCGCAGGTGACCATTGGATCGATGGTCGCGGAGATGCCGCCGAGCGCGTTCATCACCCAAGCCGGGTAGGGGTGGCCATGTGCCGAACGCAGCGCCGGGCGGGCGACGTAGAACCGCGCGGTCGGCGCGTGCCAGCTCATGTCGGTGTAGTCGTCGGAGGTCGAATTGACCTGCGAGGGCGGCAGGTCGCGGCGCAGGATTGCCTCGGCTTGCCTGGGGTCGATCAGCCGCTCCAGTTCATCGATGAACGGGTTCTCGGTCGCGATACCGCCGGCATTGACCTGGATATCGCGCGCAATCGCCCTGGCGGCCGCGTCCCAGCGCGGCGTACCGACCGTCGACAGCGCATCGTAGGCGATCTCGGCCATGGCGTGATTGGCCAGCCCTGGGCGCGATTTCGACACCCAGTGCCGTTCGTAGCGGCAGCCGCTGATCGCGGCCGCGGCCTGCGCATTGCGGTCGAGCACGGCGGTCACCTGTTCGGCCATGCCGATGGTCGGCACGCGGATCATGTACTGGATCTCGGCCAGCCCCGCCGGCAGATTGTCGGCGGTGGCCTGGCCCGCGGTCAGGATCGCTTCGCTGATCGACCAGCCGCCCTGGTGCGGCAGCATGGAGTCGCGCAATGCCTTGGAGGCCATGTACATCGTCATCAGCGCGTCGTTGGCGCCGGGGGCGCGGACCGCCGAATGCGCCTGCGGAATCGGTGCGCCGTCGCCCGCGGCGCGTGCCCAGTTCTGAGGCTCGTCGCAGATGAAACGGTAGATCATGGCGTAGGCCGCGCCGCAATGCGTGTCCCAGCGGGCCGTGTTGCAGAGCGGCAGCATGTAGAAGGGATGGAAGGAGATCATGCCGGCAAGGCCATCATAATAGCCCCTGGCTGCGTGGATCGGCTTCGACCCTCGCACTTTCTCGGCCGGCTCGCCGGTGAAGCGGAGCGTGCCTGGAATGCCGTGTCGCTGCATGGCGGCCTTGGTGGCAAGCAGCCCACCGAGGCTTGCCATGCCGAGCCCCGAATGCGGGTCGGTGTGCCCGCCGGCCTCGACGCCAAGGCCGGGCCGGGGCTGCTTGACCGTCACCGCATCCTGGCAGTTGCCGGGCACGGCGTCATATTCGGCATACATGCCGATCGTCGGTCCGGCGCCGTTCGTCCAGTGGGCGCAGAACGCGGTCGGCATGCCGCCCGAGCCTTCCTCGACGGAGAAGCCCTCATGCTTCAGCCGCGCCACATACCATGCCGCCGACTGATATTCGCGCCAGGCGGTCTCGCCGAAATCGAAGATCGTGCGCGTCCATTGCGACAGAGAGGGCTGGATGCCATCGAGGCAGGCAAGTGCGGTCGCTTGCGCGGATGTCGTCACCGGTTTGTCCATGCTTCAAAGAAAGCAGTGAAGCGGCTTATCAAAAAGTGATATGTTTTCCCGGCTCGTGCAAATTCGGTTCACCTGAGGTCCCTTTGCGAATACCTTCGACGCAGGCGCTACGCGCCTTAGACAGCTTCGCCCGTCACGGCAGCATGTGGCGCGCCGCCGACGAACTCTGTTTGACCCGCAGCGCCGTCTCGCATCAGCTTCGGCTGCTGGAACGCGACCTCGGCTTCGATCTGCTGCAGCGCATCGGCAAGGGCGTGGCGTTGACGCCGCGCGGCCAGCGCTACGCCGCCGACGTGCGCAAGGCGCTGACAGTGCTCGGCGACGCGGGCACGCAAAACAGCGGCGCAGGCGTCGGCGGCTCCTTCGCCATCTCCTGCCCGCCGGGCTTCGCCTCGATGTTCCTGTGCTCCCATATCGGCGAGTTCCAGCAGATGTATCCCGACGTTGCGCTCTCGGTGCTGACGCCGCGGCGGCTCGACGACGTCAGCAATGCGGAAGCGGACGCCTTCATCGCCTTCGGCGTCGGCAACTGGCCGAACCGATCGGTGGAGCTGCTGTGCGAAGTCTTCTTCACGCCGCTCTGCAGCCCTACGCTGCTCAACAAGGTCGGCGGCTTTTCCAAGCCCGCCGACGTGCTGCGCGCCAACCTGCTCCATCTCGGCGACACCGAGGACTGGGCGCGCTGGCTGGCGTTGTCCAAGGTGGAAAATCCCGACACCGAAGGCGGCATCTTCTTTTCCGACATGAACCTCGTGTTCTCGGCGGCGGTCGCCGGCCAGGGCATTGCCATGGGTGACGAACTGACCGGTCGCCGGGCACTGAGCGAAGGCCGGCTGGTCAAGCCGTTCGAGGCGTCGGTCCCCTCGCCGCGGTCCTACTATCTGGTCTTCGAGCACGCCAAGGCCGGCCATCCGGTGCTCAATGCCTTCAGCGACTGGCTCAGGGCGAAGCTGTCGGAAAACAGGCTGGCGAAATATTGAGGCGGGGCGTTGAAACCGCCGACCGCCACCCGCCCATCTACCAGACGTGAATCAAATTTGCCGATCAGGCGAAAACTATTCGGTTGCGGTGAGCCGCGCGCCTGCCTACGATTTCATCCGAGACTGAGGAAGAGGCAGGATGCAGCAACCCGGCCGGGCGGCGGAAATCAAGGCGAACGGGATCGGCAAGAGCTTCGGCTCGTTCCGGGCGCTGGACAATTTGACGCTCGATATTGGTCGCGGCGAGTTCCTGACGTTGCTCGGCCCCTCCGGCTCGGGCAAGACCACCTTCCTGATGATCCTGGCCGGCTTCGTGCAGCCGACCGAGGGCAGGCTTTTCAGCGACGGCACCGACATCACCGATCGTCCGGCCGAACAGCGCGCCGCCGGCATGGTGTTCCAGGGCTACGCGCTGTTCCCGCACATGAGCGTGGAGCAGAACATCGCTTTCCCGCTCAAGGTTCGCAAGAAATCAGCCGCCGAGATCAAGAAGCGCGTCGGGGAGATGATCGAGCGCGTCGGTCTGGTCGGTCACGAGAAGAAATTGCCCGCGCAGCTCTCCGGCGGCCAGCAGCAGCGCGTGGCGCTTGCCCGCGCACTGGTGTTCGAGCCGGGCGTGCTCCTGCTCGACGAGCCGTTTTCCGCCCTGGACAAGAGCTTGCGCGGCCAGATGCAGGCCGAGATGAAGCGTCTGCATCAGGAAACCGGCACCACCTTCGTCTTCGTCACCCACGACCAGAGCGAGGCGCTGGCGCTGTCGTCGCGCGTCGCCATCTTCAACCACGGCAAATTGCTGCAGGTCGGCGCGCCGGACGAGGTCTATGACCGGCCGGCCAACCGTTTCGTCGCCGAATTCCTCGGCGAGATCAACATGTTGCCGCTGAAAGGCGTGCGCAGAGCCGACAACGGCGCCACCGGCCTGTGCGAGGACCGCGCCGTCAGCCTGCGCGGCAACCCCGGTTCCGTCGGTGGGAACGCCATACTGGCGATCCGGCCTGAATACATGTCCATCGCCGGCGAGGCTTCGGCCGGTGAGAACGGCGTCGCCGCGACAGCAACCAACTCGACCTATCTGGGCGCCGCGACGCGGCTCGATCTGACGACGAGGCAAGGCGCCAAGGTCACGGTGTCGGTGCCCAATGAAGTCGCCGCCGCCGCGCTCAGCAAAGGCAATTCCGTATGGCTGACCTGGCCGGCGGAAAAGGGTTTCCTCCTTCCGGACGGAGGGCAATGACGATCGGTGCGGCGAGACGTTCGCACACCACTTTCCGGTACTATCAACGACAATAAGGGGAACTGACATGACCAATGACACCAAGAAACAAGCCATCGCGAGCCTGTCCGCCAGGGCAGGCCGCGGCGAGATCTCGCGCCGGCAGTTCACGCAGCTTGCAGCACTCGTTCTGGCCGGCACGCCGATGCTCTTGCGCTCGACCGGTGCCTTCGCCGCCGCGAAGGAACTGGTGCTGGTGAACTGGGGCGGCGACGCCATCACCGCTTATGATGCCGCCTATGGCCAGGCCTTCACCAAGGAAACCGGCATCGTCGTCAAGATGGACGGCTCGGGTCCGACCGAGGGCGCCATCGCGGCGCAGTTCAAGAGCGGCGCGCCGACCTGGGACCTCGTCGACGTCGATCCGTTCTCGGCCATCACGCTCGGCGGCCAGGGCATGCTCGAGCCGATCGACTACACCATCGTCGACAAGAAGAAGATGCGTCCGGGCTTTGGCTGGGACTATGCCGCCTCGACCTATTTCTTCTCCTACATCATCGCTTATGATTCCGAGAAATACGGCAAGGACGCGCCGACCGGCATGGCAGATTTCTTCGACGTGAAGAAATTCCCTGGCAAGCGCTCGCTTTACAAATGGGGTGTTTCGAGCTGGGAGGCTGCCCTTCTCGCCGACGGCATCGCGCCGGCCTCGCTGTATCCGCTCGACCTCAAGCGCGCACATGACAAGATCGCCGCTTTCAAGGAAAACGTCGTCGCCTATTGGGGCGGCGGCGCCGAGAGCCAGAGCGTGCTGCTCAACGGCGAGGCCTCGATGGCTATCGTGTGGTCGACACGCGCCTCGCTGATCGAGCAGGACTCCGGCGGCAAGATCAAGTTCATTTGGGACCAAGGCTTGATCTCGCCCGGCGCGCTTGCCGTCCTCAAGGGCAATCCGGGCGGCAAGGACGCGGCCATGAAGTTCATCGCCAGCGCCCAGGACCCGCAAAAGCAGCTGATCATGTTCGACAAGCTGGGCCAGGGTCCGGCCAACCCCGCAGCCGACGCGCTGATCCCCGCCGACAAGAAGCGCATCAATCCTGTCGACCCGGAAAACATGAAGAAGCAGATCCCGCTCGACATGGACTGGTACGCCAAGAACTACGGGGCGGCGCTCGACGAATACACCAAGATCATCTCCGCCTGATCCAGGGCAGGGATGCGGTCCTCTCTTTCCGACAGGACGGGCGCGGCGCTGTTGATGGCGCCGCTGCTCCTGTTCCTTGTGCTGGCCTATGCCTGGCCTTTCCTCGGCGTCGTCAAATGGAGCTTCACGCTGCCGACGCCGGGGCTTGGGCAGTATGACGCGCTGCTCACCGACGATCTGGTGCAATCGGTGTTCGTCAGGACGCTGCGCATCGCGGCAATCGTCACCATCGTGTCGGTGGCCGCCGCCTATGCCATTACCCTCATCTGGGTGCGCGGTACGCCCGCGCAGCGCCTTATCGCCGAGTTCTGCATTCTCGTTCCCTTCTGGATTTCGGTGCTGACCCGCGCCTTCGGCTGGGTGGCGCTGCTCTCCAATCGCGGCCTGATCAACACCTGGCTGCAGGCGATCGGCTTCATCTCCGAACCGCTGACCCTGGTGCGCAATGAATTCGGCGTCATCGTCGGCATGACGCATTTCCTCATCCCCTTCGCCGTCTTTCCGCTGGCATCGGCCATGCGCAGCCTCGACGACCGCGTGCTTCTGGCGGCGCGCGGCCTCGGCTCCAGCCGCATGCGCACCTTCTGGTCGGTCTTCGTGCCGATGACCCGCTCCGGAATCATCGGCTCCGCCCTCATCGTCTTCGTCTTTTCGCTGGGCTTCTTCGTCACACCGGCGATCCTCGGCGGCGGCCGCAGCGTCATGGTGGCCGAACTCATCTATCTCAGGATTTTCCAGAGCCCGGATTGGGGACTGGGCGCTGCGATCAGTGTCGTGCTCGTGCTGTTCGTCGGCGCGCTGATGGCGCTGCTGTTCCGCTATATCAGGCCGAAGCAATTGGTGTAGCCGAGATGCCGACCTATCGTCCCGGACCCGTCTCGCTCGTCATCGCCGCCTTCGTGGCGCTGTTCCTGCTGATGCCCCTGCTGGCCGTCATCCCGGTTTCGCTGACGCCAAGCCGCATGCTGGCGATGCCGACGGGTGAACTGTCGCTGCGTCACTACCGCTCGCTGATAGAGGATCCGCGCTGGATCGACTCGATCCTGCTCTCTATCCGGATCGGCGTGGTCAGCAGCGCTTTCTCCACCGTCTTGGCGCTATGCTTCAGTCTCGGCGTCTGGATGTTCCAGCCGCGCTTCACGGCAGCGCTCGTCGGCTTCGTGCTGCTGCCCATGGTGGTGCCGCCAGTGGTCTCGGCGATCACGCTCTACTTCCTGTTGACCTCGATCTCCGGTTTCAGCTCGTTCTTCGGCTATGATACCTGGCTTGGCGTCGCCATGGCGCACTCGGTGATGACGGTGCCTTTCGCCACCGTGCTGATGCTGGTGTCGCTCAGTCAACTGGACAGGCGCATCGACTTAGCCGCCCGGGGCCTCGGCGCCACCGTGTGGGAGCGCGCCACCCGCGTCATCATGCCCAACATTAAGTTCGGCATCATCACCGCGGCGTTGCTGTCCTTCGTGCTCTCCTGGGAAGAGATCGGCGTCACCTTGTTCATCACTTCGGTCAACGCCATCACCTTGCCGCGTCTGATGTGGATGGGTTTGCGCGACAACATCGATCCGGCAATCGCTGCATTGTCCGTGATTCTGATCATCATCACCGTGCTGGTGCTGGCGGTGCGCAGCTTCATTGTCAGGCTGCGCGCTGTCTGATCGGCGTTCTGGTGCAGTCGTATTTTCGAGATCATCGGCATCCATCATCCTGGTGACGAATCGCCATCGTCTTCGCGTGGCGAACCGCTATATGTGGCAGGGCATGCAAGGCATGGGCGGGCTTGGAAAAGCATGTCCATGGCGACGAGTTGAGGAAAACGACGATGACCGCGCCAGGCGATTTGCAGCAGGCCCTTTTTCTGAGACTGAAAAGTGATGCGTCACTGTCGGCATTGCTGGGCGGTGCCGGTCTGCTCGAACGGCCGACCGACAATGCCGCTTTCCCGTATGTGACCTGTGGCCAGACCAGTGCCTTTGACTGGGACACGGGCGTCGAAAACAACGACGATCAGTTGATCACGCTGCATGTCTGGTCGAAAGCTCATGGCGATGCCGAAACGCTTGCCATCATGGACGCCATCAAGGCACGCCTTGCCGACGCGGTGTTGGTGATAGGCCCCCGCGGCCAAACACGGCTGTCGCTTGAGTTCACCGAAGCCCGCTATGACGAGGAGCTCCTTGTGCATCACGGGCTGCTGCGGTTTCGGGCGCTGACGCAGGAAAATGCCTGACGCGCTTTCAATATGACTGAAACGGAGTCTAGACTGACGTCTGCGTGATTTTGTCGGGTTGGGGCGTCGAAATCGCGATCGGTCGCCGCGCGTTTCAGGGGTGTAGCGGACATGGTTTTTGTATCGATCACCGTTCATTTCACGTTCAGCACCGAAGCGTTACAACGCCGGTCATGAAAACGCTCCGCTCCCATTTCCGAACCGCGACCCTGGCGCTTTGTGCTGCCGGGCTGTTTGCGTCGCAGGCAATGGCGATGCAGGTCATCGCATACGACCAGGCCACCCCGATCGTCCTGGCAGCGTCGGATTGCTACGCGATCGGCCTGCAGGTGGCCTCGCAGAATGGCGGAACGCTGGCCAAGGCCTCGCAGTCGACACGTGGTGGCCAACCGGTCTGCGTCATCGTCGTGCTGGTGCCTGGCAAGGACGGACAGCGACCGCGCCGTTCCGAGATTGTCGTTCCGCAGAACTGACCCCTGCCGTTTCCCAGGCCGCGGGAATCGGCCTATATCTGAGCCGAATACTTCAACAGGTATCGATCTCCGCATGCGCGTACTGGTCGTCGAGGATGACAAGGATCTCAACCGGCAGATAGCGGACGCGCTGGTCGACGCCGGCTATGTCGTCGACCGTGCCTTCGACGGCGAGGAAGGTCATTTCCTCGGCGATACCGAACCTTACGACGCCGTCGTACTCGATATCGGCCTGCCGCAGATGGACGGCATCAGCGTTGTCGAGCGCTGGCGCCGCGGCGGCCGCAAGATGCCGGTGCTGATCCTGACCGCGCGCGATCGCTGGAGCGACAAGGTCTCCGGCATCGACGCCGGCGCCGACGACTATGTCACCAAGCCGTTCCATATCGAGGAGGTGCTGGCGAGGGTCAGGGCGTTGATCCGCCGCGCCGCGGGCCACGCTTCGTCCGAACTGACATGCGGGCCGCTGCGCCTCGACACCAAGGCCTCGAAGGCCGATGTCGACGGCGTGCCGCTTAAGCTGACCTCGCATGAATTCCGCCTGCTTGCCTATCTGATGCACCATATGGGCGAAGTCGTATCGCGGACCGAACTGGTCGAGCATCTCTACGATCAGGATTTCGACCGCGATTCCAACACCATCGAGGTCTTTGTCGGGCGGCTGCGCAAGAAGATGGGCATCGACATGATCGAAACCGTGCGCGGCATGGGCTACCGCATGCGTGAGCCGGAGGCGTAACTCGGAACCGCTCAAACCAACCGCAAGGACGCCGCTTTCGCTGCGTTTGTGGCCGCGTTCGCTGACGTTCCGCGTGATCGCCTTTTCCACCGTGTGGGCGATCCTGACCCTTGTCGTCATCTTCACCCTGATCACCACGCTCTATCGCCAGGCCAGCGAACGCGGTTTTGACAGCCTGCTTTCGGCGCATCTGTTCAACCTGATCGGCTCCGTCGGTGTTTCCGACACAGGCGCTCTCACCGGCGCTCCCGACCTCGGCGACCTCAGGTTCTCGGAGCCGAATTCGGGCTGGTACTGGTCGGTCGAGCCCGCTTCGGAGGGCGTGCATGGCGAGCTTCATTCGTCCTCGATGACCACATCGATCCCGTCGCCGAGCGTTGCTGAAGTGCCGTTCAACGCCAGCTTCCAGCGCAGCTATGCGGCCGAAGGCATCGACGGCGAGCAACTGGTGGTGTTCGAGAGCGAGTTCGTCCTCGATGCGAAGAACCGCGCCGCGCGCTTCCGCGTCATGGGCAACAAGACCGAACTGGAGCAGGAGATAAGCACCTTCCAGCGCCGCTTGCTGACCTATCTCAGCCTGTTCGGCATCGGCATGATCGCCATCAACGCGATCGCCATCCTGCTCGGCC
The DNA here is from genome assembly GCF_006442395.1 of Mesorhizobium sp. B2-3-5. NCBI lineage: Bacteria > Pseudomonadati > Pseudomonadota > Alphaproteobacteria > Hyphomicrobiales > Phyllobacteriaceae > Mesorhizobium > Mesorhizobium sp. B2-3-5. The sequence goes on along the minus strand of NZ_VFVX01000007.1, from coordinate 22,653 downwards.
TGCAGCCGCTGCGCAGGGTCCGCAACGCGCTTGCCATGGTGCGCGAGGGCACCGCGCAGAGGCTTGACGGCCGCTTCCCGGCCGAGATCGAACCATTAGCCAACGAAACCAATGCCTTGATCGAAAACAACAAACGCATTGTCGAGCGCTCGCGAACCCAGGTCGGCAATCTCGCCCACTCGCTGAAGACGCCGCTCGCGGTGCTGCTCAACGAAGGCCGCGCGCTTGGCGGCGCCAAGGGACAATTGATCGCCGAGCAGGCCGCTTCCATGCAGATGCAGGTCGACCATTACCTGCAGCGCGCCCGCGTCGCGGCGCAACGCGACAGCGTCGTCTACCGCACGCCGGTGGCGCCGCTGGTGCAGCGCATGGTGCGGGTTCTGCAGAAGCTCCACCCGCGGACCAGCCTGTCGCTGTCGCTGCCGGCCACCGAGATCGTCTTTGCCGGCGAGCGCGAAGACCTCGAGGAGTTGCTCGGCAATCTTCTCGAAAATGCGATGAAATGGGCGAAGAGTGCCGTCGCGGTCTCGGTCGTGCCCTTGGTCAGCAAGGATGAGAGCCTGTTCGAGATCAGCATCGAGGATGACGGACCGGGCATTCCCGAGGACAAGGCGCGCGAAGCCCTGAAGCGGGGACGACGCCTCGATGAGACAAAGCCCGGGACAGGTCTGGGCCTCGCCATTGTCGCCGACCTCGTCAACGAGTATGGCGGCGTCCTGGCGCTGGAACGGTCCGGCATGGGCGGATTGAAGGCGGCGGTGCGATTGCGGAGCCTTCAGTGATGCTTTCCAGGGCCAATCGACACCGATGGGCGGCGCATGGTATGGCGGCGTATCGATTGATCCCGGAGTGGCCGGCGGTGGCCAAATTTCCGACAAATATCAACACTATGGCCACGCCCACTTCTCCGATGACGCGGCCCCCGGCGCATCCATGGCAGGCTCCAACTCAAGAGAACCGGTTGTTGGCATGAAGATTCGCGTCGCGCTTGTTTCCGCACTGCTGGCCGTATCCGGCTGCACCACCTTGAGCGGCAAGGGTCCCACGGTCGCGCCGACACCAGCCTCGACGCCTCCGTCAACCGGCAAGGTCACCAAGTCGATCATTTCGGCGATGGGCGGCGGCCTCGTCGGCGGGTCGATCGGCAATGGCCTCAGCGACGCGGAGAAGCGCAGCGCGCTGGAGGCTGAATATAAGGCGCTCGAATACACGGCGAGCGGTCAGAAGGTGACGTGGAAGGGTGATCAGGCTTCGCATTTTGGGGAGGTGGTTCCAGCCCAACCCTATCGGGTCGGCTCGCAGGACTGCCGCCAGTACACGCAGACCGTCTTCACCGGCGGAGCGGGCGTCACGGCCCGCGGAACAGCGTGCCGCAATGCCGACGGCAGCTGGACACCGCTGACCTGATCCCGATCGGCTTCGGTGGAAGCCGGCCGGTTGATGTCGATCAAGGACATTCGGCGCGCGTGCCGTCAAAGCGTCGCAGGATGTCTGTGTTGGCAGGGCAGGGCTCTGCCGTTATTGGAAGAACCATGCTGTTCTGGGTCATAGCCGCAATACTGACGCTGGGTGCGAGCCTGGCGGTGCTGCTGCCGCTGGCCGGCGGGTCCAGGGGCGCGTCGTCGAGCGGCGATCACGATCTGGAAGTCTATCGCGATCAATTGTCCGAGCTTGACCGCGACGCCGCGCGTGGCTTGATCCAGCCGGCGGAAGCGGCCGAGGCGCGCGCCGAGATCGCGCGCCGCATCCTTCGCCTGGACAGTGCGGATCAAGCCGGCAAGACATCAGCCAGGCAGGCGTCGGTCACGGCAAGGCTGATCGCGACCATGGCCGTGCTGGCGGTGCCGCTGGTCAGCTGGGGTCTTTACAGCCAGATCGGTTCGCCTGACCTGCCGTCGCAGCCGCTCAGCGAGCGGCTGGCCAAGAATCCGGCCGACAGTTCGGTCGACGAATTGGTGGCGCGGGCCGAAGCCCACCTTGCCGCCAATCCTTCCGATGGCAGGGGATGGGAGGTTCTGGCGCCGGTCTATCTGCGCATGCAGCGCTTTTCCGACGCTGTGGCCGCCTACCGCAACGCCATCCGCCTCGACGGCGACAGCGCCGTCCGCCAGGCCGGCCTGGGCGAGGCAGTCGCCGGTGCGGCCGGGGGCGTTGTTTCCGCCGATGCCCAGGATGCCTTCGAGGCGGCGCTGAAGCTCGATCCGGCCAACATGAAGGCCCGCTTCTATCTCGCCATGGCTTTGGCGCAGGAGGGGCGCAACAAGGAGGCGATCACGGCCTGGCAGGCAATGCTGGGCACGTTGCCACCGGATTCGCCATGGCGCGGCGCGGTCGAACAGGCACTGGCCAAATCCGGCACGCCTGAAGTTGCCTCCAGCGCCGCCGCGAAAGGCCCTGATGCCGCGGAGATCGACGCCGCGTCCTCCATGTCGCCGCAGGATCGGGAAGCGATGATCAACACGATGGTCGCAAGCCTCGACGAGAAATTGCGTCAAAATCCGCGTGATGCGGAAGGATGGATGCGGCTCGTTCGTTCCTACGTCGTGCTGGGCAAGGCCGATCAGGCGCGCGATGCTCTGGGGCGCGCCATCGCCGTCTTTGGCGCCGGCAGTGACGAGGCCAAGAAATTCACCGCCTTCGCCGCGTCGCTCGGTCTGACGGCGACGGAGTAGAACGTGTCATGACACGCAAGCAGAAACGATTGTCGGTCATTTTGGGAGGATTGGCCTTCCTGGCCGCCGCCACGGGACTGACCTTCTACGCGCTTGGCCAGAAGGCCTCCTATTTCTACATGCCGGCCGATCTCACCACCGCCAGCGTCCAGCCCGGCCAGCGCATCAGGCTGGGAGGGTTGGTCGAAAAAGGCACGATCCAGCGCGGGCAGGGCGCGACAGTCGCCTTTTCAGTCACCGACACGCATAAATCGGTCAAGGTCACCTATACCGGCATCCTGCCTGACCTCTTCCGTGAAGAGCAGGGCGTCATCACCGAGGGCACCTTCGGTCCGGATGGCGTATTCGTTGCCGATAGCGTTCTGGCCAAGCATGATGAGCGTTACATGCCCAAGGAAGTGGCCGACGGCCTCAAGGCCAAAGGTGTGTGGCAGGAGAGCAAGAGTGAGTAGCTCCGGCAGGAGAGCAAGAGTGAACTGCGCGCATGGTTGAAACCGGACATTTCGCCCTGGTCCTGGCGTTTGCGCTTTCCTTGGTGCAGACGATCGTGCCGCTCTTTGGCGCGCGCCTGAACAACCAGCGCCTGATGGCCGTCGGCGGCCCCGTCGCGGTGACCGGCTTTGCGCTGACGGCGCTGTCCTTCGCAGCACTTGCGAGTGCCTACGCGAGTTCCGATTTCTCGGTGGCGAACGTCTGGGAAAACTCGCATTCGCTGCAGCCGCTGATCTACAAGATCACCGGAACCTGGGGCAATCACGAAGGCTCGATGCTGCTCTGGGTGCTGATCCTGACCTTCTTCGGCGCGCTTGTCGCAGCTTTCGGCTCGAATCTGCCAGCCACGCTGCGCGCCAACGTGCTTGCCGTTCAGGGCACGATCGGTGCCGCCTTCTTCCTCTTCATCCTGGCCACGTCCAATCCTTTCATCCGGCTCAATCCAGCGCCGATCGAGGGTCGCGACCTCAACCCGGTCCTGCAGGATCTCGGCCTCGCCATCCATCCGCCGCTGCTCTATCTCGGCTATGTCGGTTTCTCGATCTGCTTTTCCTTCTCGGTCGCTGCCCTCATCGAGGGCCGCATCGATGCGTCCTGGGCGCGCTGGGTGCGGCCGTGGACGCTGGTCGCCTGGATGTTCCTGACCGGCGGCATCGCCATGGGATCATACTGGGCCTATTACGAACTGGGCTGGGGCGGCTTCTGGTTCTGGGATCCGGTCGAGAACGCCTCTTTCATGCCGTGGCTGGCGGGCACCGCGCTTTTGCATTCGGCCATCGTCATGGAAAAGCGCTCGGCCTTGAAGATCTGGACGCTGCTGCTCGCCATCCTCACCTTCTCGCTGTCGCTGCTCGGCACGTTCCTGGTGCGTTCGGGCGTGCTCACTTCAGTGCATGCCTTTGCCACCGATCCGACGCGTGGCGTCTTCATCCTGTGTATCCTGACGCTGTTCATCGGCGGCTCGCTGGCGCTGTTTGCGCTGCGTGCCTCGAGGTTGACGGCCGGCGGCCTTTTCCACCCGATCTCGCGCGAAGGCGCGCTCGTCCTCAACAACCTGTTCCTGACCACGGCGACCGCCACCGTGCTCGTCGGCACGCTCTATCCACTGGCATTGGAGGCACTCACAGGCGACAAGATCTCGGTCGGCGCGCCGTTCTTCGATCTGACGTTCGGCCCTTTGATGCTGCCGCTTCTGGTCCTCGTGCCGTTCGGGCCGTTGCTGGCCTGGAAGCGCGGCGACGTCATCGCCGCGTCGCAGCGCCTGATGGCCGCCTTCGCCCTGGCGCTGGCGGCGATGCTGGTCACCGGTCTGTTCATCGACGGGGCGTCGGTATTCGCCGCCCTTGGCATCGGCCTTGCCGTCTGGCTGGTCACCGGCGCGCTCACCGACCTTGCCATCAAGTCAGGCGTTGGATCGGTTGCCCCGGCCGTTATGGTCAGGCGCTTCGCCGGCCTGCCGCGCTCGGTCTTCGGGACGGCATTGGCCCATCTCGGCCTCGGCCTGACTTTGCTCGGCATCGTCGCCACGCTCTCCTTCGGTACCGAGAAGATCCTGACCATGCGCGCCGGCGAGACCGTGGAATTGTCAGGCCATACGCTGCGTTTCGTCGGGCTGTACCCTGCCCAGGGTCCAAACTACAGCGAGGATCGCGGCCGTTTCGACCTGATCGGTGTCAGTGGTAGTCCGGTCGGCGAAATAAGCTCCGCCAAGCGTTTCTATCCGGTCCGGCAGATGACGACGACGGAGTCCGGCATCAAGACGCTTGGTCTTTCCCAGCTCTACATTTCCCTCGGCGATGAGGGCAAGGACGGCTCGGTCGTGGTGCGTCTGTGGTGGAAGCCGCTGGTGACACTGATCTGGGGCGGCGGTCTGACGATGATGGCGGGTGCGGCTATGTCGCTGATGGACAGGCGTCTGCGCGTCGGCGCGCCCTCGCGGCGTCGCAAGCAGGCGGTGGCGCCGGCGGGCCTGCCATGAAACCCAGGCTTTCCCTGACCTCGATTGTCCTGCTGCTGGCACTGGTCTTCGCCGGTGCCGCGCACGCGGTGAAGCCCGACGAGATGCTGGCCGATCCGGCGCTCGAGGCGAGGGCCCGGGCTCTGTCGGAAGGCCTGCGCTGCATGGTCTGCCAAAACCAGTCGATCGATGAATCCGATGCGGACCTTGCCCGCGATTTGCGTATCCTGGTGCGCCAGCGCCTCGTCGCCGGCGATAGCGACCAGCAGGTGATGGACTATGTGGTTTCGCGTTACGGCGAGTTCGTGCTGTTGAAGCCACGCTTCGACCTGCGCAACGCGCTGCTTTGGGGCACGCCTGTTCTTTTGCTCCTGGTGGGCGGCATGTTTATCGCCCTGAACGCCCGCTCGCGTCGGAAGCTGGCGACAAAATCCCTCTCCGCCGACGAACAGGCGGCGCTGGACGCGATTCTGCGCCGCGACTGACAGGCAAGGTCGTCTGGCCGCCAGGACAGCCCGCCAACATTACCAAAGTTTCATGCGTCGGAAATGGCGTTGTAATGTGCGCCGCTCTAATTCTCCTGCTTGAGGATGCCGATTAAGCCGCGTCCCTTTGAAAGAGGATGAGAGACCCATGAATATTGCCCCCAATTCATATTCCCGCACCCGCAAGCGCCTTCTGGCTGCCGTCGCGTCCGTTGCGGTTGCCGGCGCGATCGGCGTTGGCGCGCTGACCAGCGGAACCAGCCCCGTTCTGGCCGACGCGGTGCGCGTCGAGGCCCCGCAGGTTCCGAGCTTCGCCGATGTCGTGGAGCGCGTTTCGCCCGCCGTGGTCAGCGTCAAGGTCAAGGCCAAGGTGCAGCCGACCGCGGACGACGGCTCCGACGGTCAGGACGGTTTCGACAATCTTCCCAACAATCCGCAACTGCGCCGCTTCTTCAAGGAGTTCCGCGGCTTTGGCGACCAGGGTGGTCAGAACGACGAAGCCCACCGCCGCTTCGGGCATCGCGACCGCAACGACGGCCAACCGCGTCCGGTGGCTCAGGGTTCCGGCTTCTTCATCTCCGAGGACGGCTATCTCGTCACCAACAATCACGTCGTCCAAGAGGGCACCGCTTTCACCGTGGTGACGAATGACGGCAAGGAACTCGACGCCAAGCTGATCGGCACCGATCCGCGCACCGATCTCGCCGTGCTCAAGGTCGAAGGCGGCGGCAAGTTCACCTATGTCGACTTCGCCGACGATGCCAAGGTTCGCGTCGGCGACTGGGTCGTGGCCGTCGGCAATCCGTTCGGTCTCGGTGGCACCGTCACCGCCGGCATCGTGTCGGCGCGCGGCCGTGACATCGGCGCCGGCCCCTATGACGATTTCCTCCAGATCGATGCCTCGGTCAACCGCGGCAATTCGGGTGGCCCGACCTTCAATCTCAACGGCCAGGTGGTCGGCATCAACACGGCTATTTTCTCGCCGTCCGGCGGCAGCGTCGGTATCGCCTTCGACATTCCCGCCTCGACCGCCAAGCAGGTCGTCGACGATCTGATGAAGAGCGGCACCGTGCAGCGCGGCTGGCTTGGCGTCGAGATCCAGCCGGTCACATCGGACATCGCCGAATCGCTCGGCCTGAAGTCCAACAATGGCGCGTTGGTGTCCAGCGCCCAGGACGCGGGTCCCGGCAAGAAGGCCGGCATCGCCGCTGGTGACGTCATCACCCAGGTCGACGGCAAAGACGTTGCGTCGCCGAAGGAACTGGCCCGCCTGATCGGCGCCTATTCGCCGGGCAAGTCGGTCGATGTCACAGTGTGGCGCGACGGCAAGAGCCAGACGGTCAAGGTCGATCTCGGCAAGTTGCCAGCCACCGACAAGCAGGCCTCGAACGACCAGCAGCAGCAGCCCGCCGCTCCGGCAAAGCCCGACACGCTGGCTGATCTCGGCCTGACCGTCACCAAGTCGGAAAACGGCAAAGGTCTGGTGGTGACCGACGTCGATCCAAACAGCGATGCCGCTGACCGCGGCATCCAGCCTGGCGACGTCATTACCGCGGTCAACTCGACCGAAGTGAACGGTACCGAGGACGTCACCAAGGCCATGACCGAGGCGGTGAAGTCTGGGCGCAAGGCGGTGCTGATGCAGATCACCCGTGACGACAACAACCGCTTCGTCGCGCTGCCGGTCGCCAAGGGCTGAAAACGACTTTTCCAATGCGGCGGTTTCAACACCCCCGAGTCGCCGCATGGGAAAGCATGGAGACGGGTACGTTAGTCAGTCATCGTGCTCACCTCCAGCGGCAGCGGGCTTCCCATCGCCCGCTGCCGCACCCACTATTGGCTTCAGAGGCGCTCCGTCGCGCCCGATCCGATGGCGCGCGACTTCGGAGCAAGACGTCCGGGATTTTGGCATGTCCGGAACTTGGAATGTTCGGCTTGGAATGTCCGGCGTAACGATGCCGGAGAACAAAGATCTCATCGCGCGCGCCCCGGGTCATCTTGATCTCGATGCGCTTTGGCAAAGGCTGAATGCACATGCCGGCTACTCAACCTTCCAGCGAAATCGCGTATAACGGTCCTATGAAGATTCTCGTCATAGAAGACGATCGGGAGGCTGCGGATTATCTGCAGAAAGCCTTTACCGAAGCCGGTCATACCGCGCATGTCGCCGGTGACGGTGAGACCGGCTTCGCGCTTGCCGACGCCGGCGATTATGACGTGATGGTCATCGACCGGATGATGCCGCGCCGTGACGGCCTGTCGGTCATCGCCGGGCTACGCTCAAGGGGCAACACCACACCAGTGCTGATCCTGTCGGCGCTGGGAGAGGTCGATGACAGGGTCACCGGCTTGCGCGCCGGCGGCGACGATTATCTGACCAAGCCCTATGCGTTCTCCGAACTTCTGGCCCGCGTCGAGGTACTGAACCGCCGCGCCAGCGCCAAGGAGGCCGAAACCGTCTACCGGGTCGGCGACCTTGAACTCGACCGGCTGTCGCATTCGGTCCGCCGGGCGGCGCGCGAGATCACGCTGCAGCCTCGCGAATTCCGCCTGCTCGAATATCTGATGCGCCATGCCGGCCAGGTGGTGACGCGCACCATGCTGCTCGAAAATGTCTGGGATTACCATTTCGATCCGCAGACCAATGTCATCGACGTTCATGTTTCACGGCTGCGCGGCAAGATTGAAAAGGGCTTCGACAAGCCCATCCTGCATACGGTTCGCGGCGCAGGTTACATGCTGAAGGGCGGCTAGGCGGCAGCATGGCCCTTTCCGTGCCCGCCATCATGAAGACGACGGCTGCGCGGCTTTCGGCGCTCTATCTTCTGCTGTTCGCCCTTTGCGCCGTTCTGCTCGTCTTCTACATGACCTCACTGTCGGCACGCATGCTGACGACGCAGACGCAGGAGACCATCAACGACGAAGTGCTTGGCCTCGCCCGCGCGTATCAGCGCGGTGGTCTGCCGGTACTGGTGCGCGTGGTCGAGGCACGCTCCCGACAGCCCGGCGCCAACCTTTATCTGATAGCCGACGCCAATGGCCAGATACTGACCGGCAATGTGCAGAGCCTGGAACCGGGGGTGATCGACACCGAAGGCTGGACAACCCAGCCCTTCTCCTACAAGCGCTTCGGCGAAGGCGAACTCGACCGCCTGCGCAGCGGAACGTCCGATCAGACGACGTCTCCTTCAACCGGCGAGAACGCGGCGCCGCAGCCCGAAGGCGAGAAAGGTCATAACGCCATCGCGCTGGTGCTGCGGCTGCCCAATCAGATGATCATGCTGGTTGGCCGCGATCTTGGCGAACCGGAGCGCTTTCGCGCCGTCATCCGCCGCGCGCTGACGCTGGCGCTTGGCATGATGGGCCTGGGCGGTATCCTGATCTGGTTCTTTGTCGGCCGCGCCGCGCTGAAGCGCATCGACGGCGTTTCGGAAGCCAGCCGCCGGATCATGGGTGGGGATCTTTCCGGCCGGCTGCCCGTGACGGGAGCGGGCGACGAGTTTGACCGGCTTTCGGAAAACCTCAATACCATGCTGGCCAGGATCGCCACGCTCAATGAAGGCCTGAAGCAGGTTTCGGACAACATCGCGCACGATCTGAAGACACCGCTGACCCGGCTGCGCAATCGAGCCGAAGCAACTCTTTCTGGCAAGAACAAGCCTGCCGACTATCGCCAGGCACTGGAAGGCACCATCGCCGAGTCCGACCAACTGATAAAGACCTTCAATGCCATCCTGATGATCTCCAGGCTGGAGGCGGGCTATTCCTCGGAGCACACCACCCGCGTCGATCTGGCGGCGGCGGTGCGCGATGTCGTCGAACTCTACGAACCGGTGGCGGAGGAGGCTGGCGTTTCCCTCGAAGCCGAGGTGAACGGCGCCTTTGTCGTCAACGGCAATCGCGAACTGATCGGCCAGGCGCTGTCCAACATCGTCGACAATGCGATCAAATATTCGACCGACGCCACGTCCAAGCCGGCTGTCCGTGTGACGCTCGGGCGCACGCATGGCGAAATCAGGCTTTGTGTCGCCGACAACGGCCAGGGCATTCCGGATGACGCCGATCGAGCCCGGGCGACCGAACGTTTCGTGCGGCTGGAGAAGAGCCGCTCGCAGCCCGGTTCCGGTCTCGGCCTCAGCCTCGCCAAGGCGGTCATGACATTTCACAATGGGCGGCTTGATCTCTTGCCTGGCAATCCGGGACTATCCGTGGTCATGAGTTTCCCAGCAAGGGAGGATCACTGATGGCCGCGGTTGCGAAACGGACCGGCACGGACTGGCTGCTGCAGCCGGTGGCCGAGCTTGCCCCTCTCGACGAAGACCGGGCGCGACACGACCTGGCAGAAATTGCGGCTATGGCCCGCGAGGAAGGGCGGGCGCGGCTGGACGATTTCCTGGGCGGCAAGGGGAAGGCCCAGGCTTTCCTGGCCGCTGTCTTCGACCTCTCGCCATTCCTGCGCGATACGGCGCGACGCCGGCCGCGGATTCTCGACGGTCTGTTCGACCAGCCGATCGAGGCTCGCCTGAAAGCGATCACCACGGCGATCGATCAGGCGCCGCTGGCCGAAGCGGTTTCCGAATCCAACCTGATGATGGCGCTGCGCCAATGCAAGGCAGAGGCGCATTTCCTGATCGCGATCGCCGATCTCGCCGGTGAGGCCGAAACGTCGCTGACGGTGCGGCGGCTGAGCGACCTTGCCGAAGCTTGCACCCGCGCGGCCGTCGACTTCCTGCTGCGGGACGCGCATGGCCAGGGCAAGCTCAGACTGCCCGACCTCGGCAATCCGGCGCGGCAATCCGGCTGGATCCTGCTCGGCATGGGCAAGCTCGGCGCGCATGAGCTGAATTTCTCCTCCGACATCGATCTCGTCGTTTTCTTCGACCCGGAAGCGGCCGCCATGGTCGATCCGCTCGACGCCACGGAGCTGTTTTCGCGCCTGACGCGACGGCTGGTGCGCATCCTGCAGGACCGCACCGAGCACGGCTATGTTTTCCGCACCGATCTCAGGTTACGCCCGGATCCAGGTTCGACGCCGCTCGCCATCCCGGTCGAGGCGGCACTGCGCTACTACGAAGCGCGCGGCCAGAACTGGGAGCGTGCGGCGATGATCAAGGCGCGTCCGGTGGCCGGCGACTTGGCCGCGGGCGCTGCCTTCCTGAAGGAACTTCAGCCTTACATCTGGCGCAAATACATGGATTACGCCGCGATTGCCGATGTCCATTCGATCAAGCGCCAGATCCACGCCCACAAGGGCCATGGTGAGATCGCCGTGAAAGGCCACAACGTCAAGCTCGGCCGTGGCGGCATCCGCGAGATCGAGTTCTTCGTCCAGACCCAGCAGCTCATCGCGGGCGGCCGGTTCCCGGAACTGCGTGGCCGTGAGACCGTGCCGATGCTCGGCCAGCTTGCCGCGCGCGGCTGGATCACCGCCGATGCGCGTGACGCGCTTGCCCGCCAGTACTGGTTCCTTCGCCGTGTCGAGCACGCCATCCAGATGGTGGCGGACGAGCAGACACACATGCTGCCGGAAGATGATGAAGGGCTGGAGCGCATCGCTCACATGCTGGGCTTTGCCGATGCGGCCGGGTTTGCCGGCGCGTTCCGCGCCTCGCTGCAGCAGGTCGAACGTCACTATGCGGCGTTGTTCGAGACCGCGCCGGAGCTTTCGGCGGGCATCGGCAATCTGGTCTTCACCGGCGACGTGGACGACCCCGATACACTGCGCACCTTGCACGGCCTCGGCTTCCAGCGGCCGAGTGACATCTGCCGTGTCATCCGCGGCTGGCATTTCGGGCGCTATCGCGTCACCCAGTCCGCCGAGGCGCGTGAGCGGCTGACGGAACTGACACCGGCCTTGCTCAAGGCCTTCGGCCAGACGCGGCGGGCGGACGAGGCATTGGTCCGCTTCGACGAGTTCCTTGCCGGCCTGCCAGCTGGCATCCAGCTGTTCTCGCTGCTGCAGTCCAATCCGGCCTTGCTGAAGCTGATGGCGACGATCATGGGCGCCGCGCCTCGGCTTGCGGCGATCATCACGCGCCGGCCGCATGTGTTCGACGGCCTGCTCGACCCCGCTCTTCTGACCGAGCTGCCGGATCGTGGCTATCTCTCGGCACGGCTGTCCGCCTTCCTCGAAGGTGACAGAGCCTATGAGGAGGTGCTGGACCGGCTGCGCATCTTTGCCTCGGAGCAAAAGTTCCTGATCGGTGTGCGGCTGCTTGCCGGCTCGATCGATCCGGCCCGGGCCGGCCGCGCCTTTTCCGATCTCGCGGACCTCACCATCGAGGCAGCCCTGCGGGCGGTCATCGCCGAATTCGCGGTGCACCACGGCACGATCGCCGGCGGTGTGGTTACGCTGCTCGGCATGGGCAAGCTCGGCAGCCGCGAATTGACCGCGGGATCGGATGTCGACCTCATCCTGCTTTACGACCACGATGCGGATGCCGACGAATCGGACGGGGAAAGGCCGCTGGCCCCCTCGCATTACTACACCCGAATGACGCAGAGGCTCATTTCCGCCGTTTCAGCGCCGACGGCCGAAGGGGTGCTCTACGAACTCGACCTGCGGCTGCGGCCATCCGGCAACAAGGGCCCCGTGGCCACCCACATCGATGCCTTCAAGAAATACCAGCGCCAGGAAGCCTGGACCTGGGAGCATATGGCGCTGTCGCGGGCGCGCGCCATTGCCGGCGACGCCGGCCTGTGCGCCGAGGTCGAAGCGGAAGTTGCCGCGGTGCTTGGCCAGCCGCGCGACGCGGCAAAGGTGAAGGCCGAGGCCTCGGATATGCGGGCCATGATCGAGACGGAGAAGCCGCCGCGCGACCTCTGGGACATCAAGCTGATCCCCGGAGGACTGATCGATCTCGAATTCATTGCCCAGGTGGCTGTCATTACCGGGCAGGTCGACGCCGGGCCCCGCGCGACTGGTCCGGCCGAAATACTGGCCCGCCTGGCACCTCGCTTCGCCGACGCCGGGGTCAGGCAGGAACTTGGCGATGCCTATGCCCTCTACCTGGCGCTGACCCAGATGACCCGGCTGTGCCTCATCGGCGCCTTCGAGCGCGACGACGTTCCGCCGGGGCTTTCCGATCTGCTTCTGGCGGTCACCGACCTGCCGGATTTCGGTGTGCTGGAAGCACACCTCAAAGAGACGTCGCGAAAGGTCAGGAAGGACTTTGACCTTTTGCTTCGTGCCGGACGACCGTGACGAACGGTTTTCCGGGCCGCATCGGGGGTGACGATGCAACAGGAGAAGACCATGAAAAAGTCAACCAAGCTTGCCCTTGCCTTCGTAGCTCTGGCCGGAGCCGTAGGCACCACGGCCTACGCGGAAAACAATGCCAGCGCAAAAATGCGCGAGGGCATGATGGCGCGCCTCGACAAGGCAATGAATGATTCAGGTGGCGCCATCACCTTCGACCAGTTTTCCAACGTGATGGACGCGCGACTGAAGAAGCTCGTTGCCGATAATGGCGGCAAGCTGACCGTCGCCCAGCTCGCGGACGCGTTGGAGAAGGCGCGTTTCGAGCGGATGGCCAGGCGCATCATCGCTCGCTACGACACCAAGGGCGACGGCACGCTGACGTCGGATGACATCGCCGGCCGCGAGAAGAAAGTCTTCGCCATCCTCGACAAGAACAATGATGGCAAGATCGATAAGGGCGAACTGCCGAAGGGCGGCCGCTTCGGCCGTCACCACCGATGGGATGACGAAGGCAACGACGGCAGCATGCAGTGAAATTCCCTGATGCAGGCTCCGGCGACGCCGCTCGGAGCCTGTCGCTCAGGCTGCGGCTTTAATCGCCGGCTGTGCCTTCTTCACCGGGATGCGCACCGAAACGATCGTGCCGACACCCTCGGTCGAACGGATTTTCAGCGCGCCGCCCTGGAGTTCGGCCAGCGAGCGCGAGATGGCGAGGCCAAGCCCGGATCCGGCATGGTTCTTGGAGAACTGGTTCTGCACCTGTTCGAAGGGCCGGCCAAGCTTGCCGAGCGCCTCCTTCGGGATGCCGCAGCCATTGTCCTCGATGGTCAGCACCAGGGCTCCCGATGTGTTGCGGGCCCTGACTGTAATGTGGCCGCCCTGGCCGGTGAATTTCACCGCATTGGACAGAAGGTTGATGACGATCTGCTTGATGGCGCGGCGATCGGCGAACAAAGTCAACGCGTCGGCGATGCGTGTCTCCACGGTGATCGCCTTTTGTGCGGCCTGCAGCGAGACGACACGCACCGTCTCGCTGATCAACGGCCCGAGATCGATCTGTTCCTGGTCCAGCGAGAACTGGCCCGCCTCGATCTTCGACATGTCGAGGATGTCGTTGATGACGCCGAGCAGGTATTTGCCGCTGCTGTTGATGTCGGTGGCATACTCCTCGTAGCGCTCCGAGCCCAGCGGGCCGAACAGGCCCTGTTCCATCAGTTCGGAGAAACCGATGATGGCGTTCAGCGGCGTGCGCAATTCATGCGACATGTTGGCCAGGAATTCGGATTTGGCCCGGTTCGCCGCTTCGGCGCGCTCGGTTTCCTTCATGTATTTGCGATTGAGGTCGACCAGTTCGCGCGACCGTTCCTCTTCGGCCCGGCGGGCGAGGCTCAGATCATGGATCGTCGCCATCAGCCGGCGCTCGCTGTCGACCAATTTCTCCTGATGCAGCTTGATCTGGGTGATGTCGGACCCGACCGAGACGGTGCCTCCATCCCTGGTCCTGAGCTCGTTGACCTGCAGCCAGCGGCCATCGGACAACTGCCGCTCGAAGGTGGCGCCGCCTTGCGGGCCATTGGTGTTGGCAAGCCGGCGCTCGGAAGCAAAGGCCAGCATCCGCTCTTCCAGCGACACACGCGTCACGCCCGGCATCACGTCGCGATCCGAGAGCCCGTTATCCTGCTGGTACTTGGAGTTGCACATAATCAGGCGCTGGGCCGAATCCCACAGCACGAAGGATTCGTTGATGTTCTCGATGGCGGTCCTGAGGCGAAGGTCGGCCGCCTCCGAGCGCAGCGCCAGATGGCGCTGCTCGGTGACGTCGACGGCAATGCCGATCAGCTGGATTTCGGGTGCCTCCGGATCCATGACCTGTGCGCGGGCGCGCATCCACACCCATTGGCCATCGGCGTGCCGCATCCGGAACACCTGGTCGATATGGTCGATCTCGCGGGCGACAATCCTGTTGGCGAGCTCGAACAGGTCACCGTCCTCGGGGTGGATGATCTCGTCGACCTCGCCGAAGGACAGCATCGTCTCGCAAGGCTCGTAGCCCAGCATGTCGTACATCGAGCGCGACCAGTACATCTTGCCGCGCACCATGTCCCAGTCCCACAGGCCGCAGCGGCCGCGCACGAGCGCCATGTCGATGCGCTGATGCGCTTCGAGATAGATGCGGTCGGCGGCCTGCGCGCGCGCCGCCTGCCCGAAATAGGCATAGAGGATGATGATCAGCACGCCGGCCGTCAGCACGAAGAGGGTGACGTTCAGCGAGACGGTCTTGCGCCATGTGTCGAAAACCGCTTCCTGCGGCACGAGAGCCGCGGCGGCGCCCTTCCTGTCCTTGGCGAGGCTGACCGCTGCATACCAGTCCTGCCCGCCGATGTTGACCTCCATCACCCCGGCACGGTCGCCGAACATGAACAGAGGCTGACCGCCCTGGACGAGGCCATCAAGCGAATGGCCTTGCCAGGGTGTCGAGCGCGGCGTCACCGCGGTGATCTTGAAGGCGCTGTCGGTGATGACGAGCACATGGCTGCGGCCCATCGCGCCCTGACGGCTGGTGGTCTCCAGCAGGTCCTGGATGGCGCCAGGCACGGTATCCGAGGTGACGGCGAGGGAACTGGCGAGCTGTGCCGCCGCCAGTGTGAGGACCGCCTTGGCGTCGCGCTCGACATCGTCGCGCTCATTCATCAGCGACAGGACACGCAGTGCCGCGATGACGACCAGGAAGATGATGATGAGGGCCGGTATCGAGCGGCGCAGCAACGGCTCGGCGGCCAGAAGCCGCTTGTAGGTCGGTTCGGCGATGAGCCGCGTATTCCCGGCAAGGCCGTCGCTTCGCGTTTCGCGCCGCGCAAAAGCCATCCCTCCGGGCGCGCCCCACGCGTCCGCCTTCGCCATAAATGGCACTCCCCGATTTCAGTATGCCCGCATTTCCATGTGCTGGTGATCCGGCAACACCGCACATCCGAATCGCCATTAAAGAATCAAAGGTGATTCGCCTTGTCCAGTGGCCCGGCGAAAAAAGATTAAAATTTGATTGAAATATTGGCCTTTGGACGTGCGGCGCCTCCGCCTTCTCCCACATTGGAGAAGGCTGGGGAGTGGCTAGGCCAGCGTGCGCTCGACGATATCCCTCAGATCGGCTGACAGGTTTTCGGCTCCCGCGATCGTAAGCAGTGCCTCTCTCGCCTTGGCCTGCCGACCTGGTTCGAGTGAACGCCACGATCTCAGTGCCGTCGCCAGCCTTGCCGCCACTTGCGGGTTGCGCTTTTCGACCTCGAGCACCGCTTGCACGAAGAACCGGTAGCCTTCGCCGTCAGGGCGATGGAAGCCGGTCTGGTTGGCGCTGGAGAATGTACCGATCAGTGAGCGGACCCGGTTCGGATTGCTCATCGAGAAGGCCGGATGAGCGGTCAGGGCGCGAACCGTGTCCACCGCCTGGGGCCCCGGCACGCTGGCCTGGATCTGGAACCATTTGTCCATGACCAGCGGGTCGGATGCATACGTCTTTTCGAAAGTCGCCAGCGCCTTGTTTGCCTCCGGCGAACCGTGGTGGCGATGCGCAAGGACCATCAATGCGGCCGCGCGATCGGTCATGTTGGTCGCGGACTGGAAATGCCCAACGGCAAGGGCCGCGCCGCCTGGCAGCAGCGAGAGATAGTCCAAAAGGACGTTGCGCAGGGCGCGTCGCCCGGCACTTGTCGCATCCGGACTGAACGCGGCCTTGTCTACGAGGCGATCATACAGCTGCGCGAACGGTTCCCGGTTGGCCCTGGCGATGGCGAGCGCAAGGGCTTGTCGAGCCACGTGGATGGCGTCTGGATCGATGTTCTTGCCGATGTCGCGGGCAATGTCGGCATCGGCGGGCGGCGCCAGGGCCAGGGCGCGGTAGGCGGGCTCCAGCGTCTCGTTGCCGGCAATGCTGCCGGCAAGTTCGGTCAGCCGTGACGCGAACTCGGGCTGCTTGCCGCCGAGGATTTCGCGGAAGGCGGCGATCAGCGCATCGGTCAACAGCGTGTTGAAGGCCTGCCAGCGCGAGAAGGCATCGCTGTCATGGCGAGCGAGGAAGAACTGGTCATCGGCCTTCTGCTCGACAGCGAGCGTCACCGGCGCTGAAAAGCCGCGGTTGAGCGACACCGCCGGACGTTCGGCAACGCCTGAAAAGCGCACAATGTGACGGCGCTTGCGGACATGGATGACGCCGTCCTCGACGCTGGCGCCCTCGACGCCGCTATACGCGACAGGTTTGCCGCCAGCGCCGATCAGGCCGAAGGCGAGCGGGATATGCATCAGCCGCTTGCGGCTTTCGGACGGCGTCGGCGGCACCGACTGTTCGATCTCCAGCGTGAATTCTTGCGCGGCCGGATTGTGCGTCGAACTGACCGTAAGATTGGGCGTGCCCGCCTGATGGTACCAGAGCGCGAACTGCGAGAGGTCGCGGCCCGACACATCCTCGAACACCTTGATGAAATCCTCGATCGTCGCCGCTTCGCCGTCGTGCCGATCGAAATAGAGGTCCATGCCGGCGCGAAAGGCCACAGCGCCGAGAATGGTGCGGATCATGCGCACCACTTCGGAGCCCTTTTCGTAGACGGTCGCCGTGTAGAAATTGTTGATCTCACGGTAGCGGCGCGGCCGCACCGGATGCGCCAGCGGGCCTTGGTCCTCGGGAAACTGGTGCGCGCGCAGCGTGCGCACTTCGGCGATGCGCTTGACCGCGCGCGAGCGCTGGTCGGCGGAGAACTCGTGGTCGCGGAAGACCGTCAGCCCTTCCTTGAGGCAAAGCTGGAACCAGTCGCGGCAAGTGATTCTGTTGCCTGTCCAATTGTGGAAATACTCATGCGCGATGATCGCCTCGATATTGGCGAAGTCGGCATCCGTCGCGGTCTCCTGGTCGGCCAGCACATATTTGTCGTTGAAGATGTTGAGGCCCTTGTTTTCCATCGCGCCCATGTTGAAATCGGACACGGCGACGATGTTGAAGACGTCGAGGTCGTATTCGCGGCCGAAGGCCTCCTCGTCCCATTGCATCGACCGCTTCAGCGCGTCCATCGCATAGCCGGCAAGCTTCTCCTTGCCGGGCTCGACATAGATGCCGAGTTCGACCTTGCGGCCCGACATGGTAACGAAATCGTCGGCGACCTGGCCGAGATTGCCGGCGACCAGTGCGAAAAGGTAGGACGGTTTGGGGAAGGGGTCGTGCCAGACGGCATAGTGCCGGCCGTCGCCGAGGTCGCCCTTGTCGACTAGGTTGCCGTTGGACAGCAGCAGCGGCGCCTCGTCGCGCAGCGCCTCGATCCGCACGGTGTAGACGGACAGGATATCGGGGCGATCGAGGAAATAGGTGATGCGGCGAAAGCCCTCGGCCTCGCATTGCGTGCAATAGACGTTGTTCGAGCGGTAGAGACCCATCAGGGCTTCGTTGCCGGCCGGCGCCACTTCTGTTTCGATCAGCAATTGGAAACGGCGCGCGGCCGGTGGCTTGAGAATGGTCAACTGGTCTGGGCTTGTCAGCAGATCCGCCGGCTTTGCCTTCTTGCCGTCGATTTCGACGCGCTTGAGCGTCAGCCCGTCGCCGTCGAGCACTAGGGGGGCCGATGCGGCTACGCCGTCACGACGCTCGATCGTCAGTAGCGCGGTGACGGTCGTGGCCTGTGGCGAAAGACGGAATTCAAGGTTCGTTTCCGGAATGAGGTAGTCGCTGGGGCGATAGTCTTCCAGTTTGAAGACCTGGCCTGTGTCAGTGCGCATTCCCTGGCTTTTCCTGTCTTTCCGGGGACCAGACATGGTCTGACTGGTCCAAAAAATTCGAAGCCCGCGCTCTTTACACGAAACAGTCCTTCGACAAAACTGTGAGAAGGCCTATTTCAGGCGCTCCTTCCCAACCATCACAAGGCAGTCATGATCGTCGGGCCGAAAATCGGGACGGGCGGACAACGCCGGGACGGATCTGAGCAACGATCAAGGACGCATCCATAGAGTGACATCAGGAGTGAGGGCGCAACCAGAGACCACCGGCGGGCACGACACGCTGAGGGGCATCGCGCTTAAGATCGTCTCCGTGGCGGTTTTCGTCGGCATGCAAACCTGCATCAAGGCGGCTGGCGACGTGCCCGCCGGCCAGATCGTCTTCTTCCGCTCCTTCTTCGCCATCTTCCCGATCATTGCTTTCCTGGCATTCAAGAGACAGCTGGCCACGGCATTCGTCACCAAACGGCCCTTCAACCATATCGCGCGCGGCATCGTTGGCGTCGGCGCCATGGGGCTTGGCTTCTTCGCGCTGACCAGGCTGCCGCTGCCGGAGGCGATCACCTTGAACTATGCGCAGCCGCTGCTGGTCGTGGTGTTCTCCTCGATCTTCCTCGGCGAGACGATCCGCGTCTATCGCTGGAGCGCTGTCGCCGTCGGTCTCATCGGCGTGCTCATCATTTCCTGGCCGGAACTGACCCTGCTCAACTCGGGCGAGGGGCTCGACGATCAGGAGGTCCTGGGCGTGGTGGCCGTACTGGTGGCCGCGGCGATATCGGCTGTCGCCATGCTGCTCGTGCGCAACCTCGTGCAGACGGAGAAGACGGCGACCATCGTGTTGTGGTTCTCGTCAACCGCGAGCGTGCTGTCGCTGCTGACATTGCCTTTCGGCTGGCAATGGCTGAGTTCGGCGCAGGTCGCGCTTCTCATCATTGCTGGTTTCTGTGGCGGCCTCGGTCAGATCCTGATGACGGCGGCCTATCGCCATGCCGAGGCTTCGGTCGTGGCGCCTTTCGAATACACCTCGATGATCCTCGGCGTTGTCGTCGGTTATTTCGTTTTCGGCGACGTGACCTCGCTCAGCACCCTGGTCGGTGGTGTGATCGTGGTGGCCGCCGGTATCTTCATCATCTGGCGCGAGCGCCAACTCGGCCTGGAACGCACGAGGACGCGAAAGGCGGCCTTGCCGCAGGGCTGATCACGACCGTTCGGCCCGTTCCTTCGCCAGCCGCACCAGCACCGTCCGTGTCTGTTCATCCGCCGGGAAAAAGGATTCGATCGCCAACTCCGACAAGGTCACGTCGAGCGGTGTGCCGAACACGGTTATGGTGCTGATGAACGACAGGACCTGATCGCCATGGGCAAGCCTGAGCGGATGCGCGATGGCATTCGGCTCGACCGGCGCCGGCCGGCTGCCCTTCAGACCGGACGGATAGCCGCGCAATTCGCGCTCCAACTCGATCAAAACCGGATCGCCGGTGGCATCGTTCTGGTGCTTCAGCCGCTCCAGCAGATGCGTGCGCCATTCCTGGAGGTTGACGATGCGCGGCGCGATGCCGCCAGCATGCAGGGATAGGCGTAGCACATTGACCGGGGGCGTCAGCAGCGCAGTCTCGCTGACACCGGCGAGGAAGGGCGCGATCGCGGCATTGGCCGAAACCAGGTTCCAGTGCCGGTCCACGGCCAGCGCCGGGAACGGCTCATGTCCCTTCAACACGATCTCGACCGCCGCCATCGCCGGCGCCAGTGTCGTGTCGGTCAGCGGCCGTTCGCTGAAGCTGGGCGCGAAGCCCGCCGCCAGCAGCAATTGGTTGCGTTGCCGAAGTGGTATCGAGAGCTGCTCGGCAAGATGCAGCACCATGTCGCGCGAGGGCGCGGCGCGCCCGCTCTCGACGAAGCTCAGATGCCGCTGCGAAATCTCGGCTTCCATGGCGAGGTCAAGCTGGCTCATACGCCGGCGCGTGCGCCATTCGCGGATGAGGCTGCCGGCGGAGGTTTGAGCGGTTGTCATGGCGGATGACTAGGCCGACACCGGGCACATTTCAATTACCTGCGAGGTCATCGCTGGAGCAATTCCAGGAAAAGTGCGTAGCGGTTTCCCGTCCGGAATTGCGCAAAGACCAAGAGTCTAGGACAGCGCCCGCAGCTTCGCCTTCACTTCGAGAAAATCCCGCCACGCCAGCTTCTTGTGCGCGGGCGTACGCAAAAGATAGGCCGGATGCAGTGTCGGCATGGCCGGAATGGCGATGCCGGAGGCCGTGATGTGGACGCGCCAATTGCCGCGCAGCCTGAGGATGCCTTCGGAGGTGTTGAGCAAGGTCTTGGCCGACGGCCCGCCGAGATTGACCAACACCTTGGGATTGACCAGCTCGATCTGCCGCTCGATGAACGGCCGACAGATCTCGGTCTCATGTGGCGTCGGCGTACGATTGCCCGGCGGCCGCCATGGAATGACGTTGGCAATGTAGACGGATGCGCGGTCGAGCCCGATCGCGGCCAGCATGCGGTCGAGCAGCTGGCCGGAACGGCCGACGAAGGGTAGTCCCTCGATGTCCTCGTCGCGGCCCGGCGCTTCGCCCACCAGCATGACCGCGGCCTGCGGATTGCCGTCTGCGAACACCAGGTTCTTGGCGGTGGCCTTGAGATTGCAGCCATCGAAGGCCGCCATGCGCTGGCGCAGCTCCTCGAGCGTGGAAGCGCTCGCCGCCATTTGCCGGGCGAGGGCGGCCTGCGCCTCGTCAGGTATGGCGGCGGCCACGGTACGCGCCGGCGCATCCGGCACCTTGCTTGCGTCCAACCGGGACGACGCCGCTTGCTGCCCCGCAGCTCTGATTTGGTCGACACCGGGGTTCGATGAGGGCCGCTCCTGGGGCCTGTCTTTGTGGGCGGGCGCGACCGGTGGAGGCGCGCGCTCGGATTGCTTCGGACGAGAAGCTTCGGCGAACCGGTTGATGGGTGTGTCCTCCAACGCCTCGTCGACGCCCGTGCTGGCATAAAAGGCGAGCAGCTCGGCGATTTCGGCTGGGGTGTTGGGGGCGGTGGCAGTCATGGCGCCACCATCGTCCGCGCGACCACGATTTGCAAGTTTGGGATTGGTGAAAGCGGTGGCGACAGGCGTCTCCCCCAGATGGCGATTGGCCCTATCCTGTCGGGATGCGCGGATCCTGCACCAGGTAGAAAGTCCATCGCGGCGTGTAGTCGGTCATCAGGAACTCGAAGCTGGCGGTCTTCAGCGGATCGACCTTGCCATTCCTGAACAGCAGCCGGTCATAGGGTTCGAAGTCGCGGTCGAAATCGGCGAAGTTGCTCGACCAGATATTGTCGGGCGTCTTGTTGCGCTGGTCGAACGAAAGTCCGTCTCCAAACACGCTTGGCTGATCCAGTATTTCCTGAAGCTCGAACTGGAACTCGATCCAGGCCTGGCCGCTGTTGTTGAGCACGTCGATGCGCATATACATGATACCGTTGGCGAACTCACCCGCCTTGCCGAATGGCTGGATCGGCTTTGTCGTGCGGATGGTCAGCGTCACCGGTGTCGCTGAATTCAGCTCTTCGGTGATGACCAGCGGATCGTCCCTGGTTCCGATGCCTGAGGCTCCGGTGATGCGGAAGCCGCCAAGCTCGTCGGAGAAGGAGTAGGCGCCTGTTGCCCAGACCTTCACCTCGTTCGCGGCGGCGTGACCTGATGCCAACGTCAGAAGGGCCAGAAGAATCGCCCGGCTGGCCCGGCCGGGCGTCGATAGAAAGCGCGTCGAAGAAAAGCCGGCGGGCTCAGGAATGCGCATGGCGGGAAGTATGGCCGATAAGCAAGCCGTCGAACAATTAAAAAACGTTGGGTTGGCGGGTCGCGCCGTGCAGAAACGGCTACCATGCCGCAAGATGCGCGACTTTTTGGCCAAATCCGCATTGTCACGTATGCGCCGGTTTCCTGTCGTCAATTGATGCGCTATGCAGCGCAGGAGCCAGCAAGATACGCGAACAGCGGCAAGCCAGTGCGGAGGGGTTGATGAGCGATATCGAACGCGAAAGCATGGAATTCGACGTGGTCATCGTCGGTGCCGGGCCGGCCGGCCTTGCCGCGGCCATCCGCCTCAA
>NZ_VFVX01000069.1:0-7886 GCF_006442395.1 Mesorhizobium sp. B2-3-5 | reverse complement strand
CTATACGGGGAGAAGGTGCCGGCAGGCGGATGAGGGGCCGCGCCAGCCCTGGCTATTGCCAAGATCGTTCGGAAAAATCGATCATTATAACGAAAATAATTCGTTGGAAAGATTGATCGTGAACTGACATTTCTCCGGCACACTCGCCTGGAGAATTGCATTGTCTTCCCTGACCCGCATCGCGAACGATATTCCGAAGAGCACGATTTCCGCCGATCTGGCTGCGGGGCGCAAGCGCCTCGATTCGGTGTGGAACGGCATCATCCCCGGCATGGTGCTGGTGGCGATGATCACCGCCGTCGCCTTCTCGGCGCGCAATGTCTCCGGCTTCGCCCTGTTCAGCCCGATGATCCTGGCCGTCGTCGCCGGCATGGTCTACTCCAACGTGCTCGGCACGCCGGTGCATGCCAAGGCCGGCATCGCCTTCTCGCAAAAGCGCCTGCTGCGCTTCGCCATCGTGCTGCTCGGCTTCCAGCTGACGCTCGGCCAGGTCGTCTCGATCGGCGCCGGCGGCGTCGGCATCGTCGCACTGACCCTTGGCGCGACCTTCCTCTTCACCATCACGCTTGGCCGGCTGATCGGCGTCGACGCCAAGCTGGCGCAGCTGATCGCCGCCGGCACCTCGATCTGCGGCGCCTCGGCCATTGTCGCCACCAACATCGTCACCGATGCGCGCGACGAGGACGTCACCTACGCCGTCGCCTCCATCACCTTGTTCGGCACCGTCGCCATGCTCGGCTTCCCGCTGCTGGCGCCGCTGCTTGGCCTCGACCAGCACGCTTTCGGCCTTTGGGCCGGCGCTTCCATCCATGAGGTGGCGCAGGTCATCGGCGCCGGCTTCCAGAACGGCACCCAGTCCGGCGAGATCGCCACCGTCGCCAAGCTGACACGCGTCGCCATGCTGGCGCCGATGGTCGTCGCGCTCGGCCTGATGGCGCGCCGCGGGAGCAGCGGCGACCAGTCGGCCGCGCGGCCGCCCATGCCATGGTTCGTCGCCGCCTTTGTCGCCGTCGTGGCGCTGAACAGCCTTGTCGCCATACCCGTCGAGATGAAGCAGGCGATGGCGCTCGCCACCACCATCATGCTCACCATGGGTCTGGCCGCCATGGGCCTGCAGGCCGACATTTCGCAACTGCGCTCGCGCGGCCTGCGCCCGCTGGCGCTGGCCTTCTCGGCCTTCCTGTTCATTGGCGGCTTCAGCCTGATGCTGGTGAAGCTGGCCTGAGCAGCGGTCAGTCCTCGAACGAGCTCGCCGCGACATAGAGCGCCGCGAGCTTTTCGATGCCGGCCTGGTCTTCCCCGTCGAAACGGCCTGATGTCGGGCTGTCGAGATCGAGCACGCCAAAGACGCCGTCATTGTCTTCCAGAAGTACGACCAGTTCCGAGCGCGAGTCGGCGTCGCAGGCGATATGGCCGGGGAAATCATGCACGTCCTTGATCAGCATCGAGGTGCCGAGTTCGACCGCGGTTCCGCACACGCCCCTGCCGACGGCGATGCGCACGCAGGCCGGCTTGCCCTGGAACGGTCCGAGCACCAGCTCCTCGTCCGATGCCATGAAATAGAAGCCGGCCCAGTTGAGGTCGGGCACCATCTGGAAGATCAGCGCCGCGGTGTTGGCGGCGTTGGCGATCGAGTCCTCTTCGCCCTCGAGCAGCGCCTTCAGTTGTGCCGCGAGATCGCGGTAGAACGCCGGCTTGTCCGAGGTGTCGATGGCCTTGGTCGCAAACATGGCTTGTCTCCGTAAGGAAATCAGCGGTGCCGTTTCCGCTACTCTGCACCAAACGAGCACCGGATCATATAGCGCCACGCACGATCTGTGTTGATGTCATCGCACTGTGCCGCTTGTATGTCAGTGCTGGTTCACTCCGGCCACTCTTCGGGCTGCCAGTCGCGTGACGTGTGGATTACCCGAACGATGGAAATGAACTCCCGCCCCGCCTGCACGGTGAGCGAATAAGCGATGATGTATGGCAAGCCGGTGACGACTTTCTCATAGCTGCCCGACACGCGCCCCGGCCGCCCCGTCGGCATTTTTCCAAGTGCTGCGCCGGCACCGCGAAGGTCCGCAACACGGCGTGCGGCCACCGGATTGTCGGCAGCGATATAGGCAAGTTGCTGCTTGAGGTCGTCCAGTGCCTCGCGCGACCATTGAACGGGCCGAGTCACCCCTTGCCCTTGGCGGCATCGATGACGGCATGGAGCTCCGCCATCGCTTCATCATGGGGAACCACGCGACCGGCCGCGACATCAGCCATACCGCGTTTGATTCCGTCGACAATTGAAAGTTCTCGTTCGACATAGGCGGAAACGGCTTCGGCCGCGAGATAGGATTTGCTGCGTCGGGTGTTCGTCGCCAGCCGGCCGAGTTTTTCCTTGATTTCCGGCGTAACGCGGATCGTCATGGTGGTGCTAGCTGTCATAGCGAAAGCCTCGTGTTTAACTGTGTACATGTTGGCACAAAGTAGCTTTGAGAACCAGTCCTGTGCTGACCGCCGGCGAAATCCGCCGCTGAAGGGCGATGTGATGCTGGGCACACGATGGCGACCGATGAGCCGCCGTGCGGCTGGCCGCCCCGCGAAAGGCCTGAAAGCCTACGCCGCCTTCCGGACCTCGATCGTCAGATGCGACAAGGATCGGAACCGCGCCAGCCGGCTGCGATAGTAATCCTGTTGCCGGCGCGTCCGCATCACCACCGAGACGATGGCGCCGAGATGGCCCGGCCCGAGCCGCCACAGATGCAGGTCGGCAAGCTGGTCGCCTTCGCTCTCGATGGTCCGGCGCAGGCCTTCGGCCATGCCGCGGTCGGGATTCATGTCGAGCAGCACGGCGCTGGTGTCCCGGATTAGCCCCAGCGCCCAGCTGGCGATGACCACCGCGCCGACAATGCCGGCAACCGGATCCATCCACAGCCAGCCGAAGGCGCGGGCCAGGATCAAGCCGATGATGACCAGCACGGACACCGCCGCGTCGGCGATGACGTGGACCACGGCGGCGCGCATGTTGTTGTCGTGCGTCGCCTTGCCGTGCGCATGCTCATGTTCCTCGAACAGGACCGGATAGGTTCGTCCGCCGATCCTGACATTGGCCTCGAAGGCATGCGGCTCGGGAATCTCCTCGATGGATTCCAGGCCATCGCCCAGGTCCCTGAAGGCGAAGCTCTGCCGGACGCCATCCGACCGCACCGTTTCTATCGAGACGGACGACGAAGCAGGCGCCACGCCCGATTGAGAATGGAGCCGGAAGCGCGGCGGCACGCCCTCCTCGAACACTTCCAGCACGACCTCGCCATCCTCCGTGGCGATCCGATGCGTCTCGTCATGTCGGTGCGCCGTCGCGTGCTCATGATCGTGGCCATGCTCATGATCGTGACCGCCGCCGAGCAGCCATGCGCTGGCAATGTTGACGGCAAGGCCAAGGCAGGCGACCGGTATGGCCTCGGCAAAATGGATCGGCACGGGCGTATGGAGACGCACGACGGATTCGTAGCCGATCAGCAGTGCGATCATGGCCAGGATGATGGCGCTGGTGAAGCCGGCGAGGTCGCCGAGTTTGCCGGTGCCGAAGGTGAAGCGCTGGTCGCCGGCATGCCGGCGGGCATAGGTATAGGCAAGCGCCGCCAGAAGCAGCGCGCCGGCATGCGTGCTCATGTGCAGCCCGTCCGCGACAAGGGCGATCGAGCCGAACAGAATGCCGCCGACGATCTCGGCCACCATCATGGCCGCGCAGAGCCAGATCACCGCCCAGGTCTTGCCTTCGCTCTTCCGGTGTTCCTCGCCCAGGAACATATGGCTGTGGAAAGCCGCTGCGCTGTTGGCTTCTGTCATGGCGGAACTCACTTCACATAGGTGCGGACGACATCGAGCAGCTGCTCGACCGCTTCGCTGTTGAGCGCGCCGGGGTGGCGCTCGGAATCGACGAGATGCGTGCGCACATGATCCTCGATCACCTCGCCCATCAGCCCGGTCATTGCGCCGCGCGCGCCGGCGATGAGATGCATGACCGCCTCGCAGCCGGCCTCGCTGTCGAGAGCCCGCTCGATGGCTTCCACCTGCCCCCTGATGCGGCGCACGCGCGCCAGAAGCTTCTGCTTTTCCCGGACCGTGTGTGTCATGCCGACCGGCTTAGCATAGCCCCCTACCCTATACAATGAGGCGAGCAGTCCGCCCCTTGCAATCGCGGGTGCGGGCACGGCGGCACTGATGGACAGGCATGCCAAACTGATCTGCCGTCGGCATGAAATATTCAAGAATATTGTTTCGGCATCCGCTTTCTTGAAAGCCGCGAACCCCCAAATATTTCAAAAATTTGAATTTTATCGGCCGAGCGCCTATTTATCCGACAAGTTCGTTTCCGTGATTTCCGCATGAAGGAGATTTGTTCGATGGCTGATGGCAATCAGACTCTAATGGCGAAAGCCGAAGCTCGTTTTGTCGACAAGCAGAAAAAGACGGCGGAGCGCAGCAAGGCGACCGCCGAATACATCTCCGAGGCGCGCGCCAGGGAGATCAAGACGGCAAGATTGAGGCAGTTGCGGCTGGCCAAGGAAGAGGCTGACCGGATAGCGGAAGCTGAGAATCCGGCGCCGAAGAAGAAACGGGCGGTGAAAAAGGCCTAGGAGGACTTCCAGGAAAGTGTGAAGCCGCCTGGAATTGCGTCAGAGCATAGAGCCAAGGAGGCCAAGATGAGCCTGACCTTTCCCAATCGCAGCCGCAGCTATGACGAAGCCGGCAAGCGCATCCGGTTCGTCGGCCATGACGGCATGTTCCAGATTTCCTTTTCCGTCGCTGCCGATGCGATGTCGAAGATAAAGCCGTCGACCGTGGCCAACGAAGCAGGCTACCTGGCCACGTTCGACGCCGAGGGCAGCGCCATCCGCGACGTGGCGTCGAGGGCCTATGACCGCACCCGAAAGAGCCTATATGTGCTGACGGCCGACGATTTCCACTGAGAATGTTGGAGGCCTCGCCTCGGGATCGAACCGAGGCTTCAGAGATTTGCCGTCTCCAGCGTAGCCGCTCCGCCACGAGGCCATGGCGATCGACCTAACGGATAAATGTTTGCGTAAAAGTTAAGCTCGAAGGCCTGCTTGTCGGTACGTTGCGAAATGCCGCTCCGCACCGTTGCGGCACCGCTTCGCCGGTAGGCGCCATGCCGCCCGGCCGGAGGAACGAGCAGCGCCATCGAGAGGCGATAACGCCGATCTGCCGAGCGAATAATGGCCGGCGAAACAGCGGCAAGGCGAAGCCGGCCGCAGCTCTAACTCACAGCTCTAACTCTCTGTTTTTACGCAATTCCGGAGGGAAAATCGTTCACATTTTTCTTGAGAGGGCTCGAACGTCACGCCGCGACGCTGCGGCCTTTCAGGCCGGCTTCCGCCTTGAAGATGCGGAACGTGTTGCGGCCCGCCGCCTTGGCGGCATAGAGCGCGGTGTCGGCTTGCGCGAACAGGTCGCATGGCGTGCCCGTTCCGGCGAAGGCGATGCCGACCGAAGCGCCCAGTCTCAGCGACTGGCCGCGGACCACGACCGGGCTGCCCATCGCCTCGATGATGCGGCGCGCCATGCCGGAGACGGCACCCCGGTCGAGATGCGGGCCAAGCAGCACCGCGAATTCGTCGCCACCGACGCGCGCCACCAGATCCGCCTCGCCGCAACCGCCGGCAAGCCGTTCGGCCGCCGCCTTCAGGCATTCGTCGCCGACGACATGGCCGAACGTGTCGTTGACGGCCTTGAAGCCGTCGAGATCGATCAGAAGCAGCGCGCCGAGCGGACGGCCTTCGTCGGCATGCGCGAGCCGCGCCTGGAAGCGGGCGCGATTGGCGAGCCCGGTCATGGCATCGAATTCGGCGAGATAGCGCATCCGGTCCGACAGGATCTTCTCCTCGGTGATGTCCTGCTTCATGCCGAAGATACGCACCGGCACGCCGTCCTCGCACTCGACGGTCGCGGTGATGCGGATCCAGCGGCTGCGGCCCGCGAAGGTGGTGATCTCGGCGTCGAGGGTAAAGCCGCTGCGCTCGACAATCGCGCGGCTGCGCAGGCTGTCCAGCGCCTTGCGTGACTCCGCCGGATAGCACTTGATGATCTCGCTCCGGTCGAGCGCGGCGCCGCGCGGCAGATCGAACAGGTCATAGACCACATCGGTCCAGTGCAATTGTTCGCCGGGCAGGCTGCATTCCCACACGCCGATGCGCGCGGCGACCGACGCGCGGTCGAAGATCTTGCGGCTGTGCGCCAGTGAAACCTCCTGCCTGACGATCAGTGCGGCCTGTGCCGCGACTTCCGCCTTGAGGCTGGCGATGGTGGCGGCATCGCGGCGGCGCTCGCCCCCACTGTCATGCCCTCTCCGCCTGCCGGGCTGCGATGCCGGGCCTTTGGGAGCGTATGACGTATCGGACATGGCTTAACTCCTGGCGGGCCACCACCATGGCGCAACAGCCCTTAAAACTTCGCTGACGGCGAATTGGTCTTGGAGACCTCCCCGAGGTCGAACTCCGGGACGGCTGAGGCTGGCCGCAACGCTTCGGGCCCTTTGGAGCTTGGCTACTTCAGGCTCGACTGGGCGGTGGCGGCGGACAGTGCCGGTTTGGGCGTGGCTGCGTTCGGTGCCGGTTGCGGAGCGCTCCCGTCGATATGCGCCCAGCCCGGCCGCTCGAACAGGAACATGCCGAAACCGATGCGTTTGACGATGAAGTAGAGAACGACCGGGCTGATGGTCGAGACCAGAAGCACCGCCAGGCTGAGCATGCCTGTGTCGGTCAGCATGCCGCTTGCCAGCGCCGCGCCACGGAAGAGCGACATCGGGATGGTGAAGGCGACATAGACGACCAGCGAATGCTCGCCGAGCCACCGCAGCCATTCCATGGCCGGGAATTTAGACAGGAAGCCGCCAAGCACGCAAAGCGCCACCGCGCCGGCGACGGCCAGGGTGAGGTGCAACGGCGGCCACGCCGCCAGGCCCATCTGCATGCCGACCGGCTGAAGGGCATAACCCGGTGAATAGACGAGGAGGCCGTTGACGATCGCCCACAGAACCAAGCCGGCCACGGCCAGCGCCGGGCGGGCTTGCGTCCATCCGACGAGCCGGAACACCAAGGGCGCCACCACGAAGCCGAGGTAGAAGAACACGAAATAGGCCGCGAATTGTTCAAGCGCATAGCTCTCCGGATGGGGCGCCCACATCTGCAGGGCGGCAGCGATCGGGATGACGATCCAGGCGGGCACGCGAAACTGCCGCAACAGCTTCGCGGCGAGGCCGAACACCGCCAGCATGTAGATGAACCACAGCACGCCATAGGGCTGGACGACCGCCATTGCCAGGTCGTGCAGCATGCCGCCGGGATCCCGGCTGAAGATGCCGATCTTCAGCCCGATCGAGATGATCGCCCACAGCACGTAGAAATAGAGATAGTGGACGACGCGGCGATCGATATAGCGCCGCCACGGCCGGTCGATGACCTGCGACAGGAACAGCCCGGAGATCAGGAAGAATTCCGGCATGCGAAACGGCGTCGCGAAGCCGATGACATAGTGGAGGAAGCCGACGCCGCCCGTGTACTCGCCGGTGTTGTAGGCCGAGTACATCATGACCACGAGGATGATCGAGAGGCCTTTGGCCGTGTCCACCCACGGCATGCGCATCGGGCTGTTCATGGCGAATCCATCCGGAGCCGGCCAATCCGGCCAGCCATCATCCGGCGATATCTAGCACCATCAAGCTTCCCAGATCGTAAACGCGCCTCTTCGCGGCGCGGTGGCGGATCATTATTGGCCGCTGCACCATACGGCATGTCCGTCATGGTCGATCGCTTGCGGCCTCCAAGTCGTTGGCAATCCTCCGCCGTCGGCGCTGCCCCTCACTGTCCTGCCGGACATCTCTCCCCGTA
>NZ_VFVX01000068.1:0-10222 GCF_006442395.1 Mesorhizobium sp. B2-3-5 | reverse complement strand
GTACTTCGTCTCAAGACGCGGGAGAGTAGGTCGCTGCCAGGTCTGCTAAACGCACGTTTGATCCGCACATCGTGCTTTCCAAAAATCAAAAATGATTTTTGGGTCGATGTGTGGAAATCTTCTCCGAACATGGCCCGCCAACGGGAAACCTCGGGCCGCTAACGCGGCCCTTTCCATTGGCAAAACCAAAAAAGGCAGTTGCCAAACGCAATCGCCAGGTAACGCAATCGCCCAGGCGATCGCAGACTACGCAAGCAAACGCTTGCTCAGCGTTGACGCGGGGTGGAGCAGCCCGGTAGCTCGTCAGGCTCATAACCTGAAGGTCACAGGTTCAAATCCTGTCCCCGCAACCAAATCACAAAAACGGCCCGCCAGGCACCCCCAGGCGGGCCGTTTTGCTTTGCCGGATAAGGATCATCTGTCCTGCCTGGTGCGGGCTCACATCCGACAGCCAAGAAGGGCGATCTCTTCGACAAAGAAGGCCTCGCTAATCTGATCTGATCAGTTGCCATGACGTTGTGATCGGCGCGGTGCATTTCCTTCAACAGCGATGCCGATGCGCTGATTATCGCCGTGCGTGCTCCCGGTGTGAAGCGCTGTCTCACTGTCGGCGGCGCGGGCGGTCTTGAGGTCTCCCGACAAGCGCTTGCTCGAAATCCCGAATCTCCAGCGATCTACGAGGCCGAGGCGCAGCAGGATCTCCTTCGGGGACTCCGCGATCGTCATGGCCGACGAAATCGAGAAGCCTGCCCATATCAGGCAGCGGTTCACTGTCGGCCATCGATCAGACGGCCCAAGGCGCGGCCCAACACCGAGCAGCGGTTTCGGGCCGGTCTCATTTCCTGAACGAAGGCGTTCTTTGCGGGCCAGGTCGCGCTCGCGTTTGCTCGAAGCAAACCTTGGCACGAGGGAGCTTCGCTCCTCGCCGGCTCTTGTCCCAAACAAAGCTCTACGCGTCGCTGGGCATCACCGCTCGCAGCCAGGCTGTGATGTCATCGAAGTCGATTGGCTTGGTTGTGTCGACGTCGAAGAGCGGCCCACGCCGCAGTGGTTCGGCGCGCTTGGCGAGTTCGATCAGTTCGGGGATATAGGTCGCGCCTGGGTGGCCCGCTGGGCGCTGGTCGAGCCGGGCGCCATAGCGCTCGGCAAGGACTTCGCCAGGCGCGTGGCACCAGATTTCGACGGTCTGCTCAACGCCAGCTTTTCGCAGATGATCCTCGAGAAGCTGGCGCGGCTGGAAGCCGAACCAGGCGTCGACGATGAAGCTGGTTCCCGGCGGAGCTTCGCCGACAACGGACCAGATCGCCTGATAACTGGCGCGGCCCAGCGTGCGATTAAATTCGCGGTCGCCGCCGCCGAGCACTTCCAGAAACGGATTCTTGATCGTATCGAGCGCCAGCAGCGGCCAT
The DNA here is from genome assembly GCF_006442395.1 of Mesorhizobium sp. B2-3-5. NCBI lineage: Bacteria > Pseudomonadati > Pseudomonadota > Alphaproteobacteria > Hyphomicrobiales > Phyllobacteriaceae > Mesorhizobium > Mesorhizobium sp. B2-3-5. Next base: position 8,813 of record NZ_VFVX01000068.1, on the reverse strand, counting down.
CCCATGCGCTCGGCGATGCCGCGCGACACCGTACTCTTGCCGCTGGCGGGAATGCCGTTGACGAGCACTGCGCGCCGGGCTCGCTTGGGTCGAGCTGGCGACGAAATCGCTGCTACCGTGTCCGGCCCTGCCAATGCCTGAAGACCGGCGCCAATGACGCCGGCGTCGTCGCCGAGCCGCGCCGGCTCGACCGGGCACTGGTACCAGGGCGCTTGGGCCGGGGCACAGGCAAGCGCCTTGTGTGCCGCGCGGCCAAGGCCGCCGCCCAGCAGCACCAGTTCAGGGTCGAGCACGGCGACGGCCGTATCGATAGCGGCTCGCAGCGGCCGCGCCCAGACGTCCAGTATGCCGCGCGCCTGGAGGTCGCCGGCCGCGGCGCGGGCAAAGAGCTGATCGACCGAAATGTCCGCGCCCAGCCCGGCGCGCGCAATGTGACGGCCAAGAGCGCTGCCCGAACTCATGGTTTCGACGCACCCGCGCCGGCCGCAGGCACAGACTTCGCCATTGACGTCGACAGTGACGTGGCCGAGTTGACCGGCCGTCGCCGAGCCGCGTGTGATCCGCCGGTTCTGGGCGAGGGCGCCGCCGATGCCGGTGCCGATCGTGAACATCACGACGTTGGCGTGGCGCCGCCCGGCGCCGAGCGCCATTTCTGCGGCCAACGCCATGTTGCAGTCATTGTCGATGACAACTGGCTTGCCTGTCATATCTTCCAGGCGTTGCGCGAGCGCGACGGAGGCGAGGTTGACATAACCGCCCGACAGGATGACGCCGCGTCGTGCATCAACCCGGCCGGGGACGCCGACGCCAACGGCCTTCACGTCCGATGTGTCGAGCAGGCGCACCATGTCGGCGATGCGGCCGAGCACCAGCTCGGGGTCGGGCGCGCTTTTTTCGGAAACGCGCTTGAGGATTTCACCGGTGCCGGAGATGCGGGCGGCACGCAGATTTGTGCCGCCGATATCGATCCCTATGGCCATCGAAGTGTTTGGCATGACGTCTCGTGCGTGCGCTATATAAGCGATAAGCGTCGATCCATTGAGCGTCTCCGGTTGACCGGAGAGCCGCTCCTTTCCCATTTTGGGCGAAATGCCTAGGCGGCCTTTTGCCGGTAGTGTCCGATCACGGCCTGGATCTCACGCAATCGAGGCACTGCGATTGTCTTAAGCCTTTCGCGCTGGATGTCACGGTCAAGCGAGATGCAGTCCTTCCACAACGAACGGCCGGCGATGACGCCCGAGGCACCGTTTTGCATGGCGATCTCGACCTGGCCGAGGAAAGTAGCGTGGTTGACGCCGGCCGAAAGCACCGCCCACGGCACGTCGCCGGCCATTTTGGTGATGTTGGCGCAGGCCTCCGGCGTCCCGGGATAGGGAAGCTTCAGCACCTTCGCGCCGCACTCCAGCGAAATCCTCGTGCCTTCCTCGACGAGCCAGGGGGTTCTGGCGGCATAGTGCTCGGGGCTTTCCCCTTCGAGTTGGTAGGTCAGGAATTCGACGACCAGCAGCAGGTCTTCCCGCCCGAAATCGGCGATGCACTGACGCAGGATGGCGATGTTGTGTTCGTTGGCCTGCGGCTTGTCGGCCCTGAGATAGACCATGATCTTGCCGCCGGTGCCGCCCAGCGCGCGCACCCGGCGCGCGTCGATGCCCGGAACCAGGCGCGACAGACGGTAGCCCTCGAGCGAGACGTCGAAGCCGGACGCGTCCAGGCCGATGAGCAGCGCCGTATCCCTGCCCAAGACACCCTCGTCGACAATGCGCGGCACCGCGCATAGCGGGTCGAGCAACACGCAGGAGGCAGCACTTGCGAGGTAACGCGTGATATCGGCCTTGGTGTCGCCGAGCATGTCGTTGGTGATCCTGGCCTGTTCGGCTGGATCCGACGCCAGCAAGGTCCGCATGCCGCCGCGCTGGTCGCAGGCGATGGCCACCATGGCCCCGTCCTTGCCGCATATCTGCTGGTAGCCGCGCAACTCGGCGGTGGTCATCTTTGCCATGGTCCTCAGTCCGATCTTGCGCGCTCTCGCCGGAGGGCGCGGCTCCCGTGGAAACAAGAATGCTCAGTCCTGTCCGCCTCCCGGCGGGACGATCCGTGCCGACGGCGACGCGCCATCGCCTCGAAGAAGGCGCCTCGCTGCCCTGCGGCCTGGGATCGGCGCAAGTTGCGAGTTGGCTGAATTTGCGCGATAACTCGCGTCGGCGTATACGTGTGTAACACGTTGCTGAAAGGAATTGCAAGCTGCCTGTTTCCCCCATCCAGGATGCGGCCGCATCGCGGACGATGCTGCACACCGTCGCCAAGCTGCACTACGTGGAAGAGATGTCGCAGGTCGACATCGCGCGGCAACTTGGTGTCTCCACCGCGACGATTTCGCGCCTGTTGCAGCGGGCACGCGCCGAAGGCATCGTGCGGATCGAGGTTCTCGACCTGGCGACACCGGAGGACATCACCAGGCAGCTGATCGATGGTCTGAAGCTGCGGGATGCCGCGGTGGTCGAGACCCCGGCGGCGGGCACGCTGGCGGCGCTCGCGGCACCCCTTGGCGGGTTGCTCAGGCAGGCGCAACTGGCGGCGGGTTCCGTGGTCGCCATCGGCTGGGGGCGGGCCGTGCGCGAGGTGATACGGGCCGGACTGCCCCGTATGCCCGGCACACTGACCGTGGCTGCCACCGGCGGCATGCAGCAGCAGGCGGCGCATTTCCAGGTCAACGAATTCGTGCGGCTTGCCGCCGAGGAATTCGGCGGCACGCCCCACTTCATCCACGCGCCCTATTTGCCCTCCACCGAATTGCGTGAGGTCTTCCTGCGCGACACTGCCATTCGCGATGCCGTCGCGCTGTGGGAGAAGACCGATGTCGCGATCGTCGGTGTCGGCCTGCCACATGCCATCAACGCCCCAGAGGCGAGTGCCGCCACGCCGAGCGAGCAGGCGCTGGTTCATGCGGCCGGAGACGTGCTTCGTCATTACTTCGATGCCGAGGGCACGCTGATCGCCTGGGAGGGGGAGAACCGGATGATCGCCATGTCGCCGGCCCAGCTTCGAGCCGTGCCGCTGGTCATCGGCGTTGCCGCGTCGCCTGAGAAGGCGACGGCGATCATTGCCGCCGCCCGCGCCGGGCTCATCAATACGCTAGTGACGGATACGAAGACGGCGCAGGCCATCCTCGCGGTACTCTCCTAGAGCGGACTCACTCTAATCCTTTGTGTTTACGCAATTCCGGACGAAAACCGCTAGGCACTTTTCCTGGAATTGCTGACGGGACAGCGGGACGCCGCAATTGGTGGCCCTTGGAGGTCCGGGACGCCCCCACGAAATCAGTTGTATCGCCGAAGGCCCCGGACAATAGTTGACCGGGGGCTCTGCGGAGCAGTCGGATGCTGTATGATGTGAAAGCCCGGCGCTGCCAGCTCGTAAAACCGAGTTGCAATTTATTTCTGCAAAGTGTTACAAGTTCGAACGCCCGCCGGCAAGGCAAGGCGCGGGCGCGCAGTCTGTCGAACCTCGCGGAGGCGGGGAACGAGCTGTGGCCAACCGCGCCGGTCCCCGACCGGCTGGCAAATCGACTGGAGGGCGCTTGGGAGGAGCTGCCCGCGAAGGCAAAAAGGCGTTCCAGGCCGTCGGCATCTTCTCCGTGAGCGGATGACGGCCATTCCAATGTCACTTGCAACGGCAGAATTGCCAACAATGAGGAGGATGTCATGAAGAAGTTCGTTGCCGCGCTCGCGGCGCTGGCCGTCAGCGCATCAGTGCTGGTCGCACCGGCGCAGGCGCAGGACAAGAAATACACCATTGCGCTCATTCCAGGCCTTACCACCGACGGCTTCTACATCACCATGCGCAAGGGCGCCCAGGCGGCGGCCGACGCGCTTGGCGTGAACCTGGTTTTCCAGGGCGCCTCGGACTTCAACCCGGTCACCCAGGTGCCGGTGCTCGACGCGGTCATCGCCAAGAAGCCGGATGCCATCCTGATCGCGCCGACCGACAAGGTCCAGCTTGTCGAGCCGCTACGCAAGGCCAATGACGCGGGTATCCCGGTCATCACCGTCGATACCTTCATCGGCAGCGGCGTCTACCAGACGGGTGCCGGCGATGCCGATTTCCCATTATCCTACATTGCCTCCGACAATGTGCTCGGCGGCGAGATCGCGGCGCGGGCGCTTGCCACCGCCGTTGGCGACAAGGGCAAGGTCTATGTGTCCAACGTCAAGCCCGGCATTTCGACCACCGACCAGCGCGAAGAGGGCTTCAAGAAGGAGATGGCCAAGCACTCCGGCATCACCGTGCTTGAAACCCAGTTCAATGACGACGATGCCAACAAGGCGGCGTCCCAGTTGCAGGCGGTGTTCGCGCGCAATCCCGACCTGGTCGGCGTGTTCGGCGCCAATTTGTTCTCGGCGCTGGGGGCCGCCAATGGCGTCAAGCAGGCGGGACAGACGGGCACCGTCAAGGTCGTTGCCTTCGATGCTCCGACCAGCATCGTCGACAACATCAACGCAGGCCTCGTGGACGTGGCGATCGCCCAGCATCCCGCCGAGATCGGTTACTTCGGCGTCGTCTCGGCCTATGCCCACCTGACCGGGCACTCGATCCCGGTCACGATCGGCACCGGCTTCACGATCATGGACAAGTCCAACATCGCGGACCCGAACATCTCGAAGTATCTCTACTCCGAATAAAGCCGGACGAGCCTGGCTCTTCCCGGTCCGCCGGGAGGAGCCCGTGTCGGTCCTCGCCTCAGGCGGGGATCCATTTGAAGACAGCCGCGCCGCGGAGTATCCATGACCTCGACATCACCAGCCCAGCCGGCCGAGAAGCATGTCGCCCCCCAGGCCGATCACGGCGATCCGGCCAGGGGTTGGATCGCACGCATCGCCGAAGGGCGCGCCTGGCTGTTCCTGGCCGGCCTCATCATCTGTTTTGAAATCTGGTCGAGGCTCGCCTTCGGCGCGACCTTCGTCCTCAATCCGTTCAACCTGCAGTCGATCGCCATATTCGCCGTGGCTCCGCTGTTGCTGGCGACCGGACAGACCTTCGTCATCATTTCGGGCGGCATCGACCTGTCGCTTGGCTTTATCATGGGCCTTGCCGCCGTCATCGCCGCCCATGCCACCAACCTGGCAGGCGCGGCCATCCCTCTGCCGCTGGCCATGCTGGCGGGCATTCTTGCCTCGGTGATCGTTGCCGGCGTGCCGGGCGTCATCAACGGCCTGCTGATCTCTCGCCTCAAGGTCCCGCCCTTCATCGGCACGCTTGGCATGTTCGGCGTTGCACGCGGCGCCGCCTTCCTGCTTGCCGGCGGAACGACAGTGCCGGTGCAGAACTCCTGGTTCGCGCTGCTCGGCAACGGCAGGTTCTATGGCGTGCCTTATCTGGTGATCATCACCGCCGTCTTCGTCGTCGTGATGCACTACCTGCTCAGCCAGACCCGGTTCGGCCAGCACAATTACGCCATCGGCGCCAATGTGCAGGCGGCGCGGCGCTCCGGCATCGACATCAGGGGTCACATCCTGCGGCTCTATGTGCTGTCGGCGATGTGCGCGGGCCTTGGCGGCGCGCTTTACGCGGCGCGCTTCACCGCGGGTGCGGCGCAGGCTGGCGAGCCCTTGCTGCTCGACAGCGTCGCGGCGGTGGTGATCGGCGGAGCCAGCCTGTTCGGCGGGTCCGGCACCATCTTCGGCACGGTCGCCGGTGCGCTGGTGATCGCGGTCATCCAGTACGGGCTGGTTTTCGTCAATGTCGAGCCGTTCTGGCAGTTCATCGCCGTTGGCGTCGTCATCATCATTTCCGTTCTCATCGACCAGGCGCAACGCCGGTTCAGTGGAGCCCGTCAGGATGAATAGCACCAACCAGACCGCGTCCCTGCTGGAAGTCCGAAATCTCTCCAAGCACTTCGGTGCCGTTCGGGCGCTCAACGATTTCTCCATGGCCGTGCGGCCGGGCGAAGTGGTTGCGCTTGCCGGTGACAACGGCGCCGGCAAGACGACGCTGATCAAGGCGATATCGGGCGTGTTCCAGCCGACGGGCGGCGAAATCCTGCTCCGGGGAAAGCCGGTGACTTTCGCGACACCACAGGAGGCGCGCGAAAAGGGCATCGAGACGATCTATCAGGATCTTGCTCTCGCCGACAATCTATCGATCGGCGCCAACATCTTCCTTGGCCGCGAACCCGTGCGCAAGGCGTTCGGCTTCCTGCCGGTGCTCGACCGCAAGGCCATGGCCGAGGCGGCGCGGGAGACGATGAAGCGGCTGGACTTCCACGTCAGCCGGATGGAAGCCCCGGTCAGCAATTTCTCCGGCGGCCAGCGCCAGGCCGTCGCCATCGGCCGCGCCGTCTACTGGGATGCGCAGATCCTGATCATGGACGAGCCCACCGCGGCACTTGGCGTGCCGGAACAGCGCAAGGTGATTTCACTGATCCACCAGCTCAAGGCGCAGGGGCGGGGGGTAATCTTCATCTCGCACAATCTGCAGGATATTTTCGCCGTATCCGACCGCATCGTGGTGCTGCGGCGCGGGATCCAGGCCGGCGAGCGCAAGATTTCCGAGACCAACCATGACGAAGTCGTCAAGCTGATGGTCGGCGGGTAAGGCGTATTGATATTCAGGTGATGCCGGCCTGCAAACGACGGCTTCCTGCGCTTCCGGTGCTCACGTATGAAAGTACGCTCCGCTCCGGTTCTCGGAAACCATCGTTTTCGAGCCGTCCTGACCTGAATCTCAACACACCTTGGGCTCTGAATTGCTAGCCGGCATCGCGGTTGGTCAGCGCGATATGGCAGCAGCCGGAGCCGTGCCCTGGCGTCCAGGTGACGTTGTCGAAGCGCACGCCGGTCGCCTCGAACAGGCCACGGTCGAAGGCGCCGGCGATGCGGCAGAGCGTGGCGAGCTTTTCATCGCCAACGCCGGCCTCGACCCAGGCGTCCTTCAGCGGGCAGCGTTTGACATTGAAGGCGATGCGGTCATCGCCGCGCTCGACATCGGTCGGATACATCAGGCCGCCATCAGGGCTGACGGAAAGGAAGGCTTCGCCGACGGCGCGCGCATCGTTGGGGCCGAAGCTCGCGAAGGCGGCTGCGGCCACTTCCCTGCCACGCTGTTCGATGGCGCGGATCATGATCGCCTCCGCCTTTTCGGGGCCCAGCTCTCCGGTCAGCTCGTCGAGAAAGAGGCGGTAGAGATCGGCGCGGTTGCGGAAGGCGGAATCGAGTTCGCGTGACAGTTTCTCGGCTCTGGTTTCGGGATCGGTCATCATGTTTTGGCCCTGTTCAATTTTGGTGCTGCCGCCACCAGCGCCCTGCCGATGGCCGATCGGGGTGCGTCAATGACGGCACGGGCATCGCCGCTCTCGGCGATCCGCCCGGCGTTGAGAAGGATGACGCGGTGGGCGACCGCCCTGATGACGCCGAGATCATGTGAAATGAAGAGATAGGCGATCTTGTCCTGGCGCTGCAGGTCGAGCAAAAGGTCGAGGATCTGGCCGCGCACCGAAACGTCGAGTGCCGACACCGCCTCGTCGAGCACGATCAGCGACGGCTTCGTGGCGATGGCCCGGGCGATGGCCACACGCTGTCGCTGGCCGCCGGAGATTTCGTGTATGGCGCGCGGCGCGAGATCGGCCGCCAGCCCGACGCGTTCAAGCAAGGCGGCGATGCGGCGCGGACGCTCGGCGCGCGACGCGATGCCATGGATGCGCAAGGGATCGTCGAGAACGCGCGCCACCGTGGCGCGCGGATTGAAGGCGGCCAGCGGATCCTGGAACACCATCTGCAGGCGCGCGCGGCGGGCGCGCAGGGCGGCCCCGCGCAAGGCGAGGAAATCGCTGCCCTCAAATTCGATGCGCCCGGCGTCCGGCTCGATCAGGCGCAGCACGAGCCGTGCGATCGTCGATTTGCCACTGCCGGAGGGGCCGGCCAGCGCCAGCGTTTCGCCGGGCTCGATCGTGAATGAGACGTCGTCCACCGCCGCGACAGGCTTGCCGGTGCGGCGGTAATTCTTGGTGAGGTTGGAAACCGCGAGCAGGCTCATGCGGGGAGTCCGCTTCGGTTCAACAGCAGGTCTGCATCGAGGCCGATATGAGCATCGAGAAGAGTGCGCGTGTAGGCTTGCGATGGTGCATCGATGATCTGCCTGGTCGTGCCAAGCTCGATCAGTTTGCCGTGGCGGAACACGGCAATGCGTTCGGCGAGTTCGGCCGCCAGCGCGATGTCGTGGCTGATGAACAGCAGCGTCATGCCATCCTCTGCCACCAGCCGGCGGATCAAGGTGACGATCTCAGCCTGCACGATGGTGTCGAGCGCGCTGGTCGCCTCATCGGCGATCAGCAATTTCGGCCCGGCCGCGATCGCGGCGGCGATCGCCACGCGCTGCTTCTGGCCGCCGGAAAGCTGATGCGGGAAGGCGCGCATGGCGGCGTCGGGATCGGGCAGGCGGACACGTTCGAGCAGGGTTTTGGCCGTTGCGAAGGACTGTGGCCAGTCGAGCCCAAGATGGGTACGCGCGACCTCCGCGATCTGCTTTCCGATGGTCATTACGGGGTCCAGGCTGGATGAGGGATCCTGGAAGACGAAGCCGATGTCGCGGCCGCCGAGGGGGCAAAAATGGAAATGTTGGCGATCCTTCGCACCCCCCTCTGTCCTGCCGGACATCTCCCCCGCAAGGGGGGAGATCGGCAGCTTCTCCGACGGCTCACCTTTCGCACCTCTGGTGATTGGCGAAAGCGGAGATGAGGACGCAATCTCCCCCCTTGCGGGGGAGATGTCCGGCAGGACAGAGGGGGGTGCCTTGGCACCGAAGTTTGACGGCAAGAACCA
>NZ_VFVX01000067.1:0-11054 GCF_006442395.1 Mesorhizobium sp. B2-3-5 | reverse complement strand
AGTCGCGGCTTTGGGAGGCTTGGTTCCTCGCCCCCAACAAAGTGGGGAGAGGTGGCCGCGCAGCGGACGGAGAGGGGCCGGCGCTGCCGTATGCGATTGCACTGCCCTTTGGCCGGAGAGGTTTCACGCGCAAGATGATTGCGGTCAAGGCCCCTGTTTGTCACCGCCCGCAGCCGTTGGCGCCGCCGATGAGGATGTCATCGTCGACAGCGCTGCACTCATCGCTCTACTGATTGATCTCGGGCTCGACGAGCTTTGCCAGGTTCCGGAGCGATTCCTGCCAGCCGAGATAGCAGGCCTCGACCGGGATGACGTCCGGAATGCCGGCCTGGGTGATGTCGATCTCGGTGCCGACCGAGACTTTCTTCAGGATCACCGTCACCTGGATCTCGCCGGGCAGGTTGGGATCGTCGAACCTGTCGGTGTAGCGCAGGCGCTCGCCCGGAACGAGTTCGAGATACTCGCCGCCGAAGGAATGGCTGCCGCCGGTCGTGAAGTTGCGGAAGGCCATCTTGAACGTGCCGCCGACCTTTGCCTCGAGATGATCGACCGTGCAGGTGAAACCATTCGGCGGCAGCCACTTGGCCAGCGCATCGGCCTCGACGAAGGCGCGATAGACCTTTTCCGGGCTGGTGGTCAGAACACGGTGCAGACGTACGGTGCCGGGCATATTCTTTCCTTTCATCATTGCTGTTCGACGCCCCAAGGACGGGCCGCGCCTTGCCAATCCGACACAGGCGCCCGAATTTTTTAGGGCCCCGTCCGGGGCATGTCCAATTGGCGCAGCCCCCTTGGACTTACGTCGACTTACGCCGGCTCGGGTGGATTTGGGACTGCATTTTGCGGCGTGTGGCCCATCGTCGCGAATGACGAAGCGGATGGTCATTGTGAGGAGACAGTTTATAACGGTCGGCGAGATCGCGACAATCAAGGGGAGACGATGCGTTACATACGTCCGCTTTCAATCGAAGATGCCGTTGGCCAATTGGCCGGAGCGGCGGGGCCGGCGGCCATTCTCGCCGGCGGCAGCGACCTTCTGGTGAGGATGAAGGGCGGCTTCATCGAGCCCGAGCTGATCGTCGACATCAAGGGCATCGCCGGCCTGAGCGACATCCGCGAAACGGCCGACGGCTTCAGCATCGGCGCCGCTGTTCCCTGCGCCGTTCTGGGCGAGAGCGCCGTCCTGAAGAAGGCATGGCCTGGCGTCGTCGAAGCGGCGAAGCTGATCGGCTCGAAGCAGGTGCAGGGACGCTGCACCATGACAGGCAATCTGTGCAACGCCTCGCCGGCGGCCGACAGCGTTCCGGCGCTGGTCGCGGCCGGCGCCCGGGCGGTCATTGCCGGGCCCGGAGGCAGGCGCACGATCGCGGTCGAAGCCGTGCCGGTCGGGCCGGGCAAGACCTCGCTCGCCAAGGGCGAGATCATCGAGGCGATCCTGCTCGACAAGCGCGCGCCGCATTCGGGCGATGCGTATCTGCGGTTCATTCCGCGCACGGAGATGGACATCGCCGTGGTCAGCGCCGGCGTCAACCTGACGCTGGACGAAGCGGGCGTCGTGACGGTGGCCCGCGTGGCGATCGGCGCCGCCGCACCCACCGTGCTGCTGGTCGAAGAGGCCGCAGAGGCCCTTGTCGGCAGGAAGCTCGACGAAGCGGCACTCGAGCGGCTGGCCAAGGTCTGCTCCGGCGCCTGCCGCCCCATCGACGACAAGAGGGGCACGATCGAATTCAGACGGAAGGTTGCGGGCGTGCTGGCCAGGCGGGCCGCGATGACCGCCTATGCACGTGCGGGAGGCAAATGATGGCTGGCATAGCAGTTTCAACGACCATCAATGGCGACACGATCGAATATCTGTGCCAGCCCGACGAGACGCTGCTGGACGTGCTGCGCGACCGGCTCGGGCTGACCGGCGCCAAGGAAGGCTGCGGCACCGGCGATTGCGGGGCCTGCAGCGTCATCCTCGACAACCGGCTGGTGTGCTCGTGCCTGGTGTTGGGCGCCGAAGCCGAGGGCCGGCGCATCGAGACCGTCGAGGGCATGGCGCATGGCGATCAGCTGCATCCCTTGCAGCAGAAGTTCCTCGAGCACGCGGCGCTGCAATGCGGCATCTGCACGCCGGGTTTCCTGATCGCGGCCAAGGACCTCTTGGCCAAGAATCCCGATCCGACCGAGGAGGAAATCCGCTTCGGCCTGGCCGGCAATCTCTGCCGCTGCACCGGCTATGACAAGATCGTGCGCGCCGTCCAGGACGCGGCAAGCGTGATGAAGGGAGCCTGAAGATGAATTTCGATCCGCGTTATTCGGGGCGCAGTTTCAAATCCGTCGGCACGCGCCCCATCCGCCCCGACGGCGTCGACAAGGTCACCGGCCGCGCCCGCTATGGCGCCGACTTCAACATGGCCGGCCAGCTGGTCGGGCGCATCCTGCGCAGCCCGCACGCCCATGCGAAAATCCGCAAGATCGACACCTCCAAGGCCGAGAAGCTGAACGGCGTGAAGGCGGTGATCACCGCCGCCGACCTGCCCGATCTCACCGATGGCGATGCCGCCATGTACGACATCCTCGACAATTGCATGGCGCGCACCAAGGCGCTCTATGACGGCCATGCGGTGGCCGCGGTCGCCGCTGTCGATGCCCGCACGGCGAGGCAGGCGCTGAAGCTGATCGAGGTCGACTACGAGCCGCTGCCGCATGTCACCGATGTCGACGAGGCGATGGCGCATCACGCGCCGCTGATCAACGACACGATCTTCACCGAGGGTCTGGAGGAGAAGCCCGTAAAACCATCCAACGTCACCAAGCGCAGCCAGTTCGGCCATGGCGACGTGCATGAGGGTTTCGGGCATGCCGACTTCATCGTCGAGCGCTCGTTCAAGACCGAGCAGACGCACCAGGGCTATATCGAGCCGCATGCCTGCGTGGCGAGCGTCAGCTCCGACGGCACCGCGGACCTCTGGGTCTGCACGCAGGGGCATTTCGTCTACCGCCAGCACTGCGCGCAGCTGCTCGGCATGGAAGCCTCGAAGCTGCGCGTCACCTCGTCCGAGATCGGCGGTGGCTTCGGCGGCAAGACCCATGTCTGGGCCGAGCCGGTGGCGCTGGCTTTGTCGCGCAAGGCCGGACGGCCGGTGAAGCTTGTCATGACCCGCGACGAGGTGTTCCGCGCCTCGGGCCCGACCAGCGCCACCTCGATCGACGTCAAGATCGGTGCCCGCAAGGATGGCACCATCACGGCGGCGGAAGCGACGCTGCGCTACACCAGCGGCCCCTATGCCGGCAGCTGGGCCGAGGTCGGCGCCATGACGGCGTTTGCCTGCTACAAGCTCGATAATGTCAAGACGGTGGGCTACGAAGTGCTGGTCAACCGGCCGAAGACCGCGGCCTATCGCGCGCCGTCCGCGCCGATGGCCGCGTTCGCGGTGGAAAGCGCCGTCGACGAGCTGGCCAAGGAGATCGGCATCGACCCGGTCGAGTTCCGCATCAGGAACGCCGCCCAGGAAGGCACGCGCTCCTCCTACGGCCCGGTCTACGGCCCGATCGGCATCGGCCCGACGCTGGAAGCGGCCAAGCACCATGCGCACATGAAGGCGCCGCTCAAGGAGAACCAGGGGCGCGGCATGGCCTGCGGCTTCTGGTTCAATTTCGGCGGCCAGACCTGCACCGACTTGAACATCGGCATGGACGGCTCGGTGTCGCTCGCCGTCGGGACTGTCGATGTGGGTGGCTCCCGCGCGTCGCTGTCGCTGGTGGCGGCGGAAGAGCTCGGCATCGACTACAGCCAGGTCAAGGCCATCGTCGCCGACACCTCCAGTCTTGGTTATAACGACATGACCGATGGCAGCCGTGGCACGTTCTCCTCCTCCATGGCGACGATCTCGGCCGCCCGCAACGCGATCAGGATCCTGCGCGAGCGCGCCGCGCAGATGTGGGACATTCCGGTCGACGACGTCGTCTGGGAAAAGGGCCACGCGCTGGCCAGGGGCGAGAAGTACGGCAACCTCGCCGCGCTCTCGCTGAAGGAGATCGCGGCGCAATCCGGCAAGACCGGCGGGCCAATCGCCGGCCATAGCGAGCTCGTCGCCGACGGCGCCGGCGTCTCCTTCGCCACCCATATCTGCGACGTCGAGGTCGACCCCGAGACGGGCGCCACCAGGGTCATCCGTTACACGGTGGTGCAGGACGCCGGCAAGGCGGTGCACCCGACCTATGTCGAGGGCCAGTACCAGGGCGGCGCGGCGCAAGGCATCGGCTGGGCGCTCAACGAGGAGTATATCTACGGCAAGGACGGGCGGCTGCAGAACGCCGGCTTCCTCGACTACCGCATCCCGGTGTGCTCCGACCTGCCGATGATCGACACGCAGATCCTGGAAATCCCCAACCCCAACCACCCCTATGGCGTGCGCGGCGTCGGCGAAACCTCGATCGTGCCGCCGCTGGCGGCGATCGCCAACGCGGTGTCGAACGCGGCCGGCGTGCGCATGACCCACATCCCGATGTCGCCCCCGCGCATCCTGGCGGCGATCGAGGCGGAACTGGAAGGCTGAGATATCCAACGCTGAGGTTAGGTGTGTTGAGATTCAAGTCAGGACGAGTCGAGAACGACGGCTTGCGAGAACCGGAGCGGAGCGTACTTTTCGTACGTGAGCACCGGAAGCGCAGGAAGCCTTCGTTCGCAGGCCGGCGTCACTTGAATATCGGCACACCTTAAGCGATGGTCGAAGTCACGCTTTGGGGCGCGCTCGGCCAACTCGCCGGCGGCAAGAGCAAGGTCGAGATAGAGGCCAAGGACATAAGGGAACTGTTCAGGAAACTGGCTGAACAGTATCCCGGCTTCGAGCCGTGGATCGATCGCGGGATTGCCGTGGCGATCGACGGGGTGATCTATCGCGATACGTGGGGGAAGGAATTGCCGCCCGGGGCGGAGATATTTTTGCTGCCGAGGCTGGCTGGGGGTTAGGGGCCAGAGTTGGCTCATCGCCATTGCTTAGCCCAGGGTTCTCGAACGTCTGAGTGGCGCGAGATCGGATCGGCGCCCATGGAGCGAGGCCCGCCAAGCACATGCCTTTGTGCCGCGCGGTCGTGCGGAAGACCTCGAAGCCAGCGGAAATCTCACCGACTTTTGCCGGCGTGTTGTCGGACCGGCCTGGTTTCGAACGTTCCTGGGATAGCGCGCTATCAGAGGAGGCAGCCATGACCGACAAGACGCTCCCCACCATCACCGTCTTTGAACGGTCGCCTGATGGCGGCCAGGGACTGGCGCGTGACATGCCCGTTCGTTGGGCGCTCGAAGAAGTGGGGCAGCCTTACGAGGTACGCCTCGTTTCGTTCGAGGCGATGAAGCAGCCCGCGCACCGCGTGCTTCACCCCTTCGGGCAAATCCCGACCTATGAGGAAGGCGAGCTCGCTTTGTTCGAATCGGGAGCGATCGTGCTCCATGTCGCGGAGCGCCATGCGGGCCTGTTGCCGGACGATACCAACGCCCGCGCACGTGCGATCGCTTGGCTGTTCGCCGCGCTCAGCACGGTGGAGCCGCCGATCATCAACCGTGGCGTCGACGAGCCTTGGTACGAGCAGCGCCGGCCTCTGGTGGAGGAAAGCATCCGCAACCGATTGGGCGACCTTTCCAGCCGCCTTGGCGATGCCGACTGGCTCGACGCTGCGTTCAGCGCCGGCGACCTGATGATGGTGTCGGTGCTGCGCCGGTTGCGACGATCCGGCATCCTGGACGAATACCCGAACCTCTCCGCCTATGTCGCCCGCGGCGAAGCGCGCCCCGCCTTCAAGCGCGCCTTCGCCGCCCAGCTGGCGGTTTTCACCGCCGCCTCGGTTAACTGATCGAGATTCATAGTGGGTTCGCAGTCGTGTTACGAGTGTTTGTTCAGTCGGTCGGAGGCAGGACCAAGGTCGAGATCGAGGCCAAGGACATCAGGGAGCTGTTCAGGAAGCTGGCTGAACAGTATCCCGAGCCGCTGATCGACCGCGCGGGATTCCGGTGGCGATCGATGGGGTGATCTATCGGGATATGTGGGGGAAGGAGCTGCAGCCGAGGGCCGAGATATTCCTGCTGCCGAGGCTGCCTGGGAGGTAAGGGGCAAGAGTCTCACTGCTGTCGGCGACCAAGACCTGGCTGTACCGTGGACTCGGGAAGTGGCTTGACCATCGAGGACTGTTACTCGGCCGGCGGGCTGGTGGGGATTATGCTTGCCAGATTCGGAATGTCGAATATCTATCGGGGATGGACACGTTTTCGGTCGAGCAGCGAAGGGGCATCATGAAGGCCGTTCGACGCGAGGACACCGCGCCGGAGATTGTGGTACGGCGCCTGCTGCACGCTCAGGGTTACCGATATAGGCTGCATGCGAAAGAGCTACCGGGGAAGCCGGATATCGTGTTCCGGCTCAGGCGAAGCGCGATTTTCGTACACGGATGCTTCTGGCATGGCCACAGCTGTCAGAAGGGCAGACGACCCAACAGTCGAACAGAATACTGGGGGGCGAAAATCGAAAGAAATATGGCTCGGGATGCCGATCGCATCGAGAGGCTGCGCTTGAACGGTTGGCAAGTTCTGGTTGTCTGGGAATGCGAAACGCGCAAACGTGATCGAGATACCTTGATCGCTAAGCTCAGGGCTTTTTTGAGCTGATTCCAAGGGCCATCACGAGGTTGCACGCCTTTCCAACGTTTTCAGGGTACATGTTCGTTGCCTTAAGAATGCCGTCACCGTTCACGCTTCACGTGGGGAAAATAAAGTACTCTGAGTCTTGGCCGCGCTTGCATGGAAAGTTAATACTTGCTTTGTGAGTGCGAACTGCTTCGCGCGACGGAAGCTGGTGAATATGGGGGGATTTATGGACGATCATTCGAAAGCAGTTGCGCAGATTGCTCAAGGCTCTGAGGCCGCTCCTGCTCATATGAAGATGGTCGTACAAAGCGGCATGCTGAAAACGCTCGGCATCAACCTGTACACGAGCATAGGCAAGGTTCTGGTCGAGTTCATCGCCAACGCCTACGATAGCGATGCTACTAAGATTGACATTTCGCTTCCGTATGAACGCATCGCCGCCGAGCGAGATAAGCTACGGAAAGAGATGAAGACTAGGCGAGAGGAAGAAAAGAAAGCAGAACAGCATGCAGCGTCGGATGTTGCCGAACATCCGAACGGAAGTTCAGATGGCGTCGGCGCTGCGTTCGAGATGTTGGCGCATACGCTTCCCGAGGAGGTTCAGATCCTTCTAAGGGACGATGGTCACGGGATGAGCACGAACGAAGTCGAAACCCGATTCCTCCCGCTCAACCGGAACAGGCGCACAGACCCGAAGCCGAACCTCATGACCGAAGGGGGGAAGCGTTTCGTCATGGGTCGGAAAGGCCTAGGGAAGCTAGCAGGATTTGGCGTAGCGCAGAAAGTCAAGGTATGGACGAAGCGCCGCGGCCAGACGCACGCAACAATCATAACGATGGACGATGAGGAGATCGAAGGCGCGAAGGACGTCGGCAGTATCAAGATCCCCGTCACCTACGAGCGCGAGCTCGACCCTGAGTTACACGGCACAACGATCACTTTCTCCGTACTGAAGAGTGACGCCTTCCGCGAACAGAAGGAAACCATCGAAAAATCCATCCGCTCTTCCTTCAACGCGATCAGGCCGGAGGATTTCGCAATCAGGATCAACGATGAAATCCTAGCGCCAGCCATCCCAGACTATGAATTCGTCTATCCAGAAAGCCTGACGTTGGAAGGGATAAGGAGGAACGAGTTGGCGGAAGACAGCGTGCAGATCGAGGATCTAGGCGAGATGAAGTTTAGATACTACGTAGGCTTTCGAAAGCGGAAGGAACATTTGGCTGCAAAGGAGCGCGGGGCCCGCATCTACTGCAATAACCGCTTGGCCGCCGGTCCAACGTTGTTCGATCTCGGCACGGGGATGCACAGCTTCCATAGCCAAGACTATATGGAGTGTGTGGTGGAAGCCGACGACCTCGATCGCGGTTCAGTCGACATCATCAATACGAGCCGCACGCAGTTCAAAGAGGGCAGCGATCTCATCGGAACGATGGCTTCACGACTAGCCGAGATCATGAAGGCCGCCATAGCCCGGCACGGTCGCTTCCGCGAACAGGTTGCGGAAGACGAGATACACAAGGACCCCGAAGCGAACGTCGTCAATCGGATCATTGAGCACCTTCCGCGAAAGACGCGGCAGCCAGCAAAAAAGCTTTTGACGATGTTAGCGGCGGAGTACGGGGTCGGCACGCCTCAGTTCAACGAGCTCGCGCCGATAGTGGTACATTCGGTCAACGCCACAGATGTCCTCAGCAGGCTCATCACGCTGGGCTCGAAGCCGGAAACGCTCGATCGTATCGCGTCCTCTCTGCGGGAACTGGCTGAGATTGAGAAAGTCGACGCCCTCAAGCACTACCGCGGCCGCCGAAGCGGCATCCAGGCACTGCTGACGCTTGAGGAGAAGGGCGAGCAGCAGTGGAACAAGAAACAGACCGAAAAGGAGCTGCACGGCCTCTTCAAGGTAAACCCTTGGCTGATTCGCCCAGAATACGCGAATTACCTCGCCTCCGACGAGGACATGAACAAGGTTGTCAGCAAGCTCGCGAAGGTCCTCGGAGTCGACAAGTTTGCCGCAGTCGTCGATGACGAAGGCAATGAGGACGAGACCCGCCCGGATCTAGTTTTCCTAGTGAGTGATCCTCTCATGTCAGCCCCTCACGTCTTGAACGTTATCGAACTAAAAAGCGTGTCCAAACCCCTGACCTATGATCACTACAGGCAGCTCGAAGAATATCTCTTCAAGATTGGGGAATGGTGCCAAAGCGAGATGGGCCATGCTCCGGCGATGCACGGCTATCTCATCGGTGCCATGCCGGACACAAGCGCCACGGCCGTCGGTCAAAAGATGCTCCTCAAGAAATTTCTAGAATCGACACCGAAAGATCAGATCCGGATTATCGGGATCAGGCAGCTTATCAAAGATGCGTTGGCAGTCCATTTGGATGCGATCAAGACCCTCGAGCAGGACTTGAATGAAGATGAAGTCGACGATGGATCGCCAATCAGGCCTTCGTCCGAAACAGACAATGATCAGGCTGCCAAGCTGTCCGCAGTCTCGAAGGCAGACAACGCGGCGTAAATCTGCTTCGCCACTGCTCGGGCCAAGGGGATTGGGACACCGTTGCCGATTTGGCGGGCCACTTGATACGGTCGCCCGTCAATGAGCCAATCATCGGGTATCCCCTGGAGCCGAGCACCCTCGCGCAGGGAGATCGTCCGGTTTTCCGTCGGATGAAGATATCGCCCCTTCGAGGGGTTCAGAAACGTGCACCGAAGCGTGTTCGCGGGCTCATCGGGATCGATGCGCCCCCAGACGTCCGTCGCTTGGCAGCCGATCCTTTGCCAAGAAGGCGGACAAAGTTCCGGCGCTGCCTTCTGGATGTCCCGCTTATCGCCATTGGCGGGTACGAGGGCTACGCGCTGAGCTGACACGCCCTGCAATGTCGGCCAGCGATGCATCAGGTCGTTTTCCGCGATGGGTTCGTTTAACAATGCGTGGGCGCAACTGATCCGTTCGCTGACCGGCGCCGGCGGAGAGATAATCCCGATCTTTGATGCGATCGTGAAAGCTCTTCGCCGCAACTGAGGCGTTCCGAAATCGGCTGCTTCAAGCTCCCAAGTGAATATCTTGTACCCGCGCCGTCGCAGACCCCGTGCCAGTCGCTGCCAGTGTCCGGATTTCAGGAAGGGCGGAACATTCTCTATCACGATCACTTTCGGCTTGGCGCCGTCCGCCCAAGGGAGGACGGCGAAGCAAAGGTCATTACGGGCGTCAAGCGGGTCTCGGCGTCCCAAGGTGCTAAAGCCTTGGCAGGGCGGTCCCGCAATCAGAACGTCGACCGTCCCCAAGTTGAGGACGTCGGTCACGGATCCATGAACAGCGTTGGGGCCGACGTTGCGACGGTAAGACTTGACTGCCTCCGCATCGAGTTCGACTGCAAAGCGCGGCAGGAAGCCAGCCTGCCGGAATCCCTCACTGAAGAGGCCGGCACCCGCAAACAGATCGCCGATAGAGAACGCCAATGACCATCTCCCGCACTTGAGAATATCTATACATTCATATAAGCATGATAGGCTGCTACCGACAACCGTGAAATATGGCCGCTTACGAGAACCTGTCCCCTGGCGACATCGAGAATATAGCGACTTCGGTAAACAACCTGTTAACCTTAACGGGCATGCCGGTCGCTCAACTTGCGCGTGAGGCCGGAGTGAATCAGCCGATGGCGCATCGGGTCGCGCACGGAATGATCAAAAAGCGTACCCCGGCAGTGCGTCGACTGGAGCTATACGTTCATATAAGACTTGACGTTCGGTCTGCTCCAGACGTCGCGTCCCTGGACAAGGATGTGCTCGCCTATTTGAAAGCTGGCGGCGACATTTCCGCATTACGCGCTCTAATCCGCTCTTTCACAGAAGTCATGCACGGCAGAGAGTTACCGGAGCAGATTGGCCACTCAAGATGATGAAGGGTGCGCGCGTCCATCATAAGGGAGCCGTAGCGCTCGCAGTTGGATCGCCCATCCAGCGGCTCGATCCTGACCTACGTCTCGCCCCTAACCTCACGACAAGAACGTTTGCCTCTCACGCACCGTCGTGATGGCGCCAATACCCTCCTCGATCTCGCGTCTGCCGGCAAGGATCGCATCGCCGGCGGCGCTTTCGACCATCGATTGCGGCAGCTCCGTTTGCCCGACGAGGACCGGGTTCTTTCGGCCAAACCGGTGAACGGTTCGGGTTCCTGGCGGTAGCGCTGGGCCATCTGGACATTCTCCGGCACAAGCGGGTGGCGGATCTGACCTTCGAGCAGTTGACCTCGCGTCCAGCGACTAAGGCACTTAATCATGCGGGCCGACTTTGCCGTGGTGCCATCCGCCCAGGCGCTCGCGGGACCACGGATCCAGTAAACTGCGAATCGCGGTCGCTTCGGTGCAACGGAATCCGTGCGGAAACCCGTTCCCGCCTAACCTTGCCCTACCCCCCCAACCGC
>NZ_VFVX01000066.1:0-12070 GCF_006442395.1 Mesorhizobium sp. B2-3-5 | reverse complement strand
CCCCTAACCCCTCCCCACAAGGGGGAGGGAATGCTGCCGCGCGCACCGTCGCTTTCGCCCCACATCGGAAAACATGCTAAAGTCTCCCTCCCCCTTGTGGGGAGGGGATAGGGGTGGGGGTACTCGTAGGGCGAAAGCCTCGGCCTCGATAGCGCTGGCGAAGCCGAGGTTGCTTTGAGCGACCCGCCTCAAGCCGCTTCAAGCTTCATCACTTTCTCAGCCGCCTTCGCGAGAAAACCGGACCGGGTATAGCCATGGGCTTCGGCGAAGGCATCGATCCGTTGGAGAACGTCGTCCGGCAGCGTCACGTTGATCCGTACGGTCTTCCTGGCCTCGGTCTTGGCCGCGACCAGGATTGCAACACCGTCACGGTTATCGGCGTCCGCCATCACAGCCTCCAGACTGGACGGCTCCGGAACAGCATCGCCGTCCTCGACCAACCCTTCGATATGGAGGGCGAGGGCCTCTTCGGCCATGATCCGGGCCTCATCCAGATCCTTACCAGCGGTAATCACGCCCGGGAAATCAGGGAAGGACACACCGAAGTCGCTGCCGGCATCCTTATGGATAAGTCCGATATACTGCTTCATGTCGTCACCTCAGTTTCAGTCCAGATTGCTTTTCAATGCTGCGTAAAGTGCCTATCGGGATATCGCGCTTGGGATGAGGAACGGTGATGACCCGCCCTTGCTTGTCGCGGTGTTTGAATTGCGCATGGCTACCCTTTCGGGCAACCTCGTACCAACCATCAGCTTCCAGCAGGCGGATAATTTCGGCGCTCTTCATGTGTATTTATACACATTGAAAAGCGCCATTTCAACAAAAATGGGAGAGTGGGTCAGAACCGATAAGCCCGCCAGGTGAGATAGCCGCGACTTCTGAACCGGTCACGGACGATATCTTCGATGGACATCAGGCAAAGGCCGAATGCGCGCAATCCAAAAATTCCGACAATTCTGATAATTCACCTTCCGGCACTGTTATATCGATGTTGCACAAATGGTTGACCCTGGGTTAGCATTCTCTTGTTGACGCCGATCGGAGGAATTATAGGCGGCCGTCAGCTGGAGCGGCATGCGCCATCGGGCGCAAGGAGGATGCTCCAACACTTTGAACCGACGCATGATCCTTCCTGAAACCGGTCCCGGTTTCCGGGGCCGTGCGTTCTTGTGGAGGAGGATCACCCATGAACAGACGTGAATTCCTGATGACGTCCGTGGCCGCGGGCGCCATGGTTCTGGCCGCACGCTCGGCGTTCGCCGAGGACAAGCTGACCATACTGGGCTCGGTGCCCAATCTCGGCTTTCCGTTCTTCGTGCACATGCTGAACGAGATCAAGGCCGAGGCGCAGGCTCAAGGGGTCAACCTGACCGAGAGCGACGGCCAGAATTCGGCCACCAAGCAGACCGCCGACATCGAGGCGGCGCTGGTGCAGAAGGTCAACGCGATCGTGATTTCGCCGCTCGACGTCAACGCGCTGGCGCCGGCCATCGAGGAAGCGGTGAAGGCCGGCGTTCCCGTGGTGACGATCGACCGCCGCGTCGACGGTGTCCAGGGCATCCTCGCCCATGTCGGCGCCGACAACGTCAAGGGCGGCGAGGCGGAAGCCAAGGCCGTGGTGGCGGCATTCCCCAACGGCGCCAAGCTGTTCCACCTGCAGGGCCAGCCGGGCGCGGGTCCGGCGATCGACCGCAACAAGGGCGTGCACAATGTGCTCGATCCGCTGAAGGACAAGTACCAGATCATCTTCGAGCAGACCGCCAACTTCGCCCGTGCCGAGGCGCTGTCGGTGACGGAAGCCGGCCTTGCCGCCAATGGCAAGCCGGACGCCATCATCTGCGCCAATGACGACATGGCGCTCGGCGCCCTCGAAGCCTGTGCCGCGCGCAATTTCACCGATGTCAAGATCTATGGTTTCGACGCGCTGCCGGAAGCGCTGGTCGCCGTGCGCGACGGCAAGCTTGCCGGCACGGTCGAACAGTTCCCCGGCCAGCAGTCGCGCACCGCCGTGCAGATCGCGGTCGCCTACGCCAAGAGCAAGACCGAGCCGAAGGAGAAGCTGGTGCTGCTGACGCCCATCGTCATCGGCAAGGACAATCTCGACAAGGCCGAGAGGCTGAATGAGACGAAGTAGGGGCGGGTGGACATCGGCCGATTGGCGAGGCGGGCGGGACAGCACCCCTCTCTGTCCTGCCGGACATCTCCCCCGCAAGGGGGGAGATTGACTGTTCGTCTCTTTTCGCCAACCTCAAACGTTGCAGGAAAAGCGCCGTCAGAGACACTGGTGATCTCCCCCCTTGCGGGGGAGATGGCCGGCAGGCCAGAGGGGGGTGTTCAAGCGCAGCCTGAACCGCATCAAGGAGCACTCCTTGCAGCCAGCTGAATCCGCATCGCCCGTCCTGCTCGCCGTCGAGGGCGTCACCAAGCATTTCGCCGGCGTCACCGCGCTCAGCGACGTTTCGCTCGAGGTCAGGGCGGGCGAAATCCTCGGTCTGCTCGGCGAAAACGGCGCCGGCAAATCGACGCTGCTCAAGATCCTCTCCGGCGTCATGCCGCCGTCGAGCGGGCGCATCATTTTCGACGGCGCCGACTACCAGCCGGCGCGTCCGCAGGATGCCAAGCAGCACGGCATCGTCACCATTTACCAGGAGCTCAGCCTGATCCCGACGCTGACGGTAGCGGAGAACATTTTTATCGGCCGCGCGCCGACCGGTCCGCTCGGGCTGGTGAGCTGGCGCAAGATGGAGCAGGCGACCCGCGCCATCATCGCCCGCGTCGGCCTTTCCATCGACCCGATGACGCCGGTGTCGGCGCTGTCGGTGGCCGAGCAGCAGCTGGTCGAGATCGCCCGCGCGCTGTCGCTGAAAAGCCGGCTGATCATCATGGACGAGCCGACTTCGGCGCTGACCGAGACCGAGGTGCAGCGGCTGCTGTCGATCATGGACCGGCTGCGCAAGGACAAGGTCGCCATCATGTTCGTCACCCACCGGCTCGAGGAGGCATCGGCCATCTGCGATCGCATGACGGTGCTGCGCGACGGCAGGCTGGCCGGGCATCTCGACCGCGAGCGGGGGCCGATCCAGTTGCCACGGATCATCGAAAAAATGGTCGGACGCGCCGCGTCAGAACTCTATGCGCGGCCTGTGCAACGCGCGGTGGCCGGCAATGTCGTGCTGTCGGTGCGGTCCTTGCGCACCGTGCGCGACCCCGAGGCGCCGCACGCCATCGTGCTCGACGGCGTCGACATCGACCTAAAGGCCGGCGAGATCCTCGGTGTCGCCGGCCTTGTCGGCTCGGGCCGCACGGAACTGGCGCGCGCCATTTTCGGCGCCGACCGCATCGCGGCGGGCACGATCACGCTTCAAGGCAAGCCGATCGCGCCGGCTTCACCCGCCGACGCCATCGCGCTCGGTATCGGCCTTGTGCCGGAGGATCGCAAGCACCAGGCGATCTTTGCCGCGCTCGGCATATTGCCGAATTTCTCCGTCGCTTCGCTCGGGCGGTTCAGCAACGGTTTCGGCTTCATGGCCGAGCGGCGCGAGCGCGACGCGCTGTCGGGTTTCCGCAAGATGCTGTCGATCCGCATGGCGTCGGCCGAACAGGCGATCGAGGGCCTGTCGGGCGGCAACCAGCAGAAGGTGATCCTGGCGCGCTGGCTGGCGCGCGATCCCAAGGTGCTGATCGTCGACGAGCCGACGCGCGGCGTCGATGTCGGCGCCAAGGCGGAAGTCCACCAGATCCTGGTGCAACTGGCGGCGCGCGGCATCGCGGTGATGATGATCTCGTCCGAATTGCCCGAGGTGCTGGCGGTGTCGGATCGCATCGTCACCATGCGCCGGGGCCGCATCACCGGGGAGATGCCGGGCGTCGAGGCAAACGAGGAAAAACTGATGGAATTGATGGCGCTCGACAAGCAGGATGCGAGGGGGCAGGACGCGCGCGGGCAGGAAGCACTCGGGCAGGATGGGGAGGGGCTGGCACGATGAGCATCGCCGAGGAACAGGGCCAGCGCGGCGGCGCCACACTCGCAAGGCTTTTGATGAGCTTCGGGCCGTTGCTGTTCCTGGCAGCCCTCGTCGTCGTCTTCACCGTGCTGAAGCCGAGCTTCATCGACCCCATCAACCTGTTCAATATCACGCGGCAGATCTCGATCACCGGGCTGATCGCGCTCGGCATGACCTTCGTCATCCTCACCGCCGGCATCGATCTTTCGGTCGGCTCGCTGCTCGCCTTCTGCGGCATGGTAGCCGCCGTCGTCGCCAAGGGCGGCGCGGCCAACACGCTTTCGCTGTCGACATCTGGAACGCAGGGCTACGGCTGGTTCGCCGCACTTCTCGCCGCCGTGGTGGTGGGGGCGGCCGCCGGCGGCGTGCAGGGGCTTGCCATCACAAGGCTGAAAGTGCCGCCCTTTGTCGTGACATTGGGCGGGCTGACGGTGTTTCGCGGGCTGACGCTGACCATCTCCAATGGCGGCCCGATCTCGGGCTTCGATGCCTCGATGCGCTGGTTCGGCACCGGCCTGATCGGCCCGGTGCCGGTGCCGGCGATCATCTTCGCGGTGGCCGCCATATTGTGCCACATCGTGCTGCGCTACACGCGCTATGGCCGGGCCGTCTATGCCGTCGGCGGCAATGCCGAGGCGGCACGGCTGTCGGGCCTGCGCGTCGACCGCATCCTGGTCTCGGTCTATGTCATCGTCGGATTCTTCGCCGGGCTCGCCGCTTTCGTGCTGTCGGCCAGGCTGAATTCCTCGGAAGCGGTCGCCGGCATCGGTTATGAGCTGACGGTGATCTCCGCCGTCGTCATCGGCGGCACCTCACTGTTCGGCGGCATCGGCTCGGTCGGCGGCACGGTGGTTGGGGCGGCCTTGATCGGCGTGCTGCAGAACGGGCTGCAGTTCAACAACGTCTCGTCCTACACGCAAAGCATCGTCATCGGCCTGATCCTGATCCTGGCGGTGGCCTTTGATCGCTGGCTGAAGTCACGGGTGCGGAGGTGAGCAGAGGTTTGCGCCTGGGCGTCAGCGCTGGCCATTTCAACCCGGCAGCTTCTCCTCGATCACGCGCGCCGAATCCGGCACCACATGCCCCGCATGGTCGAAGCGCAGCACCACCACCCAGTTGAACTCGTCGTCTGGCCATTTGCCGTTCGGCAGCAGTGCCTTGGGGTCGGCGCCGAACGCCTTGATGAGCTTGGTCAGCTGGCCGTGGTGCCAGGCGATCAGGATCGACTTGCCATGGGTTTCGCTGGCGAGCGCGGCGACGAGGCCTTGAGCTTCCCTATCGGCGAAGCGCTGGTCGATCGGCAGTTTCAGCGCTTCGGAAAGTGGCATCAGCGTCAGCCGTTCGCGCGCGCTGTTTTTTGAATCGGCGCTGGCCACCAGCACATCGGGCCGGAACGGCACGCCATCGAGCATGAAGGTCTGGAAATAGGCGACATAGGCTTGCGCGCGGGCCTCGCCCTGCGGCGACAGGCCGGGACCGCTGTCAGGCTTTTCGCCATGCCGCACGATCAGCACCGTGGTGTCGGCAAGCCCGGTCGTGGTGTCGCCAGCGGCATGAGCGGACAAAGCGAGCGTCATTATCCACAGGACGGCAAGAACGAGGCGTTTCATGGCGGGTCCTTCCGGCGGTTTGGTGGCCACCAGTCACGCATCAATTCGACGGAATCAGGGCCGGGGGCGCTTTGCCTTCCTCCTTGGGGGAGAAAGTGGATCGGCGCGAATGGACGAGGGGTGCTGGAAGAAACGAGGCGCTGGTGATTCCTGATATCGTGAGGGACCCTGATGTCTTTCGACATCATCAGACCCGTCACGCTGGCTGCCGCATTTCAGGCCGCTGCGAGCGTCCATAGACGATGGCCGTAGCGGCGGAAGAAGCGTGCCACCAGACGCTGCTGCCTGGCCCTGGCGAGATCGGGCAGGCGCCGCTCCTGGCGCCAGCGCGGCATGTTGCGCCAGCAGGCGATAAAGCGGGCGGCGTCCTCGATGGCTTCGTCCGCCGACAGGGCCGGGCCGATCGCGGCCAGGAACAGCGGCTCGGACCGTTTCAGTTCGTCGATGACGGCCTTGCGCCTGAAATGGTCCTGGCGGGCATGGGCAATGCCGTTGCAGCGGATCGCCTCGAAGGCTTTGAGCAAAGCAGGGCTGTCGCCGGTGTAACCGCAGGCGCGGGCGAAATCGGCTGCATCCATCATTGCTCCCGGATCCGATGCCGGGACTTGGTTCACGCCCCGACTCACATTTGCAAGTGTATATAAGCACAACTCAAAAAGTTGCAGAAGGAAAACTTTTGGGAATGTCTTGAGGCTACGACTCGACTCCGGGTTCAAAACACACGAATATAAGAACAAATCAGGAACAAAAGGCAGGAGGGGCGATGGCATTGCCAGGCAGGGAACCAGTGATCGCGCAGGTTGCCTCGATCTCTGTGGAGTGCGCCGATTGCGGCCGCAACAGGTGGTGGCGGCCCGATCAGCTGAAGCGGTTCGGGGTGACGGGAAACACGCCGCTGGCCGCATTGTCCCGGCGCATCGTCTGCTCCGCCTGCCGCGCCGAAGGGCTGCCCGGCACGGCGGTGTCGATCCAGGCCGCGTTCATCGACGAGCGCCAGCGCGTGCGCAGCGAAGCGCTGATGCTGAGCGATCGCGAAGTGCCGCTGGAGTGGTCCAGGCGGGCTTGAGTGGGCGGATTCCTCCTTCTCCCGCAGCGGGAGAAGGAGGAGGCAGCCTCTAATACCCCAGCAATTCCTTCAATGGGATGACGCGCCAGACGTGCTTGATGGCGTAGCGGTTGAAGGTCAACGTCTTCGGCGGATTGTACTGCTGGACCACCAGCTCGCCTGCCGTGCGCTTGACCAGTTTCTTGATGAAAGCCTTGCCGTTGCGCTCGTTTTCTTCCGGGAAGGTCTCGATCACAACGTGGTCGCCGGGCACGGCGTCGCGGCCGCCGCAATAGAGCATTTCGCCAGGCTCGTAACGCGGCACCATGGAATCGGAGAGCACGTGCAGCGCAAACACCTTGCGCAGATGCGCGATGCCTGGCGGACGCTGGACATAGCCGGCGACCTCGCCGTTGAAGGTGAAGTCGCCATCGTCGCCGCCGACCGCGGCCCCAAGCAGTTCGATGTCCATCGGTCCGGCCGGCAATGGCCCGGCATCGGTGACGATTTCGGCGTCCGCCACCGGGCCGGCTTCGTCGAGGAAAACGACCTCGCCCTTGCCGAGCGCGACCGGGTCGACGCGCAGGAAGGCGGCGGTCTTCAAGAGGTTCTCGGTCTTGGGCAGGTTGCGGCCGGTTTCCCAATTGCCGACGGCGGCGACATCGGTGTCGTTGTGCTCGGCAATGTGACGCATGACCAGCCCGCGCTGCTTGCGCGCCTGGCGGATCGCCGCCCCGACCTTGATCGACAGTTCCGTTTTCGCCATGGCGCCCATGTGAGCGATGAAAGCTGCTCTCGTCTATGAAAGAATAGCTTGCATCTATTTTTGAGTTATGCTTATATCTGGCCATGCAGAACCTGTCCAGTTTTCATGGCGCCGTGGCGCCGGCCTCCCGTGAGGCGCATCCGGCGACTGAAGTCGCCGCCCATTCCCTTCCGCTCCGGCCGTCCTCCTCCCCGGCCGGGGCGAAGCCCGAGAGCCTTGATGCCTCGGGTCCGGTCCGCCCGTCACCGGCGGCCGGAACGGCCGGAGCCGCCGCTCCCCTCGGCTCCGGCCTCCAATTCGACCGGTCTCCTGCCGGTCCGTTCGCCCGCTCCTGCATCCGCACGCAGGACGGCACCGTCATCCTGTTCGAGCCGATGACGGGCAGGGCGGTTTCCGCCCCCGACAGAAAGACCGCGGAGGCGCGGCTGGCGCGCCTCGCAGCCGGGCAATCGATCCGCTCCGGCTGACACCGGCGGAAGCCGGCTTTCGAACGCAACACCCCTGACCGTGGCCCGGACCGGGCCCGAACCCTGACGCCTGGCCGACGGTGCGCTCTTCAAGCGCGGCCGAAGGCGGACCGCTGGATGGAGCCTGGATATGGCAAGCTATAGCGACGCCGAATTGCAAGAGATCGCCCGCTGGCTGAAGGAAGGGCTTTCGGCCTCGAAGATCGCGGCGGCGTTCAGCACACTGCGCGGCAGCCCGGTATCGCGCAACGCCATCATAGGCATCGTCCACCGCAACGCCATGCTGGACGCGATCGGCTTCGCCAACGGCAAGGGCATGCCGCCGGCGGCCAGGCAGGTTGCCGGCGAACGGGCGAAGGACAAGCGGACCGGCGGAACGCAGGCCAGCGGAAGGACAAAGGGCAAGGCCACCGGCAAGGCGGCCGCAGCCGTAAAAAAGGGTGCCGATGTGCCCGTCGGCAAAGGCGTCGACACGCGCAAGGCCATGGCCCGGGTCAGGCACGACGCTTCGCCGGTCTGGCTGCCGCCGCGCCTGTTCGTGCGCGAGGTGGGCGTGCTGATCGCCGACGGCGAAGCCTATCGCTTCAAGGTGCCGGCGCCGCAGCGCGGCCCCATCGGCCGCCAGCCGCATGGGGTGGCGATGCGCTTCATCGATTGCCTGTTCGGCCGCTGCCGCGCGCCGCTGGACCTGACGCTCGAAGAAGATCCTGAAAACGATGCGCCGGGCGGGCGGCCGGGCGCCGACATGCTGTGCTGCGGCATGCGCACCAAGGCGATGAAAAGCTACTGCGGCTATCACCAGGCGCGCTTTCGCCGCCGTGTTTGCGAGGCGGGTTGAGCTTCCCTTCTCCCCGTCACTATACGGGGAGGTAAGACGTGGTCCGCGCAGCGACGAAAAGCCAATTGCCTGGCTCGCGAACGGCGAACGCCGGCAGGCGGATGAGGGGCCGCGCTGATGAGGCGGGGTTGAGAGTGATATGAACTTCAAGCATCCGATTCAGATGCCACTTGCCGAAGCGCTGGCGCCGCCCTTCATTGCCCTGCCGGGCATTTCTCCCCGTAAACGGGAAGAAAGAGGCGGAACCCTATTTCGGCGCCTGCCGCCCTTGCTTGGGCATGCGGCTCTGCACCGGGCGGGGTTCCAGTCTCATGGCCGGCCCGCTGTCGGCAACCAGGATGCCGGTGACGCGGGCGAAGCCGGTGAACGCCTTTATCGCATCGGATTCCGATATCTGTGCCGCGATCGCCGCGCTGCAGGCGTTGAGAGCGCTGCGATAGACATGACCGCGCCGCTCGATCGGCCACCGCTGCAGGAAATCGGCGGCATCGCTGACATTGTCAATTTCCTCGACATGCCCGTCCAGGCTCACTTTGAGCGGCACTCCGGTTTTCATCGTACCCACGACATTCACCTTCGGTCTGCGCGCGGCTTTCAAGCCAACGCTCATAAACGCGCGAGGCCGGCAGGCGGTTGCATCGCTCCTGCGCCCGCTTCACGGGCTGGCGGCCGCGTCGAGCCAATCGTGGGCGCGGCTTCTCGGCCTTGCCACCAAAATGCCCTGTTGCCTGGCGGCCCTGGTGAAGGCCTCGAAGGCCGTACGCGGGCAGCAACTGCCCTCAACCGCGAGCCTGACCAGCCGTGCCGCGTCGAGATAGGCCGGCGCGGTCTTGTCGGGCCATGGGTGCCGCAACGCGGTCGCGGCGTCGGCCACCGAGCCGACCAGCATGGTCTTGTTGTCGCAAAAGCGCAGGGTAACCGGCATGAAAGCCGTCATCGGCAAACCTCCCCTTGGCGTGGTGGCGTCATAACGTACGGGCCGACGGCTGGTTCCATCGGACGGGCCGTGCGCGCGGCGCGGAGGATGGCATGAGCGAACGGCCCTTCATGCAGCTCTACGTCTCCGATTTCGTCGGCGACACGCTTCAGCTCTCCACCGAGCAGATCGGCGCCTACATGCTCATCCTGATGGCGATGTGGAACGCCGGCGGCCGGCTGCCCGACGACGACGCCAAGCTGGCGCGGGTGGCGCGCCTGTCCCTTAAAAGATGGCGCGCCATCAGCGCCGATCTCCTGACCTTCTTCGAGCGCGAAGCGGGCGAGATCGCTCACAAGCGGCTGACGAAAGAGCTGCACAAGGCGCAGGCCAAAAGCGAGGCGAGGGCCGCCGCAGGCGCGCGCGGCGGCGCCGCCACCGCCTTGAAAACAAAGGCGCATGAGGCGGCGAATGCCGGTTCTTTGCCACGGCATCTTCCAGACTCCAGAAACCAGAGTGAAAAAGCTTCCGGTCTTTCACGGGAAAAGACGGAGCAGCCTCCGCCGCGCGGACCGAAAAAGCCGGCCGGCTGGATCAGGCCGAAAACCCACGCCGACGCCGCCAACGCCATCATCGAGGAGATCCGCACCCATGACCGCAGCCGAACTGCAGCAGGCGACGAAGGCGCTGGCCGCGATGTTCTCATGCTTCCCGCAATCCGCCCTGACTGATGTCGAGATGCAGATGCGCGGCTATCTCGGTGCGGTACGCGACGCCGATCTGTGCGACCTGCAGGCCGCCATCCAGCGCTTCGTGCGCGGCGAGGTGAGGAGCGGCAACGCTCAGTTCTGCCCGTCGAGCGCCCAGCTCTGCATCGAGGTGCGGGAGAGGCGCACCATGCGCGAGCTGATGGCGCGGCGGCAGACCTCGCAAGTCTTGGATTCCTCGCCCCCGCGAAGTGGGGGAGAGGTGGCCCGGCGAAGCCGGGACGGAGAGGGGGACGCCCTCGGCGAAGTCAAAGCCGGTTGAGAATTGATCGCTGAACGCCCAGCCCTGAAACAACGTCTGCTGTCGGCGCCGCCCCCTCTCCGTCCTCTCCGCGCTTCGCGGGGGCGAGGAACCCAGGTTCTGCAAAGCCCCACTCGAACACCCAACAGCAAGGAGCCACCCATGCCCAAAAAGACCAAACCCGCCAAACCGCAAGCGCCGAAACTGCCGAAGGGCGAGGCCGAGCAGGTGCGCATCCGCCGCGAGATCGGCCACGATTTCGCGCTCAGGGATGACGCCTTTGGCCGCAAGCGGCTGGCATCCGGCACGCTCGAGGCGCGGCGCGTCTACGAGGTGTCGAATGACGGCCATACCTCCACCGGCGGCATCGTGCGGGTGCGCAATGTCGATCCGCTTTTGGGCATAACCTCGCTGTCGCGCCAGCAGCGCGAAGCCGGCCAGCGCTACCGCGAGGATTTTCAGTGCAGCCAGCAGGCTGATGTGAAGCCGATGCGCTGGACCGAGCGCGTCGACGGTGGCCGCCAGGGCGGCGGCATTGCCGACAGCGTGCTCGACGCCGGCCGCGCGCATGCCGCCGCCACCAAGGCGCTCGGGCATTGGGAGGTGGCCGTGGTGGTGCGGAAAGTCTGCTGCGCCGGCGGGTCAATCAAGAGCCTGGCCGAGCAGACCGGCGAGGGGCGCGACGTGGTGACGAAGCTGTTGAAGGTCGGGCTGGATTTGCTGGCGGTGCACTATGGCATGACGATGAGGCGCGTGGGGTAGAAATCGCCCGCCGCAATGATCCGGCCGGCGATGCCGGCCGGATCGGTTTCACTCGATCAGATCAAATCATCCGCAGACGCGGACTTCCTCGACGACCCTGTGGTGGTGGTGCCAGTGGTTGACCAGCTCGACGCGGCAACGGTGGTACCGGTGATAATAACGGGGCCTGTAGCCGTTATCATAGGCGTCATAGGCATGATAGGGACCATAGTAGCGGCCGCCGTAATCTCCATAACCGTTGTAATAGTCGTTGCCGTAATAGTCGTTATAGCCGCCGCCGATGCCGATGAAGACGTGACTTCGGGCGCTAGCGGGGGCGATCATCGCCGCCGCCGAAGCAATGGCGATAACCGAGACAAGCAGGAGCTTCTTCATTGCTGCCTCCTTTCAAGGTTGACCTGATATAAACTCCTGAAATGCGGCCTCGTTCCATGGATTCGCGGGTAAGGCTTGGGGGCACCGGGCCTGCGATGCCCGGGCGGGCATTCCTGGGGCTAGCGCCGAGACTGGCGAAAGCGCCGATGCGAGCTTCTTTCTCCCCGTTCACGGTAGGGCTATCGCATATGGATTCTTACGCAGAAGGACCCCCACCCTAACCCTCCCCACAAGGGGGAGGGAATGCTGCCGCGCGCACCTTTACTTACGCCTTGGATC
>NZ_VFVX01000065.1:0-12512 GCF_006442395.1 Mesorhizobium sp. B2-3-5 | reverse complement strand
TCAACACCTCCGGCCAAAAGCCAAAAGTGTTACCCATGTGTCCGGTACAAATCGTCACCTATGTCTCGGGTCGCTCATTCTCTCGACATTCCCTCTCGCCGAAAGCCTCTACGCTTTTGTGTCTGCAAATCGATGAAATCGCTCATCTTTTTGTAGGGAACGGCGTGGCTAAGCGCGTTTCACTGAGATCTGGGCGTACTTGGTCCAACGGGCCGCCGGGATGGTATTTCCGTTGGTATTGGGCATCCTGTTGGTATCAAAAAAGCCAAAGTGAGGTCCCATCAATGGCCCTATCCGACGTCAAATGCCGAAATGCCAGACCCGCCTCCAAGCTCGTTAAACTATCTGACGGGGGTGGGCTCCAGCTTTGGGTACAGCCCACCGGGTCTCGGCTATGGCGCCTTGCCTATCGATTTGAAGGCAAGCAGAAGCTTCTGGCGCTAGGCAGCTATCCCCTCATTTCCCTGGCCGAGGCACGCCAAGCCCGCGATGACGCTAAACGTCTACTCCTGTCTGGCATCGATCCCGCACAGGAACGCAGCTTGCGAAAGGCCGGTTCGGCGAAGGACACCTTTCGCTCAATTGCGGGCGAATATATTGACAAGCTGAGGAAGGAAGGACGAACGGACCGGACGATCAGCAAGGTCAAATGGCTGCTCGACTTTGCCTATCCGTCAATCGGCGACAGGTGCATTCAGGGGATCGATCCGGCCTCAATCCTTATAGCCCTTCGTCGTGTAGAGGTTCGCGGTCGATACGAGTCGGCCAGGCGACTGCGCTCTACCATCGGCAGCGTGTTTCGTTACGCGATCGCGACCGCACGCGCCGAGACAGATCCGACAATTGCCCTGAGAGGCGCACTCATCAGTCCGACGGTCACGCCGCGTGCCGCGATTACAGATCCGAAGGCCCTGGGCGGCTTGCTGAGGGCGATCGATGCATTTGACGGACAGCCTACAACCCGAGCCGCACTGAAGCTGATGGCGCTGCTGTTTCCACGCCCCGGCGAGCTGCGCGCCGCCGAATGGGAAGAGTTCGATTTCGAAAGCCCTGTGTGGGCCATTCCTGAAGCACGCATGAAAATGCGGCGGCCGCACCGCGTACCCCTTTCAAGGCAGGCTGTCAGCGTGCTGACCTTACTCAGAGAAATCTCTGGTGGGGGGTCGCTGCTGTTTCCTAGTGTTCGATCGGGTTTGCGTCCTATTTCCGACAACACGCTCAACGCCGCCCTGCGGCGGATGGGCTACGGCAAGGACGAAGCTACCGCGCACGGTTTTCGAGCAACGGCGTCAACTCTCTTAAACGAATGTGGAAAGTGGCATCCGGATGCCATAGAGCGGCAGCTGGCCCACATTGAGAACAACGACGTTCGTCGCGCCTACGCCCGGGCAGAGCACTGGGATGAGCGCGTCAAGATGATGCAATGGTGGGCCGACTATCTGGATGACCTCGAGAGCAAAAACGCGCGAGTGATCTCACTCAAGGGACGCGGCAAGTTCGCCGTCCATTCGCCATCGCGAGGGTCCACTTTGAACCCAACATCGACGGTTCACCAAACGCCGAGGGGAACCTCCAACCGCCGAAGATCATACTGAGGCTCAAAAAATGCCGAAGCTATACGACTAAATGGCAGGTCAAGAGAGAGAGCTTCTACTACTGAAAATCAATATCTTAGCGGGCGGTTCGCCAATCCATATCCTCGTGGGCAAGACTCAGAAGCTCTCGCGTCTTGTTCCGGATCGTTCCGCCACCGATCTTGGAACTGACAAAACCGCCACCTCGATTTTGCGCTTGGCGCTCAAAATGACAGCAGTTCCAACTGGAACCTCGTTTTCGAATACGCTAATATTTATTGGCTCAATGTAATCGGCGCAATGCACAACTATGGAGGCGGGGCATGAATGGGGGACAACCGACGCCAGAGAGCGTCATTGCGGCAGCGAAAACATCAAAAAAGATATCCCGATATGCGCAAGGTGCATTGCTACTCTTTGCAATAGCTTCTGTAATTGCTGGATGGTCAGGAAACAAGCTTTCGACGATAATTCTTACCGTAGTCGTTGTTTTTGGGTTTATGATCGCGCTCCTTGGATTTCAGAGGCTCGCTACGGCAAAGGACGGATATTATTCGAAGCTAGCAATCGCCTTAACTAGCGTTGTTCTCGTCTTGATCGTCGCGCTTTTTGGGACCGTTCTAATCTACTTAGGCACAGGCTATCCTCCATGGCTGGATCGATTCTTTGGTTACGAAACGGCTCCGGCGCCGTCAGCATCGATAGACGCAGGGTCCGTTTCAAGCACTCGAATTGTGCTTGACCTGAAACCCTATCTCAATCCGCAGGCCAAGATCGAGGTCAGCGTCTTTGAAAACGGCGGCGAGCAGGTCGTCCGTGAGCCGGAAGGGATAAGTGCTCAAATCACTCGATACGTATTGGAAGGGCTGAAGCCAGCGAGCCAATACAGGATTCGCCTTGTGGCGATTGCGCGTTACAGGCAGTCATTGCCGACCGACCTTACGCGCGCAACGAATGCAGACCGGATGCCTTTTGCTGTCCTTGATCACCCAGGAGCCGTTGCGCATTACTCCGGGCCGCTTACCGAAAAACTCATCCCCGAATCGGAAAATGGGACGGTCTCGTTCGACGATAGTGGGGGAGCGTGGGCATACGAGGGTCCGGTTCATAACGGCCTGCTGGACGGCACAGGCAGAATGTCTTTTGTCCCTAACGAGGCGGAACCAGCGTGCAACGATGCCGCGCTGGCTATCCTCCAAGTATGCAATTCCACATGTTCGGACGTCAAATTCGGAGGCGGTCAATTCAAGAGTGCGACCTGCGAGCTTGTTCTCGGCAATGCAGTCTGGCGTCAGAAGGACCAGCAGTTCGGTATCGATACTGCCGGAGCGTATTCAGGAGGGATTTCACCAGGAGCGCTGGATTCGCAAATCCGGTTAGGTCCCTATCGGATCGCATTTGAAGGCAGCGGCGTGTTGGCGTCCGGAAAGACCACGATTGACGGGAACTGGCACAACGGAGCTCTCGAAGGGAACGGCCGCATGTCGTTGAACACCGGGGAAATGCGCATCGGCGGCTTTGAACAAGGCAACCTGAAGAACGGCCAGGTATTCGGTCAACCTTTTTCCCTTGCCGAGCCAAACGGCTCCGTACCTTCGGACACGCTTTCCTATGACGTAGCCCAGTTTGGACCAAACGGAACTGCCGTGCGTCTAGCTAGCGACGGTTTTGCATTCGGAACGATCCGCAACTCTGATCCACGCGGACCCTTCATCCCAGGATACGAAGGTAAGATTACAGATAGCGGCTTCACGCTGAAGCGTTTTGACGAGGCACATCCTGCGGGAAGAGAGACCCACCCGACAACGGACCCGAAAAATAGAGATTGTTATTATCACGAGACTTTCGGCTTGGACGTGAGCGCGACTGATTGGTCTTCCAAGGGGTGGCAGCTGAATACCATTAATCACCTACCCGATTCCACTGACTCGCCTGGCGACCCGCCAGACAACGAGGTTACACTCGATATATCTCCTGCCGACATTCATGTCCGAAGTTTCAGGTCTCGCGGGGCGGCAGCTGACGTCCGATTCTGGTTAGGAAGCAACTTCCAGACAGAGCAAGCGCTCGATATTGGCGGCTCCGCCATCACCACGAATACAATAAATTCTGCCAAGCAAGCACAAGGTGCCCTTACATTCGCGAGGCTCTGTTCAGCGAAAAAGGTTACAAATCTTACCAATGGTATTTCAGCAGACGTCACCGAACTCTGCCCGATTATTGCCATTTTGTTTGCACGAACTTATTACTGCGACCCGTCGCCAGATCAATCGCTTCCAAGTGCCTGGCGGCCGGAAGAGAAGGTCGGAAACTGGCTGGTGACGCTAATGAAAGCTGGAAGCAATCGAGAGAATCTGACTGTCACCAGCGCAGATGCGGAGCTGACTACCAGTTCGAAGGAATACGAATACACTATTCGATATTCTTGCGCGAACGACGGCACAAACATATTTGGCCTTGGCTTGTGGGGACCAGATCTTACGGGGGACAAGCCACATACCACGCGAGACTTCACTTTTTCGGCCAATGGGCATGAATCAACATTCACCTTGGCGAGTCCGCGAAACGGGGTCTACGAAATAGCGCCGGCAGACCGACAGCCTATCGCAGATTTGCTCCGCTCGGCTCAACTCGTCACAGTTTCATTCACCTCGTTCCTGGGGACGACCGTGGCATTCGATTTTTCTCCGGATGGCGCCGAGAAAGCCCTCGGCACTGTTTTGCCAAATTGTTCGAACCATTGAGCATTGCGCTGCCAACGATGCGAGACGGGGCGACGCCCCTCAAGCGGGGCGGTTCGGCCCCTATGGAGAAGGTCGACTAAAAGTCTATCGAGAAGCAGTTGATAAGCGGTCCGACGCTTGCTCCGCTTTGGCCGCTAGCGCAGCGTCGTGGACCTCTCCCAGAGATAGTCAGCGGCCTGAACCGGGCTCAAGCGTTTCATATCCGTCGTTCTCTCAAATTCGGAGTGGCCCATGGACAAGGTTGCCAATAAAAACGGGTTCGCCGCTCGACGGTCGAGCAATATTTTGTATCACTTGCGTGAGACGCAGCCACGTGGGCTAGGATTTTCTCTCCGCCCGTATGTCAGAGAGGACCCCTTTGGTAAATCTGGTCAGTATGGCCCCTGCTCACAACTATGTTTCTTGACAATTTAAAATATTTTTAGTTGGATTCACCAACTACTCAATGAAGGCAGATGGGGGACTTAGTGATGCCAGCTGCGCGCGGCAGAGCCAAGGTGCGCTCTGACTCAGCCAAAATTTCCAAACAACTGACGAATCCGTCGGCGAAGCGATTGTCTCTGTCTTTGGACAATCTGGCTTCCGCGCTGCGGGAGCATACGATTGCCACTACTGCCTCAGGCCTTACCCGCGAACAGAAGATTACGGAACTTGTAAAGATATTTGACATCGAGGCAAAAGTTAAATCCATAACGCCATTGTCAGACTACATAAGCGGTGGCCCCGGCGCCGTAGCAGCATGGTTTCCAATGATAAACGCCTGGGATACATTCAAACGGCGTGGCCTGAAGGTAGACGTTGCTCTCGGCAACGCCGCTGCCAACTTTGGCAAACTCGCCGATGCGATAAAATAGCATAGACAATCGGAGATGCCGGCAGGGGGACATGGGCATGTGGAGGACTGCAAATTCGGGTCTATGTAGTCTCGCGATAATCTTAGCCGCAACATCCGTCCCACGAGCGGCCACCACCGCCAACATCAGTCAAACCGACGATGTAAGGGCAGAGAATATCAAGCTCAAGACGGAAAACGCTCGCCTTAAGGCACTGGTTTCGAAACTCCAGGACCAGCAGAAGTCGTCTTCGCCAGACAAACCGGCCTCGTCCGCGAAATCGAGCGATGCTGGAGCGGGCGAGACGTCGAAGACATCCACGCCGCAGACGAAGTTCTATCTGCGCAAGGACCGTTTCGAGGCTCCCCAGATCCTTTTTTCAGGCACGATGCCGGATGCGAAAGGCGCCAGTTTCTCGTGGACCAACGACTACCTGGCAAAGACCAAGAGTCTGACCGTCCAAGCCTATCTGACCGGCGCGCCGCCCGCGCTGCAATTTGCCACGGACGGCTCGGCGGACCAGTCACCAATTTATCTCGCCAGCTATGCATTCGCCCCATACATCTATCTCAACGGGAAGCTCGCCTATCCCTTCAAGAGTTCCGAAAGAAGCGCCGCTCAATTCGGCATAAATGGCGAGTTCCAGTTCCTGACCGGCGGGTCGACCGTCCCGTTGTTCACAGAGGCGACGCTCAGCCTGTCACCCTATTTCCAAACGGATTTCCGTGGCAGAGGCCGTCTATACGGAGCGGATGGCCTTTTGGAGTTCTATAGCCCGACCCTGCACCTTGGCTCGGCGGTCAATGACGGCCGACCGCACGTCTTCGGGTTCAGCTACTGGCGACTGATCGCCGAAGCCAATCCGCTGCATGTCGAGGACGCCGGCCAAAGCAATTTTGTCTCGGGCAAGGACTATACGTACGTTGGCGCAACGATCCAGGCGCGAACGGTGCTGTTTGCCAACATGACGTCGGTCCCGCAAGCCCTGTGCGGACGCATCAGTCTGCTTGGCTCCTATCAGTATTTTTGGGACCTGAGCAACCAGACCGAGATCCACAATCTTCATGCGGAAGCGGACTACGATCTATCCGGAAAATCAACGCCGGCAAGGCTCTGCGACAGTCTGGCCTCTGGCAGTGAGATTCCAAGCAGCGGCGGTCAGTCGTTGGGCGCCAGCCTGGCCCTCACCTACGACGACGGGACCGACAAGGCCACGCTGGAGAAATCGAGAAAATTCGGCGCCAACCTTACCATCCAGTACTGACTTGCACAGGCCGCCGCCAGGTCGGGCGGCAGAGACGTCATCGCATTTCTCGCCTCGATAGATTCAAGGACATGCACAATGGCTGGACAGTTTCAGGTCACTGGAAAGAACCCGAGCGCGCTCTTTACGCTCAAGGTCCATCGTGGCGAAGGCATGGCTTTGCTCGCGATGGACTGGAAGGACGCTCAGCCGCCGCTCAACTTCGTGGGCTTCGCGATCGAATATCGCGAGCCGAACGGAAGCCAATTTTATCCGTTGAAGAACCGCCTTACCTTCGATGGCAACGCTGGAACGACGTCCAGCGCCAAGCGCCCGCCCACCTATTCGACACGGATCGCGCCGATCCAGAAGTTCAGATGGGTGCACTTTCCGCGCAACGC
Source organism: Mesorhizobium sp. B2-3-5 (assembly GCF_006442395.1). NCBI lineage: Bacteria > Pseudomonadati > Pseudomonadota > Alphaproteobacteria > Hyphomicrobiales > Phyllobacteriaceae > Mesorhizobium > Mesorhizobium sp. B2-3-5. Next base: position 5,717 of record NZ_VFVX01000065.1, on the reverse strand, counting down.
GCAACTTACCGGGCCGTTTGAGTACCAGGTCACGCCGGTTTTCATGGGCAGCGACGACGCGCTAAGTTACGGCGCGGCACAGAATGCCGAGATCGAATTGGGCGACGAGACCTATCCTGGAGTTCTCAATGTCGCTTTCACGCGTGGCTTTATCTCGTCGCAGGCGTTCGTCGACAATTTCGTCGATGTCGATGCGTTGTTGCCCGCCCACAGCAAGGACGGCCTGGACTTCAAGCCAACCGATCCGGACGCTGAGAAGGCATATGCGTGGATGGGCTTTGAGGCGCGGCGCGTGCTGATGAAGGCCTTAGACGACGCCATTGCCGATGCGGATGCCGATGTGGGCATTGTCGCCTATGACTTCGACCTACCCGAAATCATCGACCGCTTAAAGAAGCTCAAAGGGCGAGTGCGGGTCATAATCGACAACTCTGACGGTCACACCGGTGACAAGCATGCAGAGGATCGAGCTGCGCAACTGCTGACGGACGCCGGCATTCCGGTCGTGCGCCAATCCATGGGGTCGCTCCAGCACAATAAGACGCTCTATGTGAACGCGCCCAAGGTCAAGCGCGTCATCTGCGGTTCAACCAACATGAGTTGGCGCGGATTGTATGTTCAGTCGAACAATGCGGTTGCGATCGAGGGACAGGGCGCGGTCGATATCGTGAAGGCGGCGTTTGAAACCTACTGGAGCCATGCCGCCGACTTCAAGAAGAGCCCTTCGAGTAACTGGGTGCCCTTCAATCTGCCCGGGATCGACGCGAGTATTTCGTTTTCGCCGCACTCAGCTGCCACCTCTCGCCTTAAGGGAATTGCCGACGACGTCCGCACAGCGCAATCGTCCGTCCTCTACTCGCTTGCCTTCCTTTGGCAAACACCTGGCCAAATCCGTGACGCGCTACAGGATCGAACGAACAACAATGATGTTTTCGTGGCGGGTATCTCGGAGAAGGCGACCGCCATCATGATCGCGTCAGGCACCACCAACGAAAAGCCGGTGCGGGTCGAGCCGTTAGACGATGACGCCCCCGAACCGTTTCGAAGCGAGCCGACCGGCCTGGTGGACAATAACGCCGGAACCAGAATGCACCACAAGTTCATCGTGCTGGATTTCGACAAGGCCGCAGCGCGCGTCTATCTCGGCTCCTATAACATGTCCGTGGCTGCGGACAAAGACAACGGCGAGAACTTGATACTCATTCGCGACCGCCGAATCGCTACGAGCTACATGGTCGAGGCCATGCGTATCGTCGATCATTATGAATTCCGGGCCGCGCTGAAGGACTCGCGCGACCGGCAAAAGGTGCTGAGACTTCAGCGGCCGCCCAAGGACGGCGAGGAGCCTTGGTGGCGAAAGGACTGGACGCAGCCCCACAGGATAGCCGACCGACTGCTTTTCAGTCGGTAGACGGCCGCATTCATGCGGGAGCGCTCTGCGTTTCAGACACCTGTACAGTGCCGGCCAATGCCGGATGACCGCCGGAGGAACTGGACATTGACAACGCACCTACTCGACATGGGATGACGCCCGATGAATACCGGGCGAAATGGGAGTTGGCGAAGCGCCAAACCAGAGAAGGGCCTCCTCGGCCTGATTGAGGCAGGAAGCATCCAGGCCAACATGGCCAACAAGCTGCTGATGCATGTCCGAAAGGTCATCACCTTCCACATCGAAAACACGGATGCGGAATTCTCCAATCTGTTCGACCGAATCCGGGTCAACGAGGTGAAGGGTAAACGCCCCTCCTTTACAGTCGCCTTCATCAAGACGAAACGGCTCACGGACGATCACTTTGCATCCCTCAACGAGGAAGCTCGCGGTGCCCTGTTCGCGATGATCGACACGGGATGCGGCCCAAAGGAGATCTGCGGACTGGCTCCCGAGGACATCCAGATCGAAGCCGACATCCCCCAGATCATCGTTCGCGAGAACGAAAACAGGAAGCCCAAGACGGACCATCGTGGCCGAACCATTCCCTTGGTCGGCGAGCTTCAGAACCCCCACATTCATGCTTCGATTCTGGCTCATCCAACATCGGCTGACCTATTCGACGGTTAGCCAAAGACGGCAGGCTGTCACTCACCGACGACCAGCGGATTTCCAAAGCCGACGTTCTTCCGTTCCGGGATCAAGGTCAGTCGGCCAGCCCAATGATGACCTATGCGGACAGCCATTCAGCATGGCCTTCCTCGATGTCGAAGGCAGCAGGCATCATCGAGCTGCATCGACACGGACCGGATCGATTGATCTTCATGGCAGTCGGCCGACGTGGACGCAGGGCGTACATCGACCTCGACGGGAGCGGACGCATGCTGTGCTATTCGGGTATCGTCCGATTGAGCAATGCCCTTCGCAGCCGATTGAATATTCAAATATCAATCATTATACCAGTGGTTATCGACTCTGAGAATGTGCATTCCTTCGCAACAACCGCAAATTGGAAATCACTTCCGCTGAGCATAAACTCGTATCTGTACAAATCATCCAAACGATTGTTAATTTCTTGAGTAACCATTATCGTATCGTACGGAAGTTTTTTCTGAGATGAAAGATTACCGTTAATTACCATAGATATACAGAACGGGAATCTTATCTCGCCGACAAGCTCAGAGCCATCAGATTTGTAGAGAAACTGTACTTTGGCATTCGATCCTATATAAGACGCCGCGAAATCTCCGAATCCGCTTGTATCGAACGGGAGGCGTAAAAATTCCTGCATGACACTTTCCTAATTTTTACCAGAGGCCCGTGGCCCGTCCAATCGCTCCGAGAAGCCCTCCACCAGTTGATTTTGTCCCCGTCGAGGCATTCCCTCCCGACTGGCTCGAGCTACTGGACGGGTTTGAAACCTTTTCGCCTGGCGATATATTGTTCCTTTCAAGCTGAGCAGCCAACCGATCCATAGCATCCTTATCTATCTTCGTTATGTCATTTATGGACCATTTAGACCGTGGTACGCCAGCCCTCTCTAGGGCTGTCGCAGTTCTCGTGTTAACAATATAACCCTTTCCATTTATTTTTCCCACGTCAACAGTAAGCTTACTAGGGTCAACTTTACCACTTTTGATGGCGGATGAAAGGTCGTCAATGGTTCTGATCGTACTCTTAGACAAAGCCGAGTACTTATCCCTGCCTATGGCGCTGAAGGTTTCACTGTATGTCTTTTGTGCAAAGCTTAAACTAGCTCTTTCAGCATTCGTAACCATGGACACAGCCAAACTACGGGCTGGGCCAGCCATGGTGGCACCAAGGGCCATGTTGGCCATAGCCATAGTTTCGCTTGTTTGTGACACATCGTCTGGCGTTTCTGGAGTATTTGCCTCCGTCGTACCGCTAAAGTAGGAGATTGCTGCCCCTATAGCGATTCCTATACAAATAGGACAAAGTCCATTCTGATCACTCTTGTTGATTGGATCATTTTGAGCATATGCGTATCTGTTAGTGCCAACGCTCGGGACGGTCGGGTCCGTTGGATCAGGCGAAATGAATCGAACTGGCTGAATTTCGGAGTACGCGCCCTGGGACCGTAACAGATGAAGACTGTATGCCGATGCCGCATAGGCCCCGGACGTGCCAGAAACTATTATCGACGCGGCCAGAACCATCGCCAACATGTGTCTAGCGATCTTTGCGGCACTAAATCTCATCGTCAAATCCCCCGCCCTCTCGAATCGTTCTTGGTATCTAATTCAGCTTTGGCTCGCGCCAACCGAGCGCTTCGGCCTTGGCGAAAGCTTCCTGATTGGCCCGGTAGAGATCGTTGGCGTAGGTGATCCGGTCAGCCGGAATATCACTCTGTTTTGGGTATTTCTTGATGATACTGGCATCGAGCAGCCGGTAGTAGGCCGTGCCCTTCTTGACCAACGTGTAGACATTGGCGGGATAGGCTTCGACCAGCACATCGGCGACGGCTATTGCATCTTCATAGCGGCCGACGGTGATCAGCTTGTCGAGGACTGACGTTGCGATGATCGACATGGCTTCCCGGCGCGACAGCGTCTTGAGATAGACGCCGTTGGAAATCGCCTCGTCGGTCATTGGCAGCTTCTGCCGATACCACTCATCCCGTGTAAGACCAGCACCGCTGGTCGTTTCCAGGTTCCATGTCTTGCCGGTCGCGTCGTCGGTGAATTTCACAAACACATGCAGCGGGGCCGTCGAGAGCGTCAATTTCAATCCAAGCCGCTCGCCCAACGCGAGAGACAGCGTTGGCATGGAGACATAATTGCCCTTCCGAGTCGCCAGATAGTGAGAAAGCGACTGTGCGCCCGACTGCTGTCCGTAAGGGTCGGAAAGATCGTATTGGAAAGGTCGGTCATTGTTCCACCAGCCACCCTCGTACAGAAACGTGCGCAGGGCCTTCAGCTTTTCCATGCTGGTTGATGCGGCATCCGGCGGGAGGGTGCCGAGCATCTTGTTGATCGTCGCCACCATGCCGTCGATTTGAGCAAGCATCGCCACTTCATCAACCGATGGATCGATGAACTTATCGACCGCCAGCTTGGCACGGGCAGAATCAGTTTCACTTTCAAACAGGATGCGAACGAAAGCCTCAGGATTTGCGTCCGGCAATTGATCGGCTGCGGCCGGTCGGCCGACATTCAGGCCGAGCAGCAACGCAAAGGTGAATCCATATATTAGCCGTGTAATCATGCGTGTCGGCTCCTGACCGCAAGTGTAGGATTCATACTCATATTTGCCCAACCGGAGATAGAGGCAACAGCTTCTCTCATTGCAGCAATCTGTGGACAATGTCTGTGTACAGAGGCCACGGCCTACGGTAGGATAGAACTTGGTGTTGGAAAAACCCGGCACTAACCTGGCGGTTTCCTGCCAAGTTGCGCATCGCCCCGAGATAACGGCTTGACCTTAGGCTCTGACTGCAACCTGCTGCATAGACAGTCAGATGAAAGGCAGAGGTCTGCGACGGTCGCTTTGTGATAAGGGGCCCGTTCGGTGCCGGTGAAGAAACATCGCTTGGCCGCACCGCTGTCCTGCTTGTCGAAGACCGGCTGAGCATCATGCTGACGAGCAAGCCCGGCTTCACGCACGATCCGGCGGCTTTCGCGAGCCAGGGCATCGACATCGCGAGGCAGGATTTCGTCGTCGCGAAATCCGGATATCACTTCAAACTGAATTTCGCCGGCATCGGCACGCCGCTCGGTGTCGCCACGCCCGGGATCGGCTACTACACCCCCGGACTGCTGCGCTGGAAGAGAGCCCGATCCTGGCCGGAACACGACGTTCCTGAACCTGAGATCAGCAGATTTCATTGACAAGCCTGTGGAGATCGGCGGTGCGCTCGCCAAGCCAGACAAGGGCTTCCTCGCTGATTTCATAATGCTTTGAGTACCGTGCTTTGACATAGGCCTCGTTTAGCGTGTTGAACCAGGCACGGTAGCGCTGCTGGTCGCGTGGCCAGGCTTCGGCAAGCCGCCGGTCTTGCTCCTCTGCCAAGGCACGCAGGAACGACAGCTTGTGCGAGGGCGGGCTGTAATTTGTCAGCACCAACAGAAGTGCTGCGTAGGTATTCTCGATCGCCTGATGCAGCTGGAAGGATGCGTTTTTCAGGCGGCCTTTCTCCAATGCAAACTCAAAGGCATCAAAGAAATCGCGTGCGCCAGGTATGCGGTCATCGTAAGCGATGTTCTCAGGCCACGGCCCTGAGTTCAGAGGCGGGGATGTAAGCCCAGGGCAGGAGATCGTCGATCTG
>NZ_VFVX01000064.1:0-14188 GCF_006442395.1 Mesorhizobium sp. B2-3-5 | reverse complement strand
CGGCCTGCCGAAGGAGGTCGATGCGAGCCTCGAGCGGATGGCCGAGGCGAAGGCGAGGGCCGTCGACGCCGGCCGCATCTGCTACATCGACGACCATGGCGCACTGGCCAGCCGCCATTTCATCAATATCGCCAGCCTCGGCCTGTCCGGCGCCACCGACCGCGCCGTTAATGCCGACAAGCGCAAGGGCAGGATGCCGGCCAAGACGCTGTTCCTCTGGCGCACCGTGGTCGAGTTCGTCCGTTATCGCTTCCAGAATGTCAGGATCACCATCGATGACGGCGCTCCGGTCGAGGCACGCATGGCGCTGGTGGCGGTGGCCAACGGCAAGTTCTTCGGCGGCGGCATGATGATCGCGCCCGACGCCGAACTGACCGACGGGCAGTTCGACATCGTCATCCTGCGCGCGGCGGGCAAGCTGAAGCTGATCTGGGATATCCGCCTGCTCTATGGCGGTCGGCACCGCGACCATCCGGCGATCACCATCCTGCGCGGCAGGAAAGTGGTTGTCGAACCGCTCGGCGATGGGGCAGAGAACGGCGCGCTGGTCGACATAGATGGCGAGTCGCCCGGACGCATACCGGCGACCTTCGAGATCCTGCCCGGCGCCCTGACGCTCAGATATTGAATCAAGGCGTTGCCCGAGGGCAGAGCGTCCCACAACCTCGTCATCCCAGGGCGAAGCAGGAGCGAAGCTCCGTCGCGGAGACCCTGGGATCCATGCCGCGACCTTGGCCGAAGAGTGCGGCGGAGCAGAATTTCGGGCCGTCGCAATGCTTTGAACTCACGGCATGGATCCTATGGTCTGCGCCGCGTCGCTTCGCCATAGGATGACGAAGGGAAGGGTGTTTCCCGCCAATCGCCGAGACATGCAGTCTGATCGAAACTCTCCCGATAAACCAGTCGGGACGTTCTAGCTCTGATTCAAGTTGTTGCGGCCGTGATTCCAGATGCTTGCTCAACGCCTTGATTTCATTCGCTGGTTTGCCGGGATCATATTTCCAGCCTGGCCGGGAAGCCGGGCGCACGCAGGTCGGCGCCGACGGCGTCCTCGAGCAGCTTGACGATTTGGGTCGACCAGGCACCGCCGCCATAAGCCGCCTTGCCTTGCTCGAAAATCGCGTTGACGCGCGAGGCCAGCTCGAGCGGCACGCCGAAATCCCTGCCCATGCCAAGCGCGAAGCCGAGGTCCTTCAGCGCCAGATCCATGGTGAAGCCGATATCGTAGGAACCGTTGAGAACGAGCTGGCTTTCGGTCTCATGCACGAAGCTGTTGCCGGAGGAGGCGACGATGGCGTGATAGGACTGGGCAAGGTCGAGCCCGCCTTGCTTGGCCAGCATCAATGCCTCGCCGGCGGCGACGAGATGGATGAAGGCCAGCATGTTGGTGATCACCTTGATCACCGCCGCCGAGCCAACCGGGCCCATCAGGAAAGACCGCGCGCACATGGCCTCGATCGCCGGGCGATGGCGTTCGTAAAGCGCGGCATCGCCGCCGACCAGCGCGGTGATTTTTCCAGCCGCCGCCAGATGCACGCCGCCGGTGACCGGGCATTCCAAGGTCTCGACACCCTTGGCCGAGGCGAGGGCGGCGAGGCGCACGATCTCGTCACGGCCATTGGTCGACATCTCGATCCAGGTGCCGCCCTTGGGCAAGCCTTCCAGCAATCCGCCGGGGCCGGCCAGCACCGCTTCACTGACCTTGGGCGACGGCAGGCAAGAGATGGCATTGCCGGCCTGCGCCGAGGCCTCGGCGGGGCTGTTCGCCGATGTGGCGCCGAGCGCCACCAGGCGCTCGATCGCCGCCGGGTCGCGGTCGAAGACGGTGACCGCGAAGCCGTTGCGGATGAGGCTGGCGGCAAGGTTGCCGCCGAGATGGCCGAGGCCGATGAAGGCGTAGCTTTCGCTCACGGCATCAACGGCGTCTGCATCATCTGCAGATGCAGGTCCTTGCCGGTGTATGGATGCGCGTCGCAGACGTCCTCGTTGAGCTCGACGCCGAGGCCGGGCTCCTTCGACGGGATGACATTGCCGTCCTGCCACTCGATCTTCTTCTTCAGCAGGGTGGCGTGGAAACCATCCCATTGCTTCAGGGATTCGAGAATGAGGAAGTTGGGCAGCGTCACCGCCAGCTGGATGTTGGCGGCACCGACGATTGGTCCGCAATAGCAGTGCGGCGCGATCTGGATGTGATAGGCCTCGGCCATCGCGGCGATCTTCTTGGTTTCGAGAATGCCGCCGGAGCGGCCGAGATCCGGCTGCAGGATGGTCGCGGCGCGGTTCTCTATGACGCGGGCGAATTCGGACTTTGTCGTCAGCCGCTCGCCGGTGGCGATCGGGATGGAGGTGCCGCGAGCGACCTGCGCCATCACTTCGGGCATATCGGGCGGCACCGGCTCCTCGAACCACAGCGGATCATAGGGCTCGATGGCGCGCGCGATGCGCAGCGCGCCCGAAGCGGTGAACTGGCCATGCGTGCCGAACAATATGTCGGCGCGGGTGCCGACCGCCTCGCGGATCGCCTTGATCATGCGGGTGGAGACATCGATGTCGAGCAGGCGCGGCTGGTGGCCGTCGAAGGCGGTATAGGGGCCGGCCGGGTCGAGCTTGACGGCATTGAAGCCCTGCTCGACATATTCGAGCGCGCAGGCCGCCGCCAGATCGGGATCGTTGTAGACATTCTTGCCGTCCGGCGCATCCTCGGAATGAACGCTGCCGGTGTGCGGATAGAGGTAGGTGTAGGAGCGCAATGTCTCGTGCACCTGACCGCCGAGCAGCTTGTAGACCGGCTTGTCAGCCTCCTTGCCGATAATGTCCCAGCAGGCCATTTCGAGCGCGGAAAAACAGCCCATTCCGGACACGTCGGGGCGCTGGGTGAAGCCCGAGGAATAGGCGCGCCGGAAGAAGTTCTCGACATCGTGCGGATCGCGGCCGACGAGATAGCGCTCGGCCATGTCCTCGACCATCCTGGCGGTGACATGGGCCGAGAAGGTGGCGTTGTAGGCCTCGCCGTAACCGACCACGCCGCCATCGGTGGTCAGCTTGACGAAGATGAAATACTTGCCGCCGATGCCGGGCGGCGGGTTGCCGACAACCCAGGTCTTGACGTCGGTGATCTTCATTTGTGGTCCTCCAGAACCAGTTCGGCGCCCTTCCATCCGGTCATGACGGAGGCGGCGTTGGTGTTGCCGGTGATGTTGTCCGGGAAAATCGAGGCGTCGATGACGCGCAGGCCTTCGAGCCCGTGCACCTTAAGCCGCGGATCGACGACGGCGCGCGATGGGTCGGGGCCCATGCGGCAGGTCGAAACCGGGTGATAGACGGTGCCGGAGCGCTTTCTGAAATCCGTGATCAGGTCGGCGTCGGACTGGATCGACGGGCCGGGCAGGACCTCTTCGGCGATGATCTCGGCCATGGCCGGCATCGAGGCGATCTTGCGCACGAACTTCACCGCCGCCAGCATTTCGTCGACGTCCGCATTGGTCGAATAGGCGTTGGCGACGATTTTTGGATGATCCAGCGGGTTGCTGGAGCGGATCATGATCTCGCCACGGCTCGACGGGCGGCAGTTGGAGAGGCCGATGGAGAAGCCCGGCCAGGGATCCGGGGTCAGGATCGGACGCTCGCCGCTCTTTGGAATAATGGTCGAGAAGGCCTGGAAATAGAGCTGCATGTTGGGCCGCGTGGCCGCCGGGTCGGTGCGGAAGAAACCACCGCCATGGTTCATCGACAGCGACAGCGGGCCGGAACGGGTGAGGATGTATTGCATGCCGACCAGCAGCTTGCCCCACCAGGGACGCAGGATCTGGTTCAGCGTCGGCAGTTTGCCCTTGAACGTATAGTTGATGCCGACATGGTCCTGCAGATTGGCGCCGACATTCTCGTTGGCATGAACGACCGGGATGCCCAACTGCTTGAGCAGCGCCGAGGGTCCGATGCCGGAGAGTTGCAAAAGCTGCGGCGAGTTGATCGAGCCGGTGGAAAGAATCACCTCGCGGCCGGCGCGGGCCGTCTTCGTCTGGCCGTACTGAAGATATTCGATGCCGACGGCGCGCTTGCCCTCGAACAGGATGCGGCTTGCCAGCGCGTTGGTCTCGACGCGGACATTGCCGCGCTTCATCGCCGGGCGCAGGAAGGCGCGCGCCGCCGACATGCGGCGGCCGTTCCTGGTCGAGATCTGGTAGATGCCGACGCCTTCCTGGGCCGCACCGTTGAAATCAGGATTAAGCGGCAGGCCGGCCTGCTGGCCGGCGGCGAGATAACGCTTCGTCAGCGGGTGGACGGCCTTCGTGGTGTCGGTGATGTGCAGCGGGCCGCCGGTGCCGCGCCATTTGTCGGCGCCGGCCTCATTGTCCTCGATCGCCTTAAAGACCGGCAGCAAATCGTCGTAGCCCCAGCCGGGATTGCCGGCGGCGCGCCAGTCGTCGAAATCCTCGCGCGCGCCCCTGATCCACACCATGGCGTTGATCGAGCTCGAGCCGCCGAGCAGCTTGCCGCGCGGCCAATGGTCGACATTGCCGCCAAGGCCGGGGTCGGGCTCGGGCTTGTAGTTCCAGTTGACCTTGGGGTCGAAGAAGGTCTTGCCGTAGCCCAGCGGCATCTGCACGTAGAAGCGCCGGTCGGTGCCGCCCGCTTCGAGCACCAGCACCGAGAACCGGCCCGAGGCCGACAATTTATCCGCGAGCACCGAACCGGCCGAGCCGGAGCCGACGATAATGAAATCATAAGTCTGCATGATGGAAATAAGCGGCTCCGAAAATCTGGCCGCAGCCTAGACGCGACTGGTCCGCCACGTCGCCGTGCCTTCCGGCATGCGTTGTGAAAAAAGCGACCGCGATGCCGGGGCGAGTTGCGGGGAATACCGACAATCGCGCTTGATATGCATGGGGCCGACAGCTTATGCGATGGACTTATTTTTGGCGCATGATTTTTTCCGAAAAGTCTGCAACTTTTCGGAACCATGCCCTGGCCACTCTGCGGAAGGCAGGAAATCACATGCGGACCCTGTCGGATGCTTTCATTCCCGAACTGCCGGGCCACTACAAGGGCAAGGTCCGCGAGAATTACGACCTGGCCGACGGGCGGCGCATCATCATCGCCACCGACCGCCTCAGTGCCTTCGACATCATCCTGACCTCGATCCCGTTCAAGGGCGAGATCCTCACCCAGACGGCGCGGTACTGGTTCGAGGAAACCGCCGATATCTGCCCGAACCATGTGCTCGAATATCCCGATCCTAATGTCGTCGTCGGCACGCGGCTCGATATCCTGCCGGTCGAGATCGTCGTGCGTGGCTACCTGGCCGGAACCACCAGCACCTCGATCCTGACCCGCTACAAGCGCGGCGATCGGGACATGTATGGAATGCGCCTGCCGGACGGGTTGCGCGACAATGAAAAGCTGGCCGAGCCTGTGATCACGCCGGGTGGCGGCCATGACGAGCCGTTGTCCAGGGCCGAGATCATCGAGCAGGGCCTGCTCACGCAGGCGCAGTGGGATACCGTTTCGAGCTACGCGTTGAAGCTGTTCGCCCGCGGCCAGGCGCGCGCCGCCGAGCGCGGCCTGATCCTGGCCGACACGAAATACGAATTCGGCACCGACAGGAACGGCACCATCATCCTGGCCGACGAAATCCACACGCCCGACAGCAGCCGTTACTGGATCGCGGCGAGCTACGAACGGGCGCTCGCAAGCGGCGCGCGGCCGGAGAGCTTCGACAAGGATTTCATCCGCTCGTGGGTGACGGCGCGCTGCGATCCCTACAAGGATCCGATCCCGAAGATTCCCGACGGGATCGTCGAACAGGCCTCCAAGATATACGCGCAGGCCTACGAGGCGATCACGGGCAAGGCATTCGTTCCCGACATGTCGGGAAATACCGTTCTCGATCGCATCCGCTCGAACCTCGCGCGCTACTTTTAGCCGCCAGGCGAGGTTTTGCCCGGGAGTGCGAGAGGCGGTCGCATGGACAAGCGCGATGCAGGCCGTGGCACGATCCCGCCGCGCGTTGACGTGCCTGCGCCGTGACGCTACGGGATCGAGGGCAATCGATCTCAAGGATTTCTCGCATGGTGCACTACGCGGATGGACGGCCGATCGGAGACCTGACGCTGCGCACGCTCGCCATGCCTTCGGACGCCAATGCGGCCGGCGACATTTTCGGCGGCTGGGTGATGGCGCAGATGGACCTTGCCTGTGGCATCCGCGCCGCCGAGCGCGCCAGGGGGCGCGTGGTGACGGCCGCGGTCAAGGAGATGTCCTTCGCCAAGCCGATGAAGATCGGCGACACGCTGTGCATCTACACCCATGTCGAACGCGTCGGCCGCACCTCGATGACACTCAAGGTCGAGGCCTGGGCGCAGCGCTATCTCTCCGACCTGATGGAAAAGGTGACGCACGCCGATTTCGTCATGGTGGCGCTGGATGGCGAGGGCAAGCCGAAGGCGGTGCCCGCCGAGAATTGACGACAGCCAGTTCTCCCCATACAGGCCGATTGCAACATCGCCCGTGCGGGCGTCGCGCTTCGCGACATTCGACGGTTGCCTTCACGCCTGATTCTGCCGGTGTTGGAGGAGAGACACTGCGTCAACACATGCTGAACGGCTGGCTCGTGGCAGCCCTTGTCGCTCTGGTCTGCCTGCTCGGCGTAACCGCCTATGCCGAAGCCAAAGACGACCTTCCATGCACCGCCTGCTTGCACGGCGACAAGGGCGTCAGGGTGCCAACCGCGGCCTGCGCGATCTGCAGTCCGGCGCCTTGCGGGGACATGGCGCCACGAGCCCGATGACAGCCCTTGGTTTATGACTGGCGTGGTCGGGCTGGCGCGTTCGTCGATCAATCTCAAGCGCCATAAGACTGAGCTGCGGGACCTCGTTTGGAGAATTACGGGTTCGCTTGCCGTCCAGCAGCGTCGCTGACCGTGAAACTCCGGATTCCTTGCCACGCAAGGGTTTCAGCCATGCATGCCGTCGAATTTCTCGCGTGCCGCCCTGACGCGCTGGGTGTTCCTGCGTGCCCATTCGCCAAGCGCGCTGACCGGAATCAAGAGTTCATGGCCGAGTTCGGTCAGTTCGTAATCGACGCGCGGCGGGATGGTCGGGAACACGGTGCGGGTGACGAAGCCGTCGCGTTCCAGGCCGCGTAAGGTGGTGGTCAGCATCTTCTGCGAGATGCCGCCGACAGCCGCGCGCAACTCATTGAAACGCAGCGGCCCATCGCCAAGCTTGCCGACCACGAGCACGGTCCATTTGTCGCCGACGCGCTGCAGGATTTCCGAAATGGCGCGGCAGTCTTCGGTGCGGTGCGGGTGCCTCAGTAACAAAAAGGTGCCTCCTTGCGTCGGGAGTTGACGGTATCTCATATAGCGCCGGTATCTAAACGATACCAGCTTTTACCGGAATGGAGAGCCTCCCATGTCAAAACCCAAGATCGCCATCATCGTCGGTTCGACGCGCGCCGCGCGCTTCGCCGATGTGCCCACCCAATGGATCGCCAAGATCGCCAAGTCGCATGCCGACATCGACGTGGAAGTCGTCGACCTGCGTGACTTCCCGCTGCCTTTCTTCGACGAAGTCGCCTCCTCCGCCTGGGTGCCCTCGACCAACGAGGTGGCGCAGCGCTGGCAGAAGAAGGTCGCCGAGTATGACGGCTTCATCTTCACCGCCGCCGAATACAATCATGGCCCGACGGCGGTGCTGAAGAACGCCATCGACTACGCCGCCAACGAATGGAACAAGAAGCCGGCCGGCTTCGTCGGCTATGGCAGCGTCGGCGGCGCCCGCGCCGTCGAGCAGCTCCGCCTCCATGCCGTCGAACTGCAGATGGCGCCGGTCAAGTCCGCCGTCCATATCGCCTGGGGCGACTTCCTCGCCGTGCGCCAGGGCGAGAAGAAGCTTGAAGATCTCGAGCACCTGAACCAGGCCGCCGCCGCGCTGGTCAACGATGTCGCCTGGTGGGCCAAGGCGCTGAAGAAGGCGCGCGACGCCGAAGTGGTCGACGAGGAAATCAAGGCGGCCTGATCGCTCTTTGAGATTATCCTCCCAAGGAATATGGGGCGGCGCTTGCGCCGCCCTTTTTCGCTAAGAGGCCCATAAGTGCTGCTCGAGCAAACGTAGCGCTGCCCCTCATCCGGCTGCCGCCACCTTCTCCCAGTATAGTGACGGGGAGAAGGGCTGACCGCGACCTCGGCTTAATATTCTGCAACGTTTCTGTTTGGCGAACCATCGATGACAGCGGCCTTCTCCCCGTCACTATACGGGGAGAAGTGCCCGATACGGGGAGAAGTGCCCGGCAGGGCGATGAGGGGCGGCGCCGAACCGGCTAGGGCAAGAGCCTGGTAATAGGCCGATATCGCGATCCAGTCGGTGTCGGCGGCGGTCACCGCGCGGGCATGGCAGGCGGCGATCATCGCCTGCAGCAGATAGGGGCCCGGGGGGTCGGTGTCAGGGTCATCGCGCGGTTCAGGCCGTCGAGACCGCGGCGGATCAGCGACCAGTTCCATCGGCTACGGTCCTGGTCGAGCAACAGGATCGGATCGCCCGCTTTGCCGGTGCGGGCCGCGAAGCGCGAGGCGCGCGCCGGCATCGTTGGACCTCCATATCGGCGGGGCTGCCATCTGGCCCCGCCGCCTTGCCCTGATATGTCAGCTTGCATCCGTCACCTGAGTACGCCCGCGTGAAGTCATCCAGCCTGGCCGGCGCCGTTTCCCCGATGATCCCGGTGCTCGTATGCGCGCTTGGCATCTTCCTCCTGTCCGGCATGGATGCCGCGATGAAGGTGCTGGTCATCGCGGTCGGCGTTTACAATACGGTGCTGTGGCGCAGCATGCTGGCGACCGTGGTCGCGGGCACCGGCTGGTTGGCGGGGCCGCGCTCGCTTCCTGCTCCCTCGGTGCTGAGGCTGCATGCGCTGCGGGCCGCTGTTGTCGGCATCGTCCTTTTGTCCTTCTTCTGGGGGCTTGCCAGGCTGCCGCTGGCCGAGGCGATCGGGCTTAGTTTCGTGGCGCCCCTGTTTGCGCTTCTCCTGGCCGCGCTTTTGCTGGGCGAGCGGATACAGCGGCAGGCGATCTGGGCCTCATTGGCCGGGATAGCGGGCGTCGCAATCATCGTGGCCGGACAGTTCGGACAGAGAAGCTATGCCGGCGATGCCCTGCTTGGGACTGCCGCGGTGCTCGTATCGACCGTGTTCTACGCCTACAATCTGATCCTTGCGCGGCAACAGGCGCTGGTGGCCAAGCCCATCGAGATCATGCTGTTCCAGAACCTCTGCGTTGCGGTGATCCTTGGCCTTGCCGCGCCCTGGCTCGCCATCGCCCTGCCGGGCAATCTCTGGCTTCCGCTTGCCGGAGTGACGGCACTGTCACTCGCCGGCCAATTCCTGATGAGCTGGGCCTATGCCCGCGCCGAAGCGCAATATCTGATCCCGACGGAATACTCGGCCTTCATCTGGGCGATCGCGCTCGGCTTCCTCTTCTTCGACGAGGCGGTGACCTGGACCACGCTGGCTGGAGCAGGCCTCATCGTGGCCAGCTGCCTGATCGCCACGCGCTCAAACCCCAGACTTGCCGAACCAATCGAAGCCACGGTTTGAGGGGGCGAGTTCCCTCGAGTCGGACGGCTAGCGCAACTTGGCATGCCGCAGGGTCCCTGGTCTGACCCTCGCGGCCATCTCGATCAGCTTGACCTCTGTTGTCAGCGTACCACTTCACGGTGGCCGCTCTGCAGGCGGGTGGCGATCAGCTTGTCGATGCGGCGGCCGTCGAGATCGACCACTTCGAAGCGCCAGCCTTGAGCGTCGACGCATTCGCCGGTCGTTGGCAAATGATGCATGTGTGACAGCACATAGCCGGCGACGGTCTCATAGTCGCGGTTTTCCGGCAGGTCGATGCCGAGGACCTCGGCCATCTCGTCGGCCTGCATGTAGCCGGCGAGCAGCCATGAGCCGTCGTCGCGCTGGACGGCGTTTTCTTCCTCGCCGGCTTCGAGATCCGAGCGGAAGACGCCGGTGATGGCCTCGAGAATGTCCGCAGGGGTGACGATGCCTTCGAAGTGGCCGTATTCGTCATGCACCAGCGCCATCGGCACGTCGGATTCTTTCAGCTTCTGCAGCACGTCCAGTGCGTCGGCCTGGTCGTGGACGATGGGTGCCGCGCGCACATGTTTGCGCGGATCGAGCGCGCGACCGCCAAGCAGTGCCGCCAGCACGTCGCGGGTCTGCACGACGCCGATCATGGCGTCGACGCTGCCGTCGCCAGCCGGCAGGCGTGAATGCTGCGTCTCCATCAAAAGCTTGCGGATCGTGGCATCGTCGGACTGCAGATTGATCCAGTCGACGTCGGTGCGCGGCGACATCACGGCGCGCACGGCGCGGTCACCAAGCCGCATGACGCCGGCGATCATGCGGCGCTCGTCGGATTCGATGGTGCCGTGATGCTCGGCCTCGGCGACCAGCATCTTGATCTCCTCGTCGGTGACCTTCTCCTCGCTTTCGCCGCGCTGGCCGAGCAGCCACAGAACAGCCCGGCCGGAAACGTCGAGCAGGAACACCAATGGCGCCGAAACGGTGGCAAGGATGGTCATCGCGGGCGCCGCGCGGACGGCAACCCGCTCGGGATCGCGCAAGGCGATCTGCTTGGGCACCAGTTCGCCAACAATCAGTGAGAAATAGGTAATGATGGCAACCACGATGCCGACGCCGAGCGGGTCGGCGATGCCTTCGCGGATGCCGGTCGAGGCAAGGAACACCGCCAGTCGATCACCCAGCGTGGCGCCGGAGAAGGCGCCGGAGAGGACACCGACCAGGGTGATGCCGATCTGCACCGAGGACAGGAATTTGCCGGGATTGGAGCCGAGCGCCAGGGCACGGCCGGCGCCGTTGATATTGCGGTCGATCATTGCCTTGAGCCGGGCTGGCCGTGACGAGACAATGGCGAGCTCGGACATTGCCAGAAGGCCGTTCACGCAAATGAGGACGACCACGATAGCGATTTCAACGTATAGCATGAGGGCTCAATAGCATTGCGTTGGGCCGCTCGAAAATAGTCCGCCGTCATTTTTAGAATATGACGCATATCTTTCAGGCGTTGTCTCGCGGCGGCGCCGAAAAGTGTTCGACAAGGGCATCGACTGCAACCCGCACCTTTGGCGCGAGCGCGCGTTACCGGCCAGACGGCGTGCACGACAATGCGCGGGGCTGTCGATTCGCCAAGATCGTGATCACCGTGGCGTGACACGAGTCACCGCAGCTGCTTCAACACGCCGATGATTGCCTTGCCGTCGGTGAAGTAGGGATCGCGACCGCCATTGCGGCCGGTCGTGGTGGCGCCGATGCCAGCCAGTTCGCTGGTCGAGATCAACTGGCCGGCGGCACTCAGATCGCCGATGAGAAACTGGCGTTCAGCGTCGATGTCGGGGCTGATGTGATGCGTGATTGCGCCCGTGTCGTGGCTGAGACCGACGCCGCGATCGAAGCTTGCGGCACCCAACCAGAACGGACGGCCGTCATCGCCGACCGTGTCCGTCTGCCAGAAACGGACGTGATGGCGCCGGTCGGCACTGTCGCCGGCCGGCTTTTCGAAAGCGAGCTCCTGGGCGCGGCCTTCGAACAGCAGGCGACTCATCGGCTCATCGGGATAAGGGCGGGAAAACAGGACACTTTCGCCGATATCGATGGCGGTTCTCAAGGTGACGGCGTCGGCCGTATCCCAGCCGGCGACCGCGAAGGCATGGACCACCTCCTTCTCGGTACCGACAAGACCGACATTGATCGGGTCGCCGGGAATGCCTTGCGGCGTGTGCGTGACCATCTCGAAGGGGTTGTTGCGAAAGCCGCGGTTCCGGAATGTCCAGAATCCCGGCGCAGCGAAATAGGCGAGTGCCAGCCAGGCGGCCAGAAAGGCGACCACCCAGGTTGCAATGCGTCGCGGAAGGCTTTGCTGGTCCATGTGCCGCCGCCTGAACGTTTCGGCTTCACTCTATGCGGAGTCGTGTTCCGCCGGCAGAGGGTATGGTCGTCAATGCCAAAGGGCGTCGGCTGGAAAGGGATTCCTGCGACGAGGTCATTTTTGGGCGACATGCATCAGCGGCAGGCGCGATAGCCGTTCTTGCGGTTCTTGATGTCGAAATGGAAATGGTTGCGGTGGTCGTAGTTGTAGCCGGGGCCGAGCACGGTGGTGAAATACTGGCAGCCGTCGGCACGCACATTGTTGAGGAAGCCGCGCGTGCGGAAGGCGAACAGGCCGGGCTTGCGCACGTCGATGTCATCGCCATTGTTGAGCTCGATGCTCATGACGTCGAGCGCGTTGCCTTTGCCGTGCTCCGACAGCACGCCTTCGCCGGCGATGTTGCGGCAGGAATAGCTCGAGCCCTGGTGGATGGTCTTGACGCCGGAGAAGTAGCGCCAGCGGGCGGAGGGAACCAGTTCGTTCTTCGTCCAGGCGGCGAAGGTGGCGGCCATGTCGCAGGTCAGCGTCGCGGCGGGCTTCATCTCGACGCTGCCGATGGCCGAGACCTTGACCGGATAGTCAATGCCGCACTGGCCTTCATGGATCGGCGCCAGATCGGTATAGGCAACATCGAGGCGTTTCAGCTGCTGGCGGCAGTCTGTCTCGCTGGCCGGCATCTGTTCGGTCGGTGACACCGGGGTATCCATGCGCGGATAGGCGGCCTGGGTCATGTAGGGATTGGACGGGACAAGCCTCTGCATCCCTGAATATTGCGGCACGGCCGCGGTCTGCGAGCCGACATCGACCGCCGGTTCGAGCGACAGCACGTTACCGGTGTTGCAGGCCGAAACCGTGGCCAGCGCAAGGCCGGTGGCCAGCAGCGCCGCAGGTCTGGGTTGGCGCGCTATGGAGAGAAACACGGCGCGAAATTTGCCGGCCATTGGCGGAATCCTGTCCCCGAACCTGATCCTGACCAGGTTCTACCTTTGCCTGACCATGATCTTTTTCCGAAAACCGGTTCCACTTTTCGGGATCATGGCCCGGATATCCGGTATTTTAACGATCAAGGGTAAAGGAAAACTCAGCGGCCGCGTTCATGCCTGCGGCTGAATTGCGGCACGTTCGGCCAATGCTCATTGGCAAAACGTGCCGCCATGGCGGCGCGGTTCGAGGTCGAAATGGAAATGCAAGGCGTGGTCAGCGTCAGCGCCGGGTCCAAGCACGGTCTTGAACGGACCGCAGGCGGCCTTGCGGACGGCGTCGAGGAACTTGCCCTCTTTCTCTGGCGGCGTCAGGCCGACCTCGATTGTCCTGCCGTCCGATAGGGTGAAGCTGGCGATGTCGAGCGCGTTGCCGAAAGCGTGCTCCGACAGTTTCCCGGCGCCGTGTCGCGGTCGGCAGACGAAGGCCGATGCCTGACCGATCGATTTCAGATCGGCGCCGAATTCGGCTTTCGCCGCTGGCTGGACGACCTCAGCGGCAAAACGCGCCGTCGCCTCCGCCATCGGGCAATTGAGCTCGGTGTCGGGGGCAATCGCGATCGACTTGCCGAGTGATTTCAGCACCAGGGGATAGGGGATCGAACAGCCGATTTCGGGATTGCTTTCCGCCTTGTGTTCCTCGAATTCGACGCCGAGCGCCTTCAGCCGCTCCCGGCAGGCAACTTCTTCGGCGGGCATCTTGTCCGCCGGCAGGTCGGCCGAGCGCGGGTCGGGAAGCACCTTCTGGTCGCCGGCATCGGCCGGCTTTTGCGGCGGCCGCGGGACGACGTCGGGCGGCTGGGCCTCGGGCTCCTGGACATCGGGCTTTGGTGTCGGTGTTGGCGCCACGGCCGGCGGCTCCGGCTCGCTTTCCATATTGGCTGGCGGTTCGGGGCGCGCCTGTTTCTTGTAATGGGACGTTTCTTCATTGAACCGATCGGAGCTGCCGCCGCTCTTTGGAGCCTCGGCCTTCTGTTCTTCCGTCTTCGGATTTTCTTCCGTGTTTGGCGTGCCTGCGGGACGTTGCTCCGGCAGGGGAACATTGGTGGCCGATGGCAGCGGAGGCTGCGTCGTCTGCTGTGCGGGGCTGCGCGTGATCCGTTGCTCGCCCCTCGGTTTCGGCTGCTTGCGCCGCGATTTCCCCCGCGGCTTCAGGGGCTGGTCGACCCGCGGCGTCAGCGGCTGCTCCACTCGCGGTGAAAGCGGCTTGAAATGCCTGTGACGATGTTTAGCGTCGGCCGGCGTCGCCAGCAGAACTGTCGCCGCC
>NZ_VFVX01000063.1:0-15709 GCF_006442395.1 Mesorhizobium sp. B2-3-5 | reverse complement strand
ATCCAGCAGACATGATGAATCAGATATTCTCGCCGATGGGAATCCCTCGCGATTCCATCAGGTCAGATTATGCTCTAAGCGCCCTAAACCCCCAGCGCGTCCTTCACCCTCTCTCGCGTGTAAGGCAGATCGTAGATACGCTTGCCTGTCGCACTCCGGAACGCATTGGCGATGGCGCCTGCAGTTGGCCCTTGGGCGGCTTCGGCGACACCGAGATAAGGCGTGCCTGGATTATCGACGACCTGCACCTCGATGCTGTCCGGAACAGTGCTGAAACGCAGGATCGGATAAGTCGACCAATCGGGACTCAAGATGCGCGTGCTGTCGAAATGCACCGCCTCGTAAAGCGTCCAGCTCATCGACTGCAATATGCCGCCTTCGGTCTGGTTGACGATCGAATCAGGGGCGACGGCTTCGCCGCAATCGACCGCCGCGACGACGCGCGACACCATGATCGTGCCGCTGTCGCTGTCGACATCGGCCTGCAGCGCGATGGCCAGATAAGCGGCGTGGTTCTTGTATTTGGCGAAGGCGAAGCCCCTGCCCCGGCCTTCCGGCAAAGCATCCTTCGACCAGCCAAATTTTTGCGCCGCGACCTCGATCACCTTCTTAGCGCGCGGGTCTTTCAGGTGGCGTAGGCGGTATTCCACCGGATCGGCGTTCGCCGCCAGCGCGAGCTCGTCCATGAAGCTCTCGATAGAGAAGACGTTGCTATAGGCGCCAAGGCCGCGCAGCGAGGAAACCCGCACCGGCATGTCGGCGATGAAATGCCAGTTCACACGCAGGTTGGGCACGTCATAGAGCGGGATGGCGTTGCGGTCGCCATTGCCGAGCGGCGATATCTGCAGCTTCGCCGGATCCGGCGGGAAGTGCCGGGCCATCAAGCGGCCGGCGATCAGCGATCCGGCCGAGCCCGGCCGCGTGCCATGGCTGTTGCTCCACAGGTCATAGTGCCAACTGACGATGTTGCCGTTCTGGTCGAGCGTGGCGCTCGCCCTGGTCAGCATCGCCGGCCCGTATGGTTCCCACAGATGCTCCTGGTCACGCATCCATTGCACGCGCACCGGCTTGCCCGGCACCTTCTGCGCGATCAGAGCCGCGTCGGCCGCCGCATCGTCGGCGCCGTTGTGGCCGTAGCACCCGGAGCCTTCAGTGTGGATGCAGCGCACCTTCTCCTCCGGCACGCCGAGCATCTGAGCAATCGCCTTGCGGTCGGGATAGACGCCCTGCGTGTGCGTCCACACCGTCGTCAGGCCATTGTCCAACATGGCCACCGCGCTCGACGGGCCGATCGAGGCGTGCATCTGGTAGGCGCGCGTGAACTGCGCCTTGAGCGTCCTTGCGCCAGGCACGCTATCGGCACCGACCGAGGTCACGCTACCGATCTCCGATACGGATTTTTCGAGGAAGGCCGGCAGGTCGTATTGGTCGGGAAGCCCCGGCTGCTCCTGCCACTTGGCGACGCCGGCCATGGCGCGCATGGCCCTCACCGCCTGGAACTCCTGCTCGGCGATCACGGCCAGGAAATCGCCGTCGCGCACCACCGCGATGACGCCAGGCATCGCCTTGACAGAGGCATCGGCGAAGTCGGTGAGCTTGGCGCCGTAGCTCGGCGGACGCACAACGCGGGCATGCACCATGCCCGGCGGCCGCATGTCCTGCACATAGGCTTCCCCGCCGGTGACCTTTGCCGGGATATCCACCCGCGCGAAGGGTTTGCCGATGGCGCGGTAGGCGGTGGGCGGCTTGAGCTTGGTGTCGGCCGCCGCGTCGACATGCAGCACGTCGGCCGAGACCAGTTCGCCATAGCTGGCCTTGGCCCCATTCGGGCCGAGGATCGCGCCCGCCTCGGCCTTGAGCGCCTCGACCGGCGCGCCGAGCTTTTCGCTGGCCTTGGCGACCAGGATCTGGCGCACCTGCGCCGAGGCATACCGGATGGCGGTGCCCGAGTTCTGGATCGTCTGGCTGCCGGCTGTGTAGCCTTCATTCGGCGTCAGCGCGGTATCGGCGGTGATCAGCCTGATCGATGCGGGCTCGACCTCCAGTTCCTCGGCCGCGATCTGGCGCAGCGACGTCTTGGTGCCCTGGCCAAGCTCGGCCTTGCCGGTGAAGACGGTGATCGAACCGTCGGCGTCGATGCGGATCCAGGCGTCGAGCGAAGGCGTATCGGCCAGGCTGCCAGGTAGTTTCGGCTTCGCCGTCTGGGCGCCGGGCGCGCTTGGTACCTCGCCCTCCTGCGCCTCGGCGGGGATGGCGAAGCACACGACCAGCGCGCCGGCTCCCGCCAGGAAGCCGCGGCGGGTGACATCGGGAAGCAGGTTCGATGCGTTCATCATCCCCTCCCCGTGGCGGCGGCCGGCGCCATGTTGTCGGCGGACTTGCCCTGCATCAGATCGCGGGCGCGGGCCACGGCCCGAAGGATGCGCATATGCGTGCCGCAGCGACAGAGGTTGGGCTCCAGCGCCTGCCTGATGTCGGCGTCGGCGGCATCGGGCTTTGCCTCAAGCAGCGCCTGCGCCCGCATCATCATGCCGGCGATGCAATAGCCGCATTGCGCCGCCTGTTGTTCGATGAAAGCTTTCTGCATCGGTCCGGGAGCGTCGATGGTGCCAAGGCCCTCGACCGTCTTGATCTCGCGCCCCTCAACCAGCATGGCCGGCGTCAGGCAGGAAAAGACCGCCTTGCCGTCTACCATCACCGTGCAGGCGCCGCACTGGCCGAGGCCGCAGCCGAACTTGGCGCCGTTGAGCTTCAGATCGTTGCGCAGCACATAAAGCAGCGGCGTCGCCGGATCGACGTCGACGTCATGTGACGTGCCGTTGACGTTGAGCTTAAGCATCAGTCCTTGGCTCCTACATTGTCCGGGCTGCGCTCGATGCCGTCCGAAGGCCCGACGCTGACCCGATATTTTCCGCTCCTGGTATCGGCGATCTTCGTCTTCGCGTCCGCCCATGCCGGCTTCTGGGCATAGGTCTCGCGCAGATAGCCGAGCAGGTCCGCCACCTGATCGTCGGTCAACGTCGCGGCAAAGCCCGGCATGATCGGGCTCTCCCGGCCGCTCGTCGCCGGCAGGCCAAAAAGCACGACGTTGATCGCATTTTGCGGCTCGCGCGCGGCGATTGTGCTGGAGAGATGGAAATCGATGCCGCCGAAAGGCTGCGGGCGGCTGCCGTCATGGCAGGTGGCGCAGGCCGCCTGGTAGATCGCGCCGCCGCGGCTTGTCGGACTGCCGGTGGTGGCGCTGGCCGGTGTCGGCGTGCCGCCCTGGTCGATCGAAAGCTTCTTGCGGATGTCCTCGGCTGCCGCCGCACGCTCCGGCGTCGGCTCGCTCATCCGCGAGATCAGGTAAGTGGCGATGGCGCTGATATCGGAATCGGGAAGCCGGCCGAGATTGCCCGTGACCTCGGCCATTGGCCCGTTGGCCACGCCGTGATCGGCATGCCAGCCTTGGCGCAGATAGGCATCGAGGCTGTCATGCGTCCACGGGACCGGCGCGGACGATGATCTGTCGAGCGCGAAGGCATCCCAGCCCTCCGCTTCGCCGCCTGCCAGGTGCGCGCCTTTCCGCTCGGCGCCCAGGGCATTGCGCGGCGTATGGCAGGCGCCGCAATGGCCAAGCCCTTCGACGAGATAGGCGCCGCGGTTCCATTCGGCACTCTGCGCGGTATCCTCGCGATAGGCGCCTTTGTGGAAGAAGAGCAGCTTCCAGCCCGCCAGCACGAAACGCAGGTTGAGTGGGAACGCCAGCTCATTGGCGGGAGGCCGGCTCTCCACGGCATGCCGCGTCATCAGATAGGCATAGAGCGCCTTGTTGTCCTCGTCTGAGACCAGCGTGAAATGGTCGAACGGGAAGGCCGGATAAAGGTGATCGCCGTCGCGCTCCACGCCTTCCCGCATCGCCCGGCTGAAGGCAGCTTCCGACCAGCGGCCGATACCGGTCTTGGGGTCCGGCGTGATGTTGGTGGAATAGATGGTGCCGAATGGCGTCGGCACCGCTAGTCCGCCGGCAAAGGACTTTCCGCCGGGCTTGGTATGGCAAGCCGTGCAGTTGCCTACAGAAGCGAGCACCGCGCCCTTCTCAATCAGCGCCTGGTCGAAGGAGGTGCGCTGCGGCGGTTCGATCGGGTCGATCGCCGGCTTCCAGGCGTAGACGGCAAAGCCCGCCAGGCAGACGATAATGAGGATGAGAACGCCGATCCAGAAGCGTTTCAAGGAGGTACTCCTTACGCTAGGTGCGGCGGGCGCGTTGTCGAACCGGCCGTTCAGCGTCGCAGGCTTGACGCCACGCGGAGAGAACTAGGTTCGAGGTGCGAGGCGTCAATGACAGCCAATCTCCCCCCTTGTGGGTCCCAAGTGGGAGAGATCGGCCAATCGCCGGCGCCGAGCTACTCCGGCGCCCCGGCAAACAGCGCCGTGCCATCGCCTGCCGCCGCCGGCCAGCCGCGGATGGCGCGGTCAATGCCGTGTGATAGTGACCAACGGACTCTACTCAATTCTGAAGTTCAGGGTCCCAGGTCACCACGTCCGTGTCCGCCTGCTCGGTGTCCGGGGAACGTCCAGATCCGCAGGCGCGGCCCGAACAACGGGCCTGGCGTCAAGCCGGTCTCGATCACCAGATCGGGACAGATAGCGAGGCTGGCCGCTGCGTGTTGTTCGACGCGGAGCAATCCACATGGCAAGCGCCTCCGGAGTCAGCCACAGGGTCGGGCTGCCACGCCGGCGTAGCCCCGCCTCACAGTCCGGCCCGTTCGTCACCCCGAATTTCATCTTGCCGATGCGATGGCGGCGGGCGGTATGATGCTTTGAGAGACATCGCTGCGACAAACCGCTTATTGAGATTGCCCCTCGCCTACATAACAACCGCTGAATGATCCGTGCACCGCTTCGTCAGGCCGCCGTTACTGGATCGCTACCTGTGGTCGCCGCATTGAGGCTCATGGCTTGATCGGCCTCTTCCCGCTCATTAGTGGTGAACGTGCGCTCCAGTATTGAACTCAGCGACAGTGGATTTCAGAAGCCGGAGGGCGCCGGGCAAATCTTGGGCGTCAATCATGCGCTGCATTTCGTCGAAGATGCGCTCAATCAGTGCGAGTTCGATCGACCGTGCAGATGCCGTCAGGATGCCCGTCGCACCGGTCTGGCTCAAGGTTTCCTTGCTATCGAACAATTCCTCGTAGAGTTTTTCGCCAGGCCGAAGTCCGGTGTAGACTATCCGGATGTCGGTGTCTGGGCGCCGCCCCGAAAGACGGATGAGATTTCGAGCCAGATCCACGATCTTTACAGGCGGCCCCATGTCGAGAACGTAAATTCGGCCGCGTTCTTCTTGTTGCGCAGAGTTGTGCGCTGCCGCCTGCATGACGAGGAGGCAGGCTTCCGGAATAGTCATGAAAAAGCGCTCAATCTCTGGATCGGTAACTGTTACCGGCCCTCCGGCCTTGATCTGCTTTTCGAAAAGCGGGACCACAGATCCGGCTGACCCCAGGACGTTGCCGAATCGCACTGTGACAAAACGTGTGCTGTTGGTCTTCGAGTCGAGGTCCATTGCCTGGCAGAACATCTCCGCCATCCGCTTGGTCGCGCCCATTACGCTGGTAGGATTTACGGCCTTGTCAGTCGAAACCATAATCATCTTGGGGACATTGGCACGGAGCGCCGCCTCGGCGACATTACGAGTCCCGATCGCATTGGTGAGAATACCTTCAAGCGGTTGAGCTTCAATGATCGGCACATGCTTTAGTGCTGCAGCGTGGAAGATCACGTGGGGTCTGTGGCTCTGGACAACAGTGTTGACAGCCCCCTTTTCACGCACGTTGCAGAGGGAAGCATGGAGTTCGAAGTTGCGGCGTGCGCCAGAGAGCTCAGACTCAATGGAGTAAAGTGCATACTCGCTGGCGTCCACAAGAACGAGGCTCCGGGGGCTCAAGGCCGCAACCTGCCGCGCCAACTCGGATCCAATCGAACCGCCTGCGCCGGTGATCAGGACAGTCTTGCCTTCGATCATCGAGGCTATCTTAGGGGAGTCAAGCATAACGGGTTGCCGTTGTAAGAGGTCTTCCAACTTGATCGGACGCAGTTCGATCTCTGCATCGATCCTTTGCATGTCAAAGAGGTTCGGAAGCCTCAGGATTTCTACTTTCTGCCGGGCAGCGATTTCAACCAACGCTTCGACACTGGCGTGCCGCTGATAATCATCGCGCGATCGTGTCAGGATTATCGCCTCGGGCCGGCGTCCCCTAGCCTCGAATTGATTGAGGATCTGCGGTAGTCTTTCCAATGGCCCTAATACAGGGACCCCGCGAATAGAACGCCCGGTCCTACGGCCACGTTCGTCGATAATCGCCAGGACCTCGAATGAGGCGCTGTTTCTCTCCTTGATGGTTCTCAGGAAGGCCTCAGCGTTATCTGTCGCTCCAATCAAGAGCACATGCTTGCCGGTGCCGCGATCGGCCAACCTCCCTCGAATGACATCGTGGCGATTCCGATAAAGCCGATACGCAGCACGCGGTCCGGCTAGGAGCACGATCAGGAAGGCCCAAGCGATAAGAATGGAAGAACGGGGGATCGAATTCAGTCGATCCAGCAGGAATTCGATCACAGTGAAACTGGCCACGGACAGGCTAGCCGCATAGGCTATTGCCAAGAAATCCGACAGCGATGCGTAGCGCCAAATACCTCGATTCAGCCCCAGCAAAAAACCGACGCCACTAACCACAATTCCGAAAAGAACAGCCGCATTCAAGAATACCGCTAAATTTTGAGCGACACCATCGAAATCCAATCTCAGCACGAAGGACAGCAGCATCGCGACAGCGCCCATTACGCCATCGTGCATTAGCGCTAATCCTCGCAACAGCATCGGTCGAGAAATTGGTTTAGAGCGTTTCAGGTTGTCTTCGTTCACCAGATAGGCCCGAACCGCTTCAGCGAAATATTTGGATAAGCGACGAGGATCCGGGCAAAAGGGTTCGGCACCGAAAACGGACTGAAGGTCGGCGATGTCGCGGCGGAATATTCACCGCAGGAGTGCCCATCTCGCAGAATACAGCCTGCGGTCCAACCGGTGCCGAAACGCGGAACGAGGTGAACGCCTGCTGGGTTTTCTGGCCTGTTGGTGGGCAAGCCACAAACGTCCGTCGCCAACAATTTCAAGCCCTTTTCCCCCGAAATCGGTACATCTTTATTATATTTGATGCACCAACTCGGCAAGCCGGCGATCAACGGACCGATAAGCGCACGATTTTATCGAAATGCGGTCTGCAGTGCTCTTCACTGTTTTACGCGGGCCGGTGATGGCTGTCTCCTACCGGAGCGAATACGTTCAATTGGCCGTCTCATTCGCCTGTCGCCTCGCTGCATCTATCAGGTCTCGTGTCGCTTGAGCGACCTTGGCAACCGGTAGTCGATGAACGCAGTAGACGCCACCCGGGTTGCCGGGTTTGCACAAATCGGGCGCAACACACTGGCAAGGCAGCGGCGGCTCAACCGTCCGGTGAAGCACGCCCAAGGGCCCCCATATGTCGGGTGGCGTGAGGCCATACAGGCCCACAACTGGGGTTCCGACTGACGCAGCCATGTGCATTGGGCCGCTCTCGTTTCCCAGAAAGATAAACGCATCTGCAAGCAAAGCAGTTAGTGTCTCAAGCGAGACCTTACCAACAACGCTCACCAAAGGTGACATTGCCACGTTTAAGATTGCTTGCTCGGTTGCCCTTTCATCGGGTCCACCAACCAGCAGTGACCGCAGGCCCGTCGTTATATAGACCTCGTCGATTACCGCAGCGAACCGTTCAGGTTGCCAACGCCGCCCTTCGAAGCTTGCTCCAGCGTGTACTGCGACGAAAGCTTTTATAGCCAGATTGCTTCGAGTCAGAACCTGGGCAGACGCGCTTCGCCCGACTGGTGTAGGTTCAAGCCTCGGCGTCACTTCGCGTAGTTCGATCCCAAGTGCTTCAAGCGGGGACAGATATCGGTACAAATAGTGCGCGCCTCCATGGCCGAAGGCTTCAGCAAATATGTTAGCAGGCTGAACTTCCCAAAATTTCAGGGGCCTGTCCGGGGGATTGTATCCAACGCGCAGCGGGGCGCCGATTGACCTGTGTACTATCCGTGATGTCTTCGAGTCAGCCACATCAATGGTGAGATCGAATTTTCGGCGGCGGAGGTCAGCGACCAAGCATGAATATTCCTTCACTCGCTGAAGCAGGCTTCTACCAGCACTTCGACGCTCGAATCCGATGGCCACGTCTGCGATATTTTGGCTGACTACGAAGTCCCGCAGGCCAGGAGCGCAAAGCATGGCTATCGCAGCGTTTGGGTAAGCGAGGCGCAGATTTCGCACGAGCACCGACGTCAGAATGACGTCTCCGATGTACTTCGTCTGGATAACGAGAATGGACTTGATAGTCTGCCGATCAATCATCGAGATATTCAGCACGCCGACCTCCCGACGGGCGGGTGATGTTCATCATTACTCGGCTCGTGGCTCGAAGTAATGGCTATCGTTCTGTTCAACATCGACGCGATGTCGTCTTTGCTATAAAGTTCTGGAATAGTCGCCATATTGCGAGATTCCTAAGAAACACTCGTCATGGCATCTGTCCCTGCCACAAGGGCAATCCAGTTTCTGCTGCGAAGTCTCTATCCTGTGCATAGATTGGCTCGCCTCTTCTCACTACCAGTCGAAGCAAATCCGCATCTTCGTCGGCATGATATCGAAAGGCATTTCGGGTGTCATATCCATGCCCGGCCTGGGACAGCGAAAACCCGCTGACTACAACAGGAGCGTAACCGGCGAAGCGCGCCAGCATAATAGCGAAGGCTCCGGTGGAGATTTTCCGGTGCCAGCGGTGGGACACATGATATTTGCCGCTAAGCCGCCAGACGATGTTGGCAAGTTGCCATTTGGTGAGCGCTTGCAAGGTGTCATAACGATAATTGAAGGTGCTACAACCGGTTTTCAGCTTGTCCTCAACGTTCGGCCAAACCGGTATGATCAGATGTTTTGCCTGCCGTCCTTTTAACAAATCGCGCTTGTAAAGGTCCTGTTCGCCCTCGCCGACTACAATGCCGCGGCGGATGACGGCGATATCAGGAACGGGGAGGCCGAAGGTTTCCGCCAAAAGCTGGGAAGCATTGACGGTCACAAGTGTCCAATCGGCATCATGTCCCTCCGGGAGGCGAAAGTTCGGCGCCGACCCCATCACCAAAGCGGGACCCGTGACCCTGGGCAAGCGAAGAATTGGCTTTGAGAAGGTTGGCAATAGTTTCAAAAGCGGAGTTTTCATGCGGGAATCTGAACCGCCTGTTCCTCAAACGCACGCAGAATGCTCTCTTCTCGGCTCCACAATTCGTCCCATTGCGTGGCGCCAGACCAGCCCGCAAACCAAGGACCGCCGAGCGTGTAGTGCGCCAGCGAGACATCGGCGGGGTCGAGTTCCGAAGCCGAAGCCCCTACGAGGTAGTTCCATGCCAAAGGTAATTCCCCGATCTCATGGTCCTCAAGCCATTTGAAGGCGTGGAGGTCACGTCCAGGCCAGGTATTGAGCATCTCGTTGGTCAGCCGTTTGTTTGAGGGATGATCTAGATTCCACAAAACGACCGACGACCAGTTTTTGCGGCGATAGAACGTCTGCGTTTGTCCGTCCATTTTGACCGCTTCGGATTCGCGTTGCTGGTGCTTAACCGCCATAATCGCGTAGGAAGGATCGACTAGGTCGAGCAGCTTGGCTGGATCCTTCAGAAACAGGACGTCACAATCGCAGAACATGGCCCAGCCGCCTTGCCTCACAAACGGAATGGCAAAGCGCGATATGGCAAACTCGGTCGCCATCGGTGCCTCGGAAATCGGGCACCAGAGCTTACCATCACGAACCACCATCGGTCGCTTCATGATTCCTTGGGCTTCAAGCTCTTTGAGCACGAGGGGCTGTATCTGCAACGGCGTGCTTGTCCGCCGATAGGCGCTCCATCGCGCTACGTCTAGAACTCGGGATTCGCGCGGGTCATACCCAATGTAGATTGGTATCATGTGGCAACTCTATATTGGTGCGGATTTACTCGAATTAAGCAGGGAATCACTGCAAGCGGAAGACCCGAAGTACAGCGGAGCACTTCTTCGCGGTGGCGACCGTGCACGGTGATCGGCACCAAATGCGCGAAAGATCTCGGGAGAAGCGGGCCACGGCCTCCCCGTCCTTGTCGTACCAGGGGAAAATCGTAGTCTTCCTTTCGATCTGAAGTCATGGTTCCGTCCTCGTTTCCCACCACCCTCTGAAATAGGTCGCCAACTGGTTTTCTCCACCTTGTGGAAGAAGACGGCAGACGCAGCTAACCGCTCCGCGTCAGAACCCGAGAGCGCGGCGGGCAAGTTCACCTATGCCGAACTCGAAGAGAACGACGAGGACCTGAAGAAGCTCCGGACCTGGTTCGAGAAGATCCGCAAGCTCGATTTCTATGCTGCATCTTTGGGTGCACAGGCCGACGAACGGCTCGCGCGGTGCGAGATGCTTCGCGACGAGTTTGCGCGGCAGGCCTTCGATGTTCAGGACGAGAAGCGGGCGGCAAACGGAGGGCGCGGGGCCAACCACAGGAGGTGAGGCCAAATGACCGCGTTTCTTCGCCTGAAGACGGCACTCGATCGGCTGGAGCACCGCGAGCGCACACCCAGCGGAGCCGGATGCGCAGCGTGTCCCGAGGTCCTGGTTCGCGAATTATGGCCTCTTTTTTGGTGCGCATCCGGGCGGGCGCTCGGCAGTCTACCGTTGACCCGGATTTCCTTCGCTCGCGCCTCGGGCGACGAGTGACGCGAATACGGGCTCATACAGATAGGCGAGGCTTCGTGCCGCACTGCCCGTAAGATGGTCGGCATCCTTGTAAAGCGGCATGCCGTCGCGGACAGCCTCGCAGTGCCCTTTGCTGCAGAATGCGGAAAGCGGATCGACAATCCGAGCGCCGTACTTTGCCGCCAGGTCTGCCAGAATCGCGCGCGAGAGAGCCTGCCGTTTCGCGATATAGTCCCAGGGCGGAGCGATATCGGTCGAGCCGCCCGTGAGCATTGCCCGCGCGGCAGCCTCGGGAACGTAGCGGCCCATCTCAGGCACATCCATGACCAGCACGACCTTTGTGCCTTGCCGCGTGAGGTCGGCCATCAGCCGGTCGAGGGCTTCGCCGATCTGCGCGGATTTGTCCTCGAGTGGCGGGGGCATCGAGGCGTCGAAGAAGACCCCCTCATGGGGAAGTTCGCTGTCGTGCACGTATTTGGGCCAGTAGGCCACGAGGAATACAAGCGGGATCTGGCGGGCAGCGATCAGCCTGCGGACCGCCGCGTTGAATTCCAGGCAGCCCTGCTCGTCGCTTCGGTTGGAAGGCTGCAGGTCGGGAAGCGGCGGACAGCCGTCACGGCCCGCGAAAAGGCCGGATATTCCTGTCTTGGCCGCGGCAACATCGACCGCGGGGGCCATTGCGGCGGAATGAGAGTCGCCCCAGACCAGAAAAGCCGGATCTGCCTGTCTTTTCGCTCCAACTGTGCAGAGCTTTCCGGAACCGATGTCCTCCAGCGTCGGGCGGATGTTGCCGCGGGAGTGCTCGAGGCAACCGGATTGACCGAAGCGGCTGACGTCGTAGGTCGCAGCGTAGACCATGCGCACAACCGCCGGCAGCCTCGACGGCAGACCGCCTTCCCTGGCGACGTAAGATCCGAATCCGATCGCTGCGGCCATCGCAGTGGCCGCGGCTGCGAACAAGGCCCTGCGGCCGACACGGCTGGCGCCGCTGCGGAAGGGCTTTTCGATAAAGCGCCATGAGAGAGCGCCAAGAATGATGGAGCAGCCAACGATTACGCCGCCTTGGGCCACCGACGGCTTGTGGCCGAGGATGTAAGGCGTGAAGACGATGAGGGGCCAGTGCCAGAGATACAGGGAATAGGAAATCAGGCCGACAGAAACCACGACCGGCATCTGCAGCGCTCGACCGATCGCGCCGTCTGCGGCACGAGCGTGGATAACCAGCCCAGCCCCGAGGCACGGGAGCAACGCAGCAAGGCCGGGGAACGGCATTCCTTCGCCGAAAGTAAAAACTGCAACGGCAATCATGCCTATACCCAGCGCAGCCAGCGCTTGCCGTGTGAGCGGCCGCGACAGCGGCGGCGCGATCTTGAAGGCCAGCAGAACGCCAAGCAGCAACTCCCAGGCGCGAAACTGCGACAGGAAGAAAGCGCCCGTCGGCCATTGAAACACGCTCCAGGCGCTCGCTGCGAGCGATGCGACAAACAGTGCTGAAAGCACCGCGACGGTCCGGCTGCGGCCAAATCTGCCGAGTGTCATGAGCAGTATGGGAAAGACAATGTAGAACTGTTCCTCGACAGCAAGCGACCACGTATGAAGCAGCGGCTTCATCTGGGCGCCTATGTCGAAATATCCGCTTTCCTTCACGAACTGGATGTTCGAAGTGAAAAGGGCGGTCGTCCACATGCTGCGCCCGAGATATTTGAACTCCTCCGGCATGAAGAACATCCAGGCGCCAACGGCACAGGCCGCAATCATGGCGAACAGTGCCGGGAAGATTCGCCGGATGCGCCGTTCGTAAAAACGCAGCAGGCTGAAGTCGCCTTCGGCGATCTCGCCTGCAATCAGCGATGCGATCAAATATCCGGAAATGACGAAGAACACGTCGACGCCGACGAAGCCGCCTTGGAAGCCGGGAATGCCTGCGTGGTACAGAATCACCGGGAGCACGGCGATCGCGCGAAGCCCGTCGATGTCGGCACGATAGGGCACCCGGCCCGGCGAAGGTAGCAGCGTTGGTGATTGCGCGATCTGACTCGGCAATACAACGTTCAACGCGATTCTCCTGGAGGTTGCCGGCGGAGTGCTTCTGTCGTGCGAATGTGACCGTTGTGGAGCGGAAGCGTGACTCAATCGCAGCACTCCATGTTGAAGTCAACTATGCCGGATGCGGTGGGACACCAGACCGGTGCCCCATCGAGCACGCCAATGACATCTGCCGCGACCCGACCCAACGAGTACCGCACGCTTTGGAAACGATCGGCGGCTTCCGGGATAATGGTTCGGCAGGCCGAACGGCAACAGGTGGGCGCAATGCAGACTTTGCTGGTCTGACGCCTGTCATTCCCCGCTATCTTCGTCGTCGTTTCCATCGTTGGGTTGATAGCGCTGAACTGGTTCGGTCGATTGCTCATCAACGTACGCCTGGCAGCCCTCGTTGAAAGACCGGCTATTCCCGTCGCAATCGCTTTCGTCGGTGATGTCGTTCCTTTGCGCCCAATTGTACCCTGCCTGATGCCCCGAGCAGCCGTCACTGCAATTGTAGCCATAAAACATCTCTTGCGCGTTTGCCGGAGCCACGAGTGGGCTGGCCAATGCTACGGAACCTGCGGCGATAAGGATTCGAATGTTCATGAAATGCTCCAAACAGCGTTCGACGCTGGGTTTGTTTTGGCGACCCAGGGGAAGGTGAGGCTGGCTACGGGGAGGCGACCTCCCCGAGCGTGGCGACGTTTGCGCCGCCCTTCTCAACTTCTCAATAGTCCCAGCCATCATCATAAAACGGCGGATAATTGGGAATGACCCGGATGATCGGCCGCGGGCGATAATAGCGCCCGTAGTATGGCGGCTCGTAAGTCCGGAAGATCCGCCGATAGTGGTCGTAGCGGTGGTGCCGGTCATAATGCCGATATTCTCTATGTTTGTGCCCCCTTTGCGGTCGGACGCAGTAGCCGTCCCGGGTCAGGTATGCACACGTCACACGCGCCTGCTGGATCAAGCGATCGTGGGCCGGCGCGTCAATCGAGAGCGGCGCTGCGTGAGCGCTAAATGTCAACGACAAAATCGCGCTGGCCAAGGCAAGAACCGACAATTTCATCGACCTCTCCGTCGTCTCCACTTTGTTTTTCGGCTGCACATATGAGCTGAACCATATGCTTCCCTTTGCTCATGGGCGGCGCCAGGAAGCGCGACAGTTCGGCGGCGTAGGAGAGCGGCCGGCGGCCTGACCTAATTACCTTCGCAGGGATGCTGAACCCGAAATTTCAACAGATCTGCCACGACCTTTTGGTTTTCATCGTCGGCAAGCGGCATCGAACGCAAAATTGCCAGAAGCTGCGGACTGCACTCGAAAATTATGTCCCTCGCTATCAAGTCTGCACGGCCACAAACATGCTCGAATTTAGGGATGCTGGCTGCAAGACAAGCGTCATAGGCTTCTCTCAGCGTTTCGGCTTCAGCGGTCCCGGAAGATACCGCCGCGACAACCAACAGACAGGTGGTGGCCGCCCTCATCACCGTAGATCACTCTGAAATGCTCATGACTTCCTCAGCCTCACGCCGGCGCAAAAACCGCTGCAACAGCCACGAAAGCTCGGCTGCGCATGTTCCCCTCCCTTTTCCCCAAAGGCACCATCGCGCCGGCCATGGTCAAACGCAAGCTTGGCGCTCGGGGCCCACTGTCATAACGAAATTATATCCGGGCTTATGGCCCCATAAGCCCACCCGGTACCAACTTCTTGCATCGGTGGACCGACAGGCTCGGGCCCGGCCATGGCTCAATGCATCAGGATCTTGTCGGACTGTTCGCCTGCTCGGATTGCAAGGCTGCCTGCCGCGATTGGCGCCCGGTGTTCTTCACATGCTTCCAGATTACGAAGGCCTGCAGCGGGAGCGCTATCGCGATTGGAAGCCGACTTCGAAAGCGCCAAGCGAGAGACGTAGGACTTTACGCAGCGGCGCAGCAGCATTGTTGCGTGGGGGACTGGCAGCGGAAGGCCGCTAGAGGCCTGACCGGCAGGGCATTGGTCGAAATTCGATGGCCGGCTAAGCCGTACCTGTGTCAGTCGGCACCACCACCACCGCCGCTGCCACCGCTGCCGCCGCTCTCACCACCAGCATGCTCGCCGCTTTGGTGGTCGCCGCTTCGACGGAGCATGCTGGAGACAGCGCCAGGTCATCCAGAAGCGCCTGTTCCGATCGCTGTATTAGTTCGTCTGTTCTCGAATACCCGATCTCGGCATCAGCAGCGTCCCAACGCGCCTGATGTGCGGCAATCGAACGGGCGCCGAGATTAGCTTCGATCGCAGGGCTCCGCCTGTGGCGTTCACAGTTTTGCGGCAGCTTATGAATCTCCAGCCGCATCGACCCTCCCCTATCGCAACTCGTGCAAACGAGAGCGCGTTCGACTGTGCTGAAAAGTGCGTCTTTGCCGTATCGCCGGATCAAGGCTGCCGGTTTGACTTCGGTGTGATGGGCGCAGTTCCGGCACCAGGCTGCCAGGGCCGCTTGCATGCCCGCAAAAGTTGCGCCAGAATGCAACTGGGGATGGGGCTTGGGCGATGGCGATCTATCTCGTCGAAGAAATGGACATGAACAAAGTCCTTTCCGTGCATCAGGCGCATGCCACCAGTCCATTGGAGGCCGCGTCGAAGACTATCGGAAGAAACGTGATCTTGCGCACCTGGAAGAGAAGATGGGTTCGTGTCACAGACGAAACTCGCGGAAGTGTTTTCGCATTCAGCTTCGCTGATAAAGCGAGAGATGAGCGCAGAGGGTGATCCCCCAGAACAGCCGCGTCCCTAGACTAGTCGTCACAAATATCCTTCAGGATCACCGTGCGCGTTCGCGTACCTTTCCGCGCCGCGGAATACATGGCAGTATGGATGCGGCGGACTTGTTCGCCCGGCCGGCGCCTGAAGCCCCCGCGC
>NZ_VFVX01000062.1:0-17307 GCF_006442395.1 Mesorhizobium sp. B2-3-5 | reverse complement strand
TTGCGGCCTCCAAGTCGTTGGCAATCCTCCGCCGTCGGCGCTGCCCCTCACTGTCCTGCCGGACATCTCTCCCCGTAAAACGGGGAGAGAGGGGCTGGCCGCAACGCCGGCGCCTTCCTGCAACGCTGAAGATTGGCGAATCGCCGATGAGAGCGCCCCTCTCCCCGTCCCTACGGGGAGAGATGTCCGGCAGGACAGTGAGGGGCAGCGCCGACGGCGGCCGTTTTCGACAGGCCCAGTGCGCGCTAGACTACTTTCGCGCTTTCGACTTGTTCAAGGCGACGGCGGCGCGCACCAGCGCCTTCAGCGCGTCCTCGTTGATCTCCTCGCCTTGCTGGAAGTCGATGGCGCGCCGTGTGTTGCCTTCGAGGCTGGAGTTGAACAGCCGCGAGGGGTCGGGCAGCGCCGCCCCCTTGGCGAAGGTCAGCTTGACGACGCTCTTGTAGGTCTCGCCCGTGCAGATCATGCCGTCATGTTCCCACACCGGAACACCGCGCCATTTCCATGTCTCGACCACGTCGGGGTCGGTCTGCCGGATCAGGGCGCGCAGCCGCCCCAGCATCTCGCCGCGCCAGTCGCCGAGGTCCTTGATCCTGCCGTCGATCAGTTCGGAGGCGGATTTGCTCTCCTGCGATCCCGTGGTCGTCATGCCGTTTCTCCTTTGCGCCTAAATAAGTAGAACGCTCACATGCGCTCGCCAGGCAGTTGGCTGGCCTGCTTCACCCAGGCGCTGAACTGGGCCTCGTCGAGCGGGTCGTCCTCATGGATGTTGAGGTAGCGCGTGTCCCGGCTCTTGGATTCGCCGGGCGGCACCGGATCAAGCGACTGACCGCGGAAGAAGGCAACCTTGATGTATTTGGTGAAGCAATGGATGCCGAGGAACCAGCCATCGCCTTCGATGCCATAGAGCGGCGAATTCCATTTCACCGCTTTGTTCACGCTAGGCACGGCGCGCTCGATGAGCGCGTCGAGACGTTGGCCCATCTCGCGCTTCCAGCCGGGCATGGCCGCGATATAGGCCTGCACGGGAGCATCGCCATAGCCCTTGGCGATCTGCGGATTGCCGCCGGAAAGCAGCTTCGGCTGAGCTTTCTCGGCGGGATTGGTCGACTTGGGTTTGGTCAACGGGGCCATACCCCTTCCACTCCTATCCGGTGGCCCGCTGCACGCCGCGCGTCTTCGCGACATAGGGCAGCACGAACATATAGAGGCCACTGAACAGCAAAAGAAAGAGCGGCGGGAGTGGCGAATAGACCACCCAGGCCGGCGGCTGCCCAAAAGCCATGGTTACGAAGTTGGCGGCGACGGTTGCCGTGAAGATGATCGACAGCCAGCGATGCGTCCGCCTGATCCATTTGCTCCAGTCCAAGATGACCTCCTTTGGAAATGGGCTGAAATCGGCCGCTGCTACCAACGCGCCAGCTGGGTGATCTGAACGAGGTTGCCGCAGCCGTCGTCGAGCTGGGCGATGGTCGAGCCGGTCACCTCGGTCGGCGGCATCTTGAAACTGGCGCCGCGCGCCGCGATGCGCTCGCAGTCGCCCTTGACGTCGTCGGTGAAGAACATGACCGCCGGCTGGCCCTGCTGAAACATCGCCTGCTGGTAGGCCTTTGCCGCCGGATTGTCGTTGAGCGCCAGCTGCAGTTCGGTGCCTTCGGGCTCGTCCGGCGAGACGACCGTCAGCCAGCGGAACGGCCCGTTGCTGAAATCGGCCTTCTTGGTCAGGCCGAGCACGCTGGTGTAGAAGGCAAGCGCCTTTTCCTGGTCGTCCACATAGATGCTGGTCAGTTTGAGCTTCATCGGAATCCTCCATAGGTTTTGCTGGCGGCGGGCCGCCCTGTTTCGTCCGGTGGTTGCGTTCAATCGGCCGGCGGACGTCAGTCCGTCCGGTCCAGAAGTTGTTCCAGCTTATCGAGAAACTGTGGCCAGCCAGTTCTGGCGCCGCCATAGGCCCGCCTTTGATCGGGCCGGAATCCGGACTGCTCCATGCGCAGATGCGTTCCGGTTGGTGTCGGCGTAAGCGTGAAGGTCACCACGCTCCTGAGATCGAAGGCCGGATCCTGATGCGTGAGGTTCCAGGTGTAGGACAGCGTCTTGTTCGGCTCGGCGGCCAGCACCTCGCAGTCCAGCACGCCGCCCCAATCGGCGCTGATGTTGAAGCGATGGCCGACAGCTGGCTTGAAATCATTCTTCATAAGCCACTCCTCGATCAGGTGCGGTTGCGTCAGCGCGCGCCAGAGCTTTTCGGGCGGATGGGAAATCTGGCGTTCGACGACGACCGTGCGGTTTTCCCTGGCACTATCGTTCACTGGTCCATCCTCTTGAGCAAATCTTCCAGGTCGTCGAACCGGCTCTCCCAGAACCCCGCCATCTCGCGTGTCCAGTCCATCAGCGGCGCCAGCGCCCCAAGCTGCGCGCTGTAATGCGTCTGGCGGCCTTCGTGGCGGTCGCGCACCAGCCCGGCCTGCTTGAGCACGCCGAGATGTTTCGACACCGCCGGCTGCGAGACGCCGGACTGCGTCGTCAGCGCCCCCACCGTCTGCTCGCCCTGGCGGCACAGCCGTTCGAAGATCGCCCGCCTTGTCGGGTCGGCGAGTGTCCTGAAGAGCATGTCGTGGGCGTCCTGCATTTTCGATCGATAACCCGCTGGCTATTGGTTAACGTATAACCGCAGGGATATATGTTCGTCAAGGGGTAGACTGGAGCGGTGCGCCACGCTGTGCACCTCGATCGTCGAGCGCCGCTATGGCGACATCTCAGGACTTCGCCTGCTGAAAGGCGACATCATGGAGATCAGCCGAAGCCTCCCAAAGTCGTCATCCCTGGGCGAAGCAGGAGCGAAACTCCGTCGCGGAGACCCTGGATCCATGCCGCGACCTTTGCCGTGGAGTGCAGCGGAGCAGAATTCTAGACCGTTGCAACGCTCTAAAATCGCGGCATGGATCCTGGGGTCTCCGCTGCGTCGCTGCGCTCCTTGCTACGCCCCAGGATGACGAAGCGATTGATGTTTCCGCCAATCGCCAAGGCAGGCGATCCGTCGCTAGATGACGCCGTGCGTGCGGCCGATCTCTTCGGCCACCAGTTCCTGCAACTGCCACAGATTGCGGTCGCGTATGCCGCAGGCATCGAGATGGCGGATTGTCTCGAACAGATATTCGGCACCGGAGCCCCAGTGGCCGACGGCCCTGGCGAGCGTCGCCGCGACCGCGGGCTTGTCGAGCTTGCCGGCATAACGCGGATTGGCGGGATCGACGACGAAGCCGAGCGCCCGGCCTGCCCCACCATCGGTCGTGACCTGCAGCCAGCGCGGCACGTTGACTGCGGGCAGGATGGTCATCTCGCGCCGCAGCAGCGCCTCCAGATTGGCGGCGATTGGCTCGGCGATCTCGAACACCATGCCCTGGCACTGGCCGCCACGGTCGAGCGCCATCATCAGGCCAGGCTGCTCGAGCGTGCCGC
The DNA here is from genome assembly GCF_006442395.1 of Mesorhizobium sp. B2-3-5. Classification (NCBI taxonomy): domain Bacteria; kingdom Pseudomonadati; phylum Pseudomonadota; class Alphaproteobacteria; order Hyphomicrobiales; family Phyllobacteriaceae; genus Mesorhizobium; species Mesorhizobium sp. B2-3-5. Next base: position 13,848 of record NZ_VFVX01000062.1, on the reverse strand, counting down.
GAAAGCGCTGCACCGTGAAGCAGAACGATCGGTGCCAGCCTCTCGCCACCGCCCGTTCGCCGCCCCTCACCTCGCCGGCCGGCTTCCACAGCAGCGAGCCATAGGCGAACAGCTTCAGCGGCCCCGGTGGCGCGCTGGCCAGGATCTCGTCGCGAAACCGCGCATAATCGGCGTCGCCCATATAGACCATGCCCGGTGTCGGCCCGGCATCCTCGACCACGCGCAAGGTGCGCGCCACCAGCGCCTCGGTCAGTGCCATCGGTGCCTTGCGCGGTACGGACTTTCGCGGTGCGGTGGAAATGGCCTTGCTCATTCTTGCGCTCCCAGCCTTGCCGCCATGTTGCCGAAGGCTGGGGGATTCTCAAGAGGGCCGTGCGGCCGGTGGCGAAATCCGCCGGCTGACGCCGGACGTGCGCGTCGCGCCCGCCCGGCTGGGTCTGCTCTAGTGCTTGGTGCTCTTGCCGCCGATGGGGATGCGCTTCGCCTTGCTCTGCGCCTTCTCGGACTTCGGCAAACTCACGGACAGGACGCCGTTGCGGAAATCGGCCGCGATCTTGTCTTCCGCGACGTCGAAGCCGATCGGGATGCGACGTTCGAAGCGGCCATAGAACCGCTCGGAGAACTGGCGATCCTTGTCGTCGGTTTCGGCGTGTTTTTCGCCCCGCAACGTCAGGACGCCGTCATCGAGCAGCACCTCGATGTCCTTCTCCTCCATGCCGGGTATCTCGGCTGTCACGCGGACCTCCTTGTCCGTTTCGGTGATTTCCATGCTCGGCCAACCGGTGCCGGCCAAAGAGAACCTGCCCATGGAGGGAAGCCGCGAATTGAAGTCGCGGAACATGTCGTCGACCAGGCGGCTCATCTCGCGATGCAGGCCCATGAACGGGTCCCGGTCGCCTTCGCGAAAGAGAGTCGGAGACTGGCTGGTGTCGCGGCTCCACGGCATGAGATCACGAATGGTCATAGCACTTTCTCCTTTCTTGATCCTGTTTCTGGTACGCTTGCATGCTCTGGCTGCCATGCTCCCGGAGGACTATGCGCCGTCAGACGCAGGCATCGCTGCCGACCCCATTTGCGCTCGCTGTTTTCGCTCTGCCTTTGGTCCGATCCGCTCCACCTTTGGGAACGCCCTTGCCCGGTCGCGGCCCTCGCGAGGCGTCACCGCCTCCGGCACATGATGCCCGTGTTCGATGGTCAAAAGACCATCGCCCGACGCGCCGACGCCCACGAAGCGGGCGCGCGCGTACGCACCGGCCCCATCTGGCGCCGGCACGGTCGATCTGGGGTTCGTTGCGGTGAGGTCAAGACCTGGGAATGCAATGTGATCGTCGCCAGCGGCTGTCGGCGAAGGCGCCCGGCGAGACGATTCCAATGCCGTGGCCACGCGCCATCAGCGGCATCCGAGATCGACGACGAGCGCCTCCACCCCAGCCTGGAACGGCAGCCGCGCGGCCTCGAAGCAACAGGCGGTTCGGCGTGCCAATCCGGTCGCGGGCGGCTTGCGGCAGGGAACGATGTTGCCGGCAAACGGTTATAGTCCTGGCCGGAGGATGCCATGAACGATGCGTCGGCAAAACCCGCGGGCCCCGTCCTGTCATCGGCGGAGCGCGTGAACACGCTGTCGCATTTCCACCGCGCCGAGATCGCGCGCATGGCGGGATGGCGCGATCGGCTCGACAGGACGACCAACTGGGCGATCACCGTGGTGGCGGCGATGCTTTCCGTGTCGCTGTCGACGGCCAGCGCGCATCATGGCGTGCTGCTGTTCGCCATGCTGCTGATCCTGCTGCTTCTGTGGATCGAGGCACGCCGCTACCGGTTCTTCGACTTCTACCGATCTCGCGTGCGCCAGTTCGAACGTCACTATTTCGCGCAGATCTTCTCCCCGCAGCCCGATTTCGCCTCGGATTGGCTGCTCATCGTCGGCGAAGGCCTGCGCGCCCCGAAGTTCCTGCTGTCGCAGCGTGCCGCCTTGGTGCGTCGCCTGCGCCGGAATTATATCTACCTGTTCCTGATCCTGCTGCTGGCCTGGGTGCTGAAGATATCAACCCCCAGCCTTCAGGCCGCGGGCCCAAGGACCGGGCTTGTCGGCTCACTTCGCGAGGCCGTCGACGGCGCCGCTCTCGGCCCCATTCCCGGTGTCGCGATCGTGATCGTCGTGGCCGCATTCTATGCCAGCCTGTTCGCCATCGTCCTTTTCTCGGCCGCCGACGACGGCGAACTTACCTTTGGCGACGTCCACGTCTGACGACAGCGGCTGCAACGCAAACGCCGGCCACGCGTTGTGATGATCAGTCCGCAGCGGCGTTTGAGGGAATCCATGAACCGTCAACCGGCAACGGCGTCACGCAGCGTTGTGGCCGCTGTCCTGCTGGCCATCCTCGCCCTGGCTCCGGCAAGCCGCGCCTTCGCCGCGCAGCCCGCCGGCCATGCCTCGGGCATGGGCGGCTCGGCCGAGGGACTGTTCGTCGCCGAGATCGTCCTTCTGCTTCTGGTCGGGCGCGGTCTCGGCGAAATCTTCCAGCGCTACCGCCAGCCGGCAATCATGGGCCAGTTGATCGGCGGCATCCTGCTCGGCCCATCGCTGTTCGGCTTGATATGGCCTGGCGCCCAGCACATGATCTTCTCCAGCGACCCCGCCCAGAAAAGCATGATCGACGCCGTCTCGCAGCTCGGCATCCTGCTGCTCCTGCTCTTGACCGGCATGGAGACGGATCTGCGCCTGGTGCGCCGGGTGGGTGCGGCCTGCTTCTCGATCTCGATCACCGGCGTCGTCGTGCCCTTCGTCTGCGGTTTCGCGCTGGCGCAAATCCTGCCTGGCTCCCTGCTGCCCGACCCGACGCAGCGCGTCGTCGCCGGGCTGTTCCTCGGCACCGCGCTATCGATCTCCTCGGTCAAGATCGTCGCCATGGTGGTGCGCGAGATGAACTTCATGCGCCGCAATCTCGGCCAGATCATCATCTCCTCGGCCATCATCGAGGACACGATCGGCTGGCTGATCATCGCCGTCACCTTCGGCATCGCCACCAATGGCAGCCTGCAGGTGCTGCCGCTTATCACCACGGTGGCCGAGGTGGCGCTGTTCATGGTGTTCTCCTTCACCATCGGCCGCCGTCTGGTGTTCACGCTGATCCGCTGGAGCAATGACTCTTTCCGCAGCGAATATGCGGTCATCACCGTCATCCTGATCATCATGGGCGTGATGGCCCTGATCACCAACCTGATCGGCGTCCACACCGTACTCGGCGCTTTCGTCGCCGGCATCCTGGTCGGAGAATCGCCGATCCTGTCCGACCACATCGAGAGCCAGCTGCGCGGTGTCATCACCGCGCTTTTCATGCCGGTCTTCTTCGGCATGGCCGGCCTGTCCGCCGACCTCACCGTGCTTGCCGACCCGACGCTGGCATTGCTGACATTGGCGCTGGTGGTGATCGCCAGCATCGGTAAATTCTCGGGCGCCTTCATCGGCGGCCGGCTCGCCGGCATGTCGCTGAAGGAGGCGACCGCCGTCGGCAGCGCCATGAACGCGCGCGGCTCGACCGAGGTCATCGTCGCCAGCATCGGCCTGTCGATGAACATCCTCTCCCACAATCTGTTCACGATGATCGTCACCATGGCCGTCATCACCACGCTGGCAATGCCGCCCATGCTGCGCTGGGCGCTCGGCCGCCTGCCCGTCGGCAATGCCGAGAAGCAGCGCGTCGACCGCGAACTGCTCGACGAACGCGGCTTCGTCTCCAAGCTGGAGCGGCTGCTGCTTTTGGTCGACGACAGCACGGTCGGCAAGTTCACCGCCTATCTGGCCGGGCTGGTCGGAGGCGGCAGCGGCATGCCGACCACGCTCCTCCATCTCGAGGGCGCGGAACTGCCCGGCCCTGCCCGCGAGAGAGGTCCGGAGCGGGCCTCGAACCAGGTCAAGAAGGGTGCCGCCAGGAGCGCCAGGGCCGTCAGCAAGGCCGAGGACACGCCCGTCGACAAGATGCATCTCACAGCCCGCACCGAGCTTGAAGCCACCACCGAGACGATCGCCGCGGAAGCCCGCAAGGGTTACGGCCTCCTGCTCGTCGGGCTGGAGAACGCGCTGACCGACAACGGCACCTTCAGCGGCATGCTGAACGACATCACCAGCGGTTTCGACGGCCCGCTGTGCCTGGTGCTGAACGGCGCCAAGGACACCGGCAAGATGCCGATGCTGCGCGCTGGCGCAACGGTTCTTGTCCCGGTCAACGGCACCGAAGTCGCGCGCCGCGCCGCCGATTTCGCCCTCGCTTTGGCGCGTCCGCACCGAGCCCGTGTCAAGGTCCTCTATGTCTCGCAGGCCCGCAAGGAGAGCCGGCCAAGCTCGGTTTCGCACCGCCGCGAGGAAGCCGTGCTGAAGGACGTCGCCGATCTCGCCGACCGCTACGGCGTCACGGTCGACACCGCCATCCGCGCCCGCGCGACGCCCGACAGGGCCATCGCCAGGGAAGCGGCCAAGGGCGCCGCGATGGTGGTGATGGGTGTCACGCAACGGCCGGGCCAAGAGCTGTTCTTCGGCGACACCGCCACGGCGGTGCTGGCCGCCGTCGGCTGTCCGGTCGTGCTCCTGGCCAGCGAGCGCGTCAGGCGTAGCGAGGCCCAGGCCGAGGAGGCGAAAGCCGAGACCGGCGCCTGATCCGTCTTCGCCGCGATTGTAGTTCTATATGCCGAAGAATTGCCTGCCGATCATGTAGCCGAGCGCCACCACGACCAGCGGAAACAGTGCCGGCGCAACCTTGCCCAGCATGGAGCCCTGCTGCTCCTTCGCCGGCGTGTAGAGTGCATTGCCGAGATTCTTGGTCATTGCGTACCCCCGCGAACCCATCCGTTTTTACGCATGTCGTTATCCCAAAACCGCTGAGCACTTTTGGGTTTAATGTATTAGAAGTCGCTTATTTACAGCATGGCCGAATTAACGGATTGCAAAGAAATTCGTTCGAATAGCCCTGCATTGCGCGGCGAGGCCTGTTCCAGCCGACTCTCCGCAATCGTGTCTATCCCCGCATAATGCGATAGACGGTTGCATCACCCTCCACACCTCGAAGAGGCGCATCGAAAGCCACGACACGATGGCCCGCAAGCATTTCGCTAACCCCGGGCGCGGAATGGAGCGCCTCGGAAATGCAGACCTGTCCGGCGTCCGCCAGGGACTGCACGCGCGCTGCGACATTCACGGTCTGGCCGAAATAGTCGAGGTTGTCGTTGAGCGTCACGGCGATCGAAGGTCCACAGTGGGCGCCGATCTTGAGGATGATCCCCGGCCCTTCATGGTCGCTGTTGAAGCGATCGATTTCTTCAAAGATGTGGAGTGCGGCCGAAACCGCATCCGACGGCTGCGAGAATGCGGCCATCACCGCATCGCCAATCGTCTTGACCACCGCTCCGGAATGTTGCTGAACCGCCGCGTTGACCAGAGCGAAATGCTCGCGCACCAAAGCATAGGCGTTGAGGTCGCCCAAGCGCTCATACATGGCGGTCGAACCCTTGAGGTCCGTGAACAGGAAGGTGATCTGCCGGATGCCGAGCCCCTCCTTCTCGTCGACACGTTCGGACCGGAAGAGCTGGCGGAAGGTTTGCCGCGCAAGCAGTGCTCCACCGGAAACGTAAGGCTCGAAATCGAGCGCCGGCTTGGTGGTCAGCGCGACGAGCTCGGGCGGCCAGTTGATGACAAGCAACGAACCGCGTACTGGCCCTCTGTTCGCGACCTCGATGACAATCGGACCAGGTGGCACGGCGGGCAGCGCCGGCAAGAAGCGTTTGCCGTCATAATCGATCTTCAGAAGTGTCGGTGCCAACGCCGGATCGCCTGATATTGGCACGGCGAACGCGGCCTGCGTCCGCACGTTGACGCCCGCGAGGGCGCCGGGTCCCAGGTCGGCGCGGAGCACCGTGGTGGTGCCGGGCGGCAAAAACGTCATGCCCCGGATGAAGCCGCGCAGAACGTCGAGAAAGCGAACGCCTTGCCCTGGTAGCCGCCCGTCATGTCCGAAGTGGAGCTTCCAGTGGAAATCCTCGACGGGCAGCGTCTCGGGATCGTGGTACGGCAGGCGCCGTAACTTTGGCGATACCGAGAAGGTGACCTCGATGAAGTCGTCGAGGTCGGTGTCGCCCGATACGTCGCACAGGCCACAGACGTAGTGGGTCTTCAGCGTGCGCAGGGCGCCGAAACTGTCGAGCACCATCCCGGACTGCGGACAGAGCACATCCCAGCTCATGTCGAACAAGCCACAGCGGGCGGCATGAAGGAAGAGGTCGATTGCTTCGGGCTCGGCGATTGCGCGGTCGCGCGCAAAGCTCCGCGGATTGATCCGATAGAGAGAGTGGTCGTCGGCGTCCCTGATCAGGGTCTCGAATTTTGAGATGACGCGTGGGCTCCAGGCACGCGCCTGCTCCACCTTGGTCATCTTGCTTTCAAGAAGACGATCGTTGATTGCCGTCACGCCGGATCCTCAACCTTGTCTCGCGACAGCCTACTAAAAAACGAGCGCGATGCGAATGGATGAATTGCTTTGTTGTACGACAGTCTGTCCAGGAGCCTCAGAACGGCGGGCGGCGCACTGGAGCAGACGCCGTTCTTGAGCTGGCACATTCGCTCTGATGCGCTGGCCGGGCCGCGCTCGCTGAGAATTCCCAGGTGTCGGTCACGTTGCTGTGAAGCTGTAACAGCCAGTCGCCGCGGGGCGTACAATGATTTGTTATGGCGAGGCCATCCCGGCGACGGGATCGGGCCTGTCGCCCATGGCAAGTGTTTGGGATCGAGCCGGAGGAGAAAGCCGATGCTGAAGCGCAACAAGGAGACCCAGCCTGACCAGGAGAAACTGGAGGCGCTGCTTGGAAGGATGGTCGGCGATCTGGGCGCCATCACCACCGGAGCCGCGGTGCTGCTGGGCGACAGGCTCGGCTTGTTCGCGGCCATGAGCGGGGGCGGCGAGATCACCGCCGGACAGCTTGCCAAAAAGACCGGCACGCAGGAGCGGCTGGTCCGCGAATGGCTGTCGGCGCAGGCGGCGGCCGGCTATGTCGAATATGACGAGGCCGGCGACAGTTTCTACCTCAGCCCCGAGCAGGAGCAGGTTTTCGTCAACGAGGACAGCCCCGCCTTCATGGCCGGCGCGTTCGAGGCCGTCTCGGCGCTGTGGCTCGACGAGGAGAAGGTACGGGAGGCCTTTCGCTCCGGCAAGGGGCTGGCCTGGCACGACCACAGCGCCTGCCTGTTTCGCGGCACCGAACGCTTCTTCCGGCCAGGCTACAACGCCAATCTGATCGGCTCCTGGCTGCCGGCGCTCGACGGCGTTGTCGAGAGGCTGGAGAGCGGCATGGATGTCGCCGATGTCGGCTGCGGCCACGGCGCCTCGACGGTGCTGATGGCCAGGGCCTTCCCGAACTCGCGCTTCACCGGCTTCGACTATCACGCCCCGTCGATCGAGCGCGCCCGTGCCGCCGCGAAGGAGGCCGGCGTTGCCGGCAACACCCGCTTCGAGGTCGCGGCGGCCAAGGATTTCCCAGGCACCTACGATCTCGTCGCATTCTTCGACTGCCTGCACGACATGGGCGATCCGGAGGGGGCTGCCAGGCATGTGCACAAGGCGCTCAAGCCGGACGGCACCTGGATGATCGTGGAGCCCCTCGCCCACGACCAGCTCTCGGCCAACCTCAACCCGGTCGGCCGCATCTACTATGCCGCCTCGACCTTCATCTGCACGCCGGCCTCGCTGTCCCAGGAAGTCGGATTGGGGCTCGGCGCCCAGGCCGGCGAGGCGAGGCTGCGCAAGGTTGTGTCGGGTGGCGGCTTCAAGCGGTTCCGCCGCGCCACCGAAACCCCGTTCAACATGGTGCTCGAGGCGCGCCCGTGAGGCCGGCCGGGCAAGGGAGGTCGCGGCTATGTCAAGAAACGCCTACGCCGGCAGCGTCGGCTCGGTGTTGGGCTCCAGCGCCTCTTCCGCCTCGTGATCCTCGCCGAGGATATCGCCGTGCACCACCAGCGGCCGGCCTATCCAGATCGGATCGACCAGATGGTCGCGCTTGGGGTTGGTCGTGTTCGGGTGGATGAGGATGCTCAAGCCGCGATGGTTCAGCATCAGCCACGGAACGAGCGAGGCGAAAACCTCGTTGGCGAAGGAGACCTGGTACATCGCCTGGTCATGCGGGCTGACTTGTCTGTCATGCCAGTTGCCCAGGCGGACGCGGAAACGTTCCCCGATGCGAAGACGCAGCCATTCGGCATGCTGCCGCTCGGTTGGCCCGTCATAGTAGATATGGGCGTGATAGCTGGCAATCTCGGCGAGCGGTCTTGGACTGGCGGCGTCTTCGTTCACGTCAATCTCCTCCCTTGGTGTTCGCGGCGCTCGGCGGAACTATACCCCAAGCACGACGCCGGCACCTGCTTTACCCGTCTTGCCGCAAAGACCTCTCGATATCGTGTATGGCCGCCACTTGGGACTTACCCTATCAAGTAGCCAGCATTTGCCCATTCAGAGTTCCTGGACAGCTATGTCCGGGATAGAAATGTCGTCGACACATTGCTGGGAGGGAATGGGGGATTCGACAGGCACTCCGGAAGCCGCCAGTGATCCCTGAGGATTTCGGGCGCGACGGTCGGTGCCTGAGGACGAGAGCGTTCCAGGGCGGCGCAAAGGCGCGCTGAACGCCGGTTCCATCATCTTCAATCCTGCAATCAACGCGGACCACTGAGCGGGGCTGGTCGAATGTCGTTTGTTGTATTTGCACTCGTCATCGCCTTCATTCTTTGGCAGCGGCTGGGCAAGAGCAGGCGCCCGGCAAGAGCCTTGCAATCCGGCGCCGGCGGCCCCGCTTCGCCATTGCTGGACCTTGCCGGCGACGCTCAGGGTGAGGCAATGCAAGCCGACATCGCCGGACTGGTCTCGAACTTCCTTGGCCAAAACGGCCAGGAGTTGATCGGGCAGGCTGTCAGCCGCGCCGTTCGGGAGACCAAGGCCGGGACCGGCGTCCGCCAGGGGTCGGCCGGGGCGATGGAGCCGATCAGGAAGACGGTTGCGCCAACGAGGACGGCATCGCCGGCGCGCGACAAGCGGCGGGCCAAGTACCTGCTCGATGGTGACGCCGGCCACCGCCAGCGCACCGACCGAACCGCCCGGCTTCAGCAGTCATTCAGGGGCAAGGGCCTCTGTTCGCCGCGCTAGGCGCGCCGCGAGGATCTGGGCACGCGCTCCGCGCGCCCGTACAAGGAGGGGAGTTGAAATGGCGATCACCAGGCAGGTAATCACGTCGCTGCAGCGCGACGGCACGGACGCGCTCGGCACCAGGACCGTGGCGATGAAGATCGTCGACGAGAGTATCGTTTCCGGCTCGCTGCTGACCGTCGAAAGCAACCATTTCTGCGTCCTGAAGTCGCGCGGCGCGGTGCTCAACGTCTACGAGACCGGCCAGTACCAGCTCCAGACCCCCGACAAGCCGTTGATCGGATCGGTCGTCCAGGGTTTCTTCGGCGGCTCGTCGCCCTGGGTCTACGAGGTCATCTACATCAACCGTTCCAAGCTCCTGGTGCGCAATGAGGGCATCGCGACCAGCGCCGAGATGGCCGAGATGTCCTATGTCGTCGACTACTACATCCACATCGACAGCAAGCAGGAAGCGCTCGATCTCATCACCCACATGCCTTTCGCGGGCGCGGTGATCGATACGAAGGAAATCGCCGACTACGCCGGACCCGCCATCGAGCAGGCGATCAACCAGATCATCCAGGTCACCAAGATGGAGCACATCAACGAACGCATCAGCGATGTCCGCGAGGCGGTGAAGCTGCATCTCACCGATTTCCTCAAGGTCTACGGCATCATGCTCAACGACCTCAAGGTGCTGATCATGCCGCGCGACGAGCGCATGCGCGAACTGATCTCGCTGCAGGCGATCGGCTTGAGCCCGATCGAGGCGGTGCGCTACTACCTTGCCTTGCGCATGGCGGACAAAGGCCTGGTTTCCGCACCCAATGCCGCCGCCGGCGTGCCCTTCAATATTGGCGGCCAGCCCACGGGCTTCTATCCGCTTGGCGATGAGGTGGGCGCGACAAGATGAGCCGCTTCTACGAGGTCGGACCGCTCGCCAAGGTCGGGATCAACCTGTTCTACGGCTATGGCTATAATTTCTACCGCCTGGAAAACCAGCTCCGCGCGGACGACCAGCGGGTGCGCCAGATGGCGTGCTCGCTGCTGGCGCGCGCCCGGGCGGCCGTCGACGGGGCCGAGGGCCGGTACCGCCGCGAGAATATCCAGCCGCCTTCGCGGGCCAATCCATTCCCCGATCCCGGCATCGTCGCCAACGCCCAGGCGCTCGAGCGGCTGGGCCGCGAGGTCGGCGCGCTCGAAGGGCAGATCCGCCATCAGCCGGTGCCGGAGAATGACCGCATGACCCAGCGCTACCGGTTGGAAGCCGCAACGCTCGCCGCCCTGGCGGAGAAGGACGCGGTGCTCGTCGGCCAGGCGGACCTCTTGCGATCGATCGTCGAGGGTGCCGCCGGCGATGCGATCCTCGCCAACGGACGCGAGATCGAGGACGGCATCGCCGCCATCACGGCGACGTTGCGCGACCGACAATCGTTCTTGTCGTGAAGTAGGAAAACCGCCCCTATCTCAGCGAAATGCTCATCCCGCTGAGATCGGCGTTGACCTGCAGCCCGACCTGCCTGCCTGTGAGTTCGAGCTGGGCGCCCTTGTCATTGGACATGACGATCACCTGGGCGCCTTTGCCCACCGCGCCGCCGCCGCCCGCCGCGCCGTAGACCCCGGCCACGTCGCGGGCGCGCCTGATGTGGCGCACTGTGCCCTGGAAATAGGTCTTGGACACGCCGAAGGCGAGACCGCCCGAGACACCGCCGATCGAGATGGGATAGCGGCGGCCATGGAAGGTCAGCGTGCCTTCGCCTCCGGAGCCACCGACGAAAAAGGCCGCCTTGTAGACGGAGAAGCGGATGGTGCCGGTGTCGGCATGCGCGGCGCTGGCAAAGCCCACGCCCGCAACAGCTATCGCGGCAACCGCGACGGAACGAACCCTGGACGAAATGTTCATGATGAAGCTCCTCAAGATCGCCGCTTATCCAGTCGGCCGGCACGTCAGCATCAAAGTCAAGGCTAAACAGTCTGGCCCGCCATTGGTTCCAGCAAGCGCCCGAATCCGGCTTTGGCCCGAATCCGGCTTGGGAAGACCGCCGCGAAACAAGGCAGCCTGACCTTTTGGCCTGCAAAATGCCAAGCTGGCGACGCGTCACGATCCAGTCAGTGACCCGTCGAGATGGGACGAGGACGCGCCCGTTCAACGGCGCCGTAGCAACAGGAGATAGAAAACGCCGAACACGCAGACGATCGCGATGTTCACGGCCAGCCGCTCCCAGAAGCGGCCTCGCAGGAACAGGAAATCGGCGCCGACGATGACGACCACCATGGCCACGACGTAAAGCGCGATTGCCGTACGGCTCATGCTCGCGGCCTCCTTCTCCCGGACCACCGGCCGGAACAATAGCGCGTCCGGAAGGCTCCGCACATCCGGCTTGCCGCCCGGCAAATTCTCGGTCTCGCCACCTGTCGCCCCCGGGAATGGCGTGTCGCGCGCCTTTATTCGAGAAATGCACCGTAAACCGCTGAAATCCTTAACACGATCTTCATTCCGCTGTCCTACCACCATGCCATGGCAAGGCATTACGAGCGATGGTTTGCTGGCCCCACTCCCCAGGGGCAGAGCGAAGCCGTGGCAACGGGGATCCTCCGCGATCAGTTCGCTGATCTGAGGAAAGGGATCTTCATTTCCATGCCTGTCGGCATTGTGCTGTCGGCCCTGATCCTGGCTGTGCAGATGCTTTCCGGCGGCGGTCTTGCGGCGGTGCTGTGGTTTGCGGCGATCAGCATCATCAACTGCGCGCGCCTGGCGCTTGCCGCCGCCCAGCCGGACATTTCCGGGAGCGGGCCGAGGCCGGTCAGCGCCCGGCTTGCCCTCTACGGCGCATTGGCTTTGGTGTCCGGCATTGCCTGGTCCTTCCTGGCCGTGCTGGCGCACGGCTATACCACGTCCCAGGCGCCGCTCTATCTGATCGTGCTTGCGGGCCTCTCGGCCGGCTCGGTCACCTACTCGGCGTCATACGCACCGGCCGCGCTCAATTTCATGACGCTGCCGCTTCTGGCCGCCGCCGGATGCGTGCTGGCCAAAGGCGGCATCGAGAACGACGTCCTGGGCTTCACCATCCTGCTTTTCCTCGCCGGAATGGCCAGAAGCGCGCTGATCGGACAGGCCCGCTTCCGCGAGACCAGCCGCCTCAAATACGAGGCGAGGGAATTCGCCGCCGAGATGGAGCGCAATTCCAGGCGCGATCCGCTGACGAATTTGCTCAACCGGTATGGGCTTGAACAGGCCATCGGCCAGCTGGGGCTTTCCGACGGCCCGTTCGTGGCCATGCTGATCGACCTCGACGGCTTCAAATCCGTCAACGACACCTATGGCCACAACATCGGCGACGATCTGCTGGTCAAGGTCGCGCGCCGCATTGAGACCCATGCCCCGCAAGGCGCCACGATCGCGCGCATCGGCGGCGACGAATTCGTGCTGCTCTTCCCCGCCTGCCAATCCGCGCCCGCGACCGACGCGCTTGCCTCGACCCTCATCGCGGCGATCGCGCAACCGGATCCGGCGTTGAACTCGGTGCGTGTCGGCGCGTCGATCGGCATCTATGTTTCGGACAGGCCCCGCTTGACGGAAATGCTGCTGAAGGCCGATTTCGCCCTCTACGCGGCCAAGCGCAACGGCAGGAACGAACACCGTCTCTTCGATGCCGGGCTCGACCAGGCGCTCGAACGCAAGCACCACATCGAGCGCGACCTGCGCGGCGCCTGCGAGGCCGGCGCGCTCTGCTCATGGTTCCAGCCGCTGGTGCGCCTCGACACCAGCGCGGTGGTCGGTTTCGAAGCGCTGCTGCGCTGGCGGCACCCAATCCATGGGCCGATTTCCCCGCCCGAGATCGTCACCGCGGCGCGCGAGACCGGCCTGCTGCCGCTGCTGACGGAAACGGTGTTCCGCAATTGCTGCGCCATGATCGAGGAACTGGTGAAAACCGGCCGCCGCGATGTCCGCGTCGCCATGAACCTGTCGCCGCGCGAGCTCGAGGCGGGCAATGTCGACGACATGATCCTGGACCTGTTGAAGGCGAGGAACGTGCCGGCGGCGATGCTCGAGATCGAGATCACCGAGGAAGCGCCGGTCGATCGCGACAGGGTCGACGAAAAGGTCGGCCGCCTTGCCGACGCCGGCATATCGATCGTGCTCGACGATTTCGGCACCGGCTTTTCGACCCTGGTCGCGCTGAAGGACAGCCGGATCCGCAAGATCAAGATCGACAAGCATTTCGTCCGCGACCTCGCCAAATCCGTGGAGGACCAGGCGCTGGTCAGGACGGTCGTCGATCTCGGCCGCGCGCTGGGCATAGAGGTCATGGCCGAGGGCGTCGAGACCGACGCCGACCGCCTGATCCTGCGCTCGCTCGACTGCATGGTGGCGCAAGGCTTCCTCTTCTCGCCGGCCCTGCCCGCGCCCGAGGCGCTGGCCTTCCAGGCAGCCCGCTCCAGCAATTCGCTGGCGCAAGCCCTCCTCGATCCAGCCTCCCGCCGCAAGCCCCAAAGCGGCAGCGCGGCCTGAGCGGCGGCGGATACGGCTCGGCCTGTTCCGCGCCCGCCGCTTCGACGGCGGTGGCTTGAGAGCCGGCGTTTCCCTCGCCCCATTTTAAGCAGGGCAATCGCCTATCGAAGGCTTGCGCCTTACGAGTACCCCCACCCTAACCCTCCCCACAAGGGGGAGGGAAGCTGCCGCGCGCAC
>NZ_VFVX01000061.1:0-19160 GCF_006442395.1 Mesorhizobium sp. B2-3-5 | reverse complement strand
GCGCAGAACTGCGTCCACTGCAAGACTTGCGATATCAAGGACCCGAACCAGAACATCAACTGGGTGCCGCCACAGGGTGGAGAAGGCCCGGTCTACCAGAACATGTGAGTGGCGGCAGCTCTGCTGTCGCCCTCGCGAGACTGGCCGCTTCGCTCAAGCCCGTTGAAGCGCCTCGCCGAGTGTGGTCTGCTTGGCTACCCATAAAGGAGGCGGACATGCGCCTGACCAGCCTGACGATGCTTGCCGCGGCCTGTGCGCTGTCCTGCGTGTCAGCCGCATCGGCGGGCACGAAGATCGTCGTCCATGTCCGTAACTATGATGTTGCCGGAAAGACCGGGGCCGAGCTTGTCGAGGCGATGGACCGGCAGGGACCCAAGCACGGCTATATGACACGCGCCATCGCCGAAACTGGCTACACCGTGCATTGGGATCTCGATATCAGCCGTCAGGATGGGATCTGTCATTTGCGGCAGGCCAACGGCACGCTCGACCTGACCTACACCTTTCCGCGGCTCTCGCCGGCAAGCCCAGGCCCGCGCAAGCGTTGGGACCGGTTCATGGCTGGCGTCCGCAAGCATGAGCACACGCACGGCCGCATCGCCAAGGAGATGATGCGGGCGACCGAGACCGCGCTTGCCGGCCTGGAACGCCCGGACAACTGGTTCTGCACCGGCACACACTTTGAGGCGAGACGGCGCATCAACGCCATCTATGCCGAATACGAAGCCAAGCAGAACGCTTTCGACGCGCGCGAGCACCGTAATGGCGGCCATGTCGAGCACCTTGTCGACGCTTTGGTGGGGAAGCCCTGAAGGCCCGATCCAGTCGTGTGCCTGGAGGTGATGAAGGTGCGTTCAGCCGCGCGGACCGGGGACCGGGTTGTTCGACGCCAGCGCGCTCTCATGTTCGTCATGAGGCTGTTTGTCGTCGGGCCGCAGCGTGAACTGGACCAGGACCGGCAGATGGTCGGAGCCGGTGTCCTCCATTCGCGTCGACGACAGGATCGTCAACGCGCCCTTGCTGAACACCTGGTCGATAGGCAGGCCTGCATAGCGGCGCAGGACGTCGGGCAGAGTCCGGTGGATCCAGGTCGGGCCTGCCGAAGGCATAAGTGTCAGCCCGCCGAGAGCCGCGATCCGCCGCACAGCCGCGCTCCACGGCACGGCGTTGCAATCGCCGGCCATGATCGCGGTCTCGCCGAGCGCGGCCAGTGGTTCCGCCAGTTCGCCGATCTGCCAGTATTGCTCCTTCGGCCAGGGCCAGCTCAAATGGATCGCGGCGACGTCGACACCGATCCCGCCGAAATCGATGGTGGCGGTCGCCATCGCGCCCCGCGGCTCGCAACGCGGCGCGGTGCCGGCGACGAATGGCCGGCGCGACAGCAGCGCCACGCCGAACGTGCCGTTGGGATAGTCGCAAAGAATGCGGTAGGGGTAGGCGCTGGCGATATAGCTGAACTCGGTCGCCCACATCGCCGAGACTTCGTCAAGGGTGATCACGTCCGGATTGGTGCGGCCGATCAGGGAAAGCACTTTCTTCGGTGTCGGGTTGTTGAAGCGCAGATTCATCTGCAGCAGGCTGTAAGTCATTTTATCCGCCGGCTTGGCGACGGCCTGCTGCGGCCAGAATCTGGGCAGCGCGCTTACCGTCGTCGCGAGGCTGGCGACGGCAAAGAGCAGGGCCGCCGCGGCCTGCAGCCGAAACGAACTGGCGAGCAGCGGCAATGCCAGAAGCGCCATAAGCACGCTGAGATGCATGCGGAAATGCGAGAAGGAATCGAAAGCCGGATGCAGCGTGCCGAAGAACCCGGCCAACAGGGCGGCCGCTAGCGCCGTCATTGCCAGGAATGCCACCCCAGCCGTCATGTTCGAGCGCGCGCCGCCTGTTGTCATTGAGGTCGTGTCTGCTGAATGTCGCCTGACGATCCGTTCGACCTGTTTATCGGCCAAATTGCGGCCTGAGCAAGACGACGAATTGCCTCGCGGCGGGCTCGCGGGCGCCTACTGGAACGCTGTCTCCGAGAAACTCCGCAGCTTGCGCGAATGCAAGCGTTCCATCGGCATCTCGGCCAGCTTCTCCATCGCTCTGATACCGATGGTCAGATGCTGCGCCACCTGGCGCTTATAGAACTCGGTCGCCATGCCGGGCAGCTTCAACTCGCCATGCAGCGGCTTGTCGGAAACGCACAGCAGCGTGCCGTAGGGGACGCGGAAGCGGAAACCATTGGCGGCGATCGTCGCCGATTCCATGTCGAGCGCGATGGCGCGCGACTGCGACAGGCGCTGCACCGGTCCACGCTGGTCACGCAGTTCCCAGTTGCGATTGTCGATGGTGGCGACCGTGCCGGTGCGCATGATGCGCTTCAAATCGTAGCCGGACAGGCCGGTGACCTCGGCAACCGCTTCCTGGAGCGCGACCTGGATTTCGGCCAGCGGCGGGATCGGCACCCACACCGGAAGATCGTCGTCGAGCACATGGTCCTCGCGCACATAGGCGTGCGCCAGCACATAGTCGCCCAGCGCCTGGGTGTTGCGCAGCCCGGCACAGTGGCCAAGCATCACCCAGGCATGCGGCCTCAGCACCGCGATGTGGTCGGTGATCGTCTTGGCGTTGGAAGGCCCAACCCCGATATTGACCATGGTAATGCCGCCATGGTTCGGCTTCTTCAGGTGGTAGGCAGGCATCTGCGGCAGGCGGGCGGGTGGGGTGCCCTCGCTTGCCGTGCCGGCGCGGGTCACGACATTGCCCGGCTCGACGAATTCCACATAGCCGCCGCCGCCGTTCTCCATCAGGTCGCGCGCGCGGGCGACGAACTCGTCGATGTAGAACTGGTAATTGGTGAACAGCACGAAATTCTGGAAATGCTGCGGGCTGGTGGCCGTATAGTGCGTCATGCGGTGCAACGAATAATCGATGCGCTGCGCGGTGAATGGCGCCAGTGGCCGAGGCTCGCCGAAGGCGACCTCGAACGTGCCGTTGGCGATCTGATCGTCGGTGCCGTCCAGGTCCGGCACGTCGAACAGGTCGCGGATCGGCCGCTTGATGCGTTCGGCCGCCGCGCCGTCGACATAGGCGCCCTCCAGGAAGGCGAAATGCAGTGGGATCGGCGTGGTCGATTCCGAAACCGTCACCGGCACACCGTGATTGCGCATGATCAGGCGAAGCTGCTCGACGAGGTAATTCTCGAACAGCCGCGGCTGGGTAATCGTGGTGGCGAAATGGCCGGGCGTCGGCATATGGCCGTAGGCTTGGCGCGAGTCCACCTGGGTGAACGAACTCGTGGTGACGCCGATCTCGGGATAGAAGGCGCGGTAGCGCTTGCTGCTGTCGCCGCCGGCGGCAAGGGCGGTGAAGGAATCGCGCAGGAATTTGGTGTTGCGGTCGTAAAGCATCTGCAGTGCTGCGACCGCTTTTTCGGCGCTGTGAAAGCTTTGCCGGCCAAAAGGCTCCGGCATGACGACGGATTCGATGGCTTGGGGGTAGATTCGCTTTTCCATGGCTCAATATAGAGACTTGGACGAGCGGTTGGGAGGGGGCTTGCCGCTGAAGCCGCTCAAAGCGGCATTTTTCTTCATCCCCGCTGCAGGCTGACCAGCAGGACCAACCCCACGCCGGACTTTTTCAGCGCTGGCGCCTCGATCGTCGATCCGGTATCGGCGCGCATCATCGGCACGGCCAGGACCGGGACGGCCAGAAGTATCAGGATGAGCGCCGCCCGCGGCAGAAGCCGAAGGGTCTTGAGGGCGTTGGCGGCGATACGGTCCATGATGTCCGAGCTTTTCTTTTCGAGGTCCGGATACTCTGGTTTCAATGGCGAAGGTTGGTCGGGCAGGCGAGGCGGCAGAATCTGGTGGCTTCGTCCCAGGAGCGGGCCGGACGGCCCACTTCGGCGACGAGGATGGCGAAGAATATTCCAAACAGGCTCATCAGCAGGCAGACGATGGTGAAGCGGCGGGCGAGCATCGGATGGTGTCTCCTTCAATGCGCGGGAGAATGCCCTGATGCCCCTGAACCGGCTCTGATGCCGGCGTTCATCTGCGGTTCAAATTGATTGACGGGATCTTGTCTGGCCGCCGCCGATCCGGACGGCAGCAGGCAGCGCATCCGAGCGCCAGTGCCAGCGTATCGATCAAACGAAAACGGGGCCTGCCAGGCCCCGCTTGAGATCACAAGGAAATGGTCGATCAGAGCTTGTGCCAGGTCTGGCTCTTGCAGATCAGTCCGCCCAGCACGCAACCGCTCATCTTGAGCGAGGTGCCCGATAACGTCGCCTTGCCCGAATAGGTCCTGTCGTTTGCCGGATCGGTGATGCTGCCGGCATATTTGCTGTCGCCGGCCGCCTTGAGCGACCCGATGGTCTTGCCGGCATATTTGCCGGACTTGAGCGTGATGGAGAATGAATCGCCGCCTGAAATGGCCGCGGTGTCGCCGGCTTGCGTCTTCCAGTTGCCCTCGATCGGATCGGCCCATGCCGTCCCCGCCATGATCAATGTGGCTGCAAGGGCCAGGCTCACTTTTCGAAACATGTTCTTCCTCCCTATGGATAGCCGGCCGGATGCTCCGCCTCGCCGGTCTGCCGCTTACGCAAACGTAAGCTAATCCAGCTCCCGCCAAAACAAAAGCGGTGCCGCAACGGAAGACTTTGGGATTCTGAAAACGCCTGAATTCGGATCGTCGGAGAGGAAATGAAACGGTCGGCGCTTCGTGTTTGCTTCCCGTGGTTAGCGGAGTGTTGATTCCGCCTCCGCGAATTTTCGTCAAATTTGGCGAAAACCAGCCGAATTGCTGGCTTCGTATCCTTAACGAATTTCCGTGTTTACCTATTGTTTTAGCTTTGTTTTCCTCAAATTAAGCACGCCATTTAACGACGGATTCAAGCCTGAGCGGCATTCTCGAAAGCATCGAAAGAGCGGCCCGGACAACGAACGGAGGCAGCTCTCGGGAGCCAGACAGGGGACTAAAATGGCACGTTTTGAAATGCTTGAAGCAGGCTTCGGCGCCATGGGGGCAACTGCCCAGGCCGACATCCTTTTCGAACTGGGCATGATGTACGCGACCGGCCGCGATTGCGAGACCGATGTCGTTGCCGCCCACAAATGGTTCAACATCGCCGCCATCAAGGGTTCGGCCCGCGCCGCGGAACTGCGCTCGGAACTGTCTGCGGCCATGTCGAAGGTCGAGATCGCCAGGGCGCTACGCGAAGCCCGCGAATGGATGACCATGCACTGAGTTTCCGCCAGACGGGGAGATATTGGCCAAGGCCGCGCAAGATGGCCGGGCCGGAACAGGGAAAGGCTGCGCAGACAGTCGAACGGCAAGAACAAGAATGCGGCAGGCGCGACAGGCCCAGCCGCGCGACGGACCATGATCACCAAAAGCGGACTCCGGCTTTCGGGCAAGATCACGGCCGATAGGAAGACAGGGACGGCCAAGTTGGGGTTCGCGGCGCGGGGGCGTTGGGGAAGCAGCCGACAGGCAAAAAAGCCACGACCAGCCGGAACAAGGCTGGCGTGGCTTTTTGCGTGGATGAGGCCATGCAGGCCCAATCGAGTGACGTCAATGCGCCTAGACAGGTTCGATGAAGGATGAAATTGTCCGGCCTCTCTGGAAGAAGCGTGGCCGGGGCGGCCGCGCGCGAGTGGAGGAGTTCTATTGTCATGAAAAGAATGAGTATTTTGGGCGCGGCCATTTTCGGGCTGATGATGAGTGCGCCGGTTGCGCTCGCCGACGACATCACTTTCGCCGTGGTCGGTCCGATGACCGGACAGCTCGCCACCATCGGCGATCAGTTCAAGCAGGGCGCGCAGGCCGCCGCCGACGCCATCAACGCCGCGGGCGGTGTCAATGGCTCGATGATCAAGCTCGACATCGAGGACGACCAGTGTGACCCGAAACAGGCTGTGTCGGTCGCCAACCGCATTGTCGCCAACGGCGTCAAATTCATCGACGGCCACGCCTGCTCGGGTTCGAGCATTCCGGCGTCCGCTGTCTATGCCGAAGCGGGCTCGCTGATGATGAGCCCGGCGTCCTCGAACCCGGTGCTCACGGACGACGCCGCCAAAAAGGGTTGGTCGACAATCATGCGCCTGTACACACGTGACGACGCGCAGGGCGCCTTCATCGGCCCGTGGATCGCCAAGAAATATGCCGGCAAGAACGTCGTCATCCTGCACGACAAGAGCGCTTACGGCCAAGGCGTGGCGGATGCCGTCAAGTCAACCATGAATGCCGGCGGCCTCAAGGAAGTGTACTACGACGCCATCAATCCCGGCGAGAAGGACTATTCGGCCCTCGTCACCAAGCTGAAGGACCTCAAGGCCGATGTCGTCTATTTCGGCGGCTATCACCCCGAAGCCGGCCTGATCCTGCGTCAGTCGGCTGAGCAGAACCTGAAGTTCCAGCTGATCATGCCCGACTCCATCGCTTCACCGGAGTTCTGGCAAGTTGCCGGCCCGGCCGGCGAAGGCACCATGTTCGTGTTCCCATCGGATCCGCAGGCAAAGCCGGAAGCCAAGGCTGCCGTCGAGAAGATCAAGGCCGGCGGCTTTGTGCCGGAAGGCTTCACGCTGTTCTCCTACGCCGTGGTCCAGGCTTTCGCCGAAGGCATCAAGCGCGCTGGCAGCGACGATCCGGGCAAGGTTGCCGAAGCGTTGAAGAATGGTCAGCCGATCAGCACCGTTGTCGGTGAAGTCACCTTCGACGAGAAGGGCGACCTCAAGAATGCCAGCTACGACATCAATCAGTGGCATAACGGCAAGTACGCGCCGATCGCGCAGTAATCTCGGATAGTGAGATGCAGGGAATGGCCGGGTTCGTCCCGGCCATTTTCTTTTGCGCCGGCAATGCGCCCTACGCGTTCTGGCCCTCGACAAAGCGGGCAAGCACCGTCCCGTCGGTGACCTGTGCGCCTTCCGTGGCGATCTCGGCGATCACCCCGTCATGCGGCGCGGCGATGGTGTGCTCCATCTTCATGGCCTCGAGGATCAGCAGCGGTTGCCCCTTGATCACGGTATCGCCCTTTGCCGCGCGCACCAGCTTGACCAGACCCGGCATCGGCGCGCGCAGGCTGCCGGAGGCGGTTGCCGCGTCATCGCTTTTGGCCAAGGGGTCCGGCACCGCGAAGGTATAGCCGACAGCGCCTTCGAATACGGTGACGTGGCCAGGCCAGCGGGCGAGGCGAGGAAGGGCGCGCAGGTCGTGCGAATTGGCGCTGTCATAGGGTACATCGAGCGCCACCTGGAAGCGCCCGTCCGCCCGCACCGAAACCTTGGCCAGAATATCGTCCTCGCCGAATTTCAGCCGCATGCGCCGCGCCCCGACATGGAAATGTGCATAGCCGGAAAGTGACGACCAAGGGTCGTTCGATGGCGGCAATGCCCCAGCACCGGAGGCGGCGAGGGCGGCTGCCGAGATGATTGCGCTGGTTGGCGACGCGATCTCGGTCAGTGCATCCTGATGCCTGCCGATCAGGCCGGTATCGACATCGCCCGCACAAAAATCCGGATCGGCGGCAAGGGCGGCAAGAAAGGCGGTGTTGACGGTGGAACCGGCAATTTCGGTTTGCGACAGCGCCACACCGAGGGCTTCCAGCGCCGCTTGCCTGTCCTTTGCATGGACGATCAGCTTCGCGATCATCGGATCGTAATAGGGTGAGATCGTATCGCCGGCCCGCACGCCGGTCTCGATGCGCATCGTGGCCGCGTCGGGTGCCGCCTCGGGAAACTTCAGATGATGCAGCGTGCCCGTCGCGGGCAGGAACCCTCGTGCCGCATCCTCCGCATAGATGCGCGCTTCGAAGGCATGGCCGGCAAGCGCAATCTCGCTCTGTGTCTTCGGCAGCCTTTCGCCGCTGGCGATCCGCAACTGCCACTCGACCAGATCGGTGCCCGTCACCATCTCGGTGACCGGGTGCTCGACCTGCAGGCGCGTGTTCATTTCCATGAACCAGAAGCGATCGGCTTTCAGGCCTTGCGAGGCATCGACGATGAACTCGATGGTGCCAGCACCGGAATAGTTGATCGCCTTGGCGGCTTTTACCGCCGCTTCCGTCATTGCCTTGCGCAATGCCGGCGTCATGCCGGGGGCAGGCGCTTCCTCGATCACCTTCTGGTGGCGGCGCTGCGCCGAGCAGTCGCGTTCGTAGAGATGCACGGCATTGCCGAAGTTATCGCCGAAAACCTGCACTTCGATGTGCCGCGGCTTGTCGACATACTTCTCGACCAGAACGCGGTCGTCGCCGAAAGCGGCCTTTGCCTCGCGCCGGGCGCTGGACAGCGCCTCGGAGAAATCATCGGGATGCTCGACGCGCCGCATGCCCTTGCCGCCGCCGCCCGCGCGCGCCTTGATCAGCACGGGGTAGCCGATCTCGCGTGCCTTGGAGGCGAGCAGCACGATTTCCTGCGCCTCGCCATGATAGCCCGGCACGACCGGAACGCCGGCCTTCTCCATCAGCCGCTTGGCGGCGTCCTTCAGCCCCATGGCGCGTATCGAGGCCGCCGACGGGCCGATGAAGGCGAGGCCCGCCGCAACCACCTGGTCGACGAAATCAGGGTTTTCCGACAGGAAGCCGTAGCCGGGATGGATGGCCTGCGCGCCCATCGCCAGGGCCGCCGCGACAATCCTGTCGCCGCGCAGGTAGCTGTCGCCGACGGGCGAG
The DNA here is from genome assembly GCF_006442395.1 of Mesorhizobium sp. B2-3-5. Classification (NCBI taxonomy): domain Bacteria; kingdom Pseudomonadati; phylum Pseudomonadota; class Alphaproteobacteria; order Hyphomicrobiales; family Phyllobacteriaceae; genus Mesorhizobium; species Mesorhizobium sp. B2-3-5. The sequence goes on along the minus strand of NZ_VFVX01000061.1, from coordinate 10,504 downwards.
GGGCCGATATGAACCGCCTCATCGGCCATCTCGACATGCAGGGCCTTGGCGTCGGCATCCGAATAGACAGCGACGGTGTGCACGCCCAGCTTCCGGGCCGTGCGGATGACACGGCAAGCGATCTCGCCCCGATTGGCGATCAGGATTTTGCTGAACATGGAGCCTCCCGGATCTGCGTCGGGCGGCGCCATGCTGGTGGGCGCGCGCCTATTTCGAGGCGGCGATCTCGCAGGCGCCGCCATTCGTTACTTTGTAGTGCGCGCGCGTGGCCACGCAGGATTTCATGGCAAGCTCTTCCGCCACCTTTTGCGATGGCGCATTCAGGCGCGCGCCGCACAGGATGTACAGTGAAACCACCCTTGAATATGGTGTGGTGGCATAGGCGGAATGGCCACTGGCCGCCACATAGGCTTTGTAGGCCTTTGTGCATGGCGACTTCGGATCTCCAGACAAGGTCGGTGGGAAGTGCTTGTCTCCCTCGCTTCCCGCTAGCGATCCGGCCGTGCTCACGCCAGATGCCGCGAATAGAAGCAATGCTGAAAGTATTGAGGTGGACACCCTCCAAAAATACTTCAGTTTCATTTTTACCCCATCCCAGTTGCAAGGTGCAGGATGAGCAATAGCGAACTTTTTCCGATGCCACCAGCTCCGCAGGGGTGGATCGCAATGTCGTGAGTGGACGAAAAGTCTGGCTTGTAAAGTTCAATTGTCACCAAATGCAGCAAGGGCCCGCCGGTATATTTCTACCATTGGTTCGTCGAAGCAGCAGAAAATAATGATTTCGGGAACCGCGCTCCGTTCGATGAAATCACTGGCCACATCGACGGCGATTCCGGCCGCAGCCTCTTTCGGATAGCGGTAGACACCAGTCGAGATTGCTGGAAATGCCACTGAGCGGCAGTCATTGGCGACGGCTACTTCGAGCGAACGCCGGTAGCAGGAGGCCAGCAGTTCGGCTTCACCCTTGCCGCCGCCTTGCCAGACTGGCCCGACCGTGTGGATGACATGCCGAGCCGGCAGTTTATAACCCTTGGTGATCTTGGCGTCGCCAACGTCGCAGCCGTTCAGCATCCGGCACTCGAATTCAAGCTCGCGGCCCGCCGCGCGGTGAATGGCGCCATCGACCCCACCGCCACCGAGAAGCGAGGTATTGGCGGCATTGACGATGGCGTCGACATCCAGCTTCGTGATGTCGCCGGTGCGGATGCGGATCCTGTCCAGCGCCTTCCTCATCTCACATCCTGAACACGCCGAAGCGCGTGTCCTCGATTTCGGCGTTGAGTGCCGCGGAAAGGCTCAGTGCCAGCACTTCGCGCGTCTTCGCCGGGTCGATGATGCCGTCGTCCCAGAGGCGGGCGGACGAGTAGAGCGGATGGCCCTCATGCTCGTATTTCATCAGGATCGGCTTCTTGAACTTCGTCTCTTCCTCCGCGCTCCATGCACCCCCCTTGCGCTCGATGCCTTCGCGCCTGACCATGGCGAGCACGGTTGCCGCCTGTTCGCCCCCCATCACCGAGATGCGGGCGTTCGGCCACATCCACAGGAAACGCGGCGAGTAGGCGCGGCCGCACATGCCGTAATTGCCGGCGCCGAACGAACCGCCGATGATGACGGTCACCTTTGGCACGCTGGCGGTGGCAACCGCCATCACCAGCTTGGCGCCGTCCTTGGCGATTCCGCCAGCCTCGTATTTCCTGCCGACCATGAAGCCGGTGATGTTTTGCAGGAAGACCAGCGGAATCCTGCGCTGGCAGCACAGCTCGATGAAATGCGCGCCCTTCAGCGCGCTTTCGGAAAACAGCACGCCGTTGTTGGCGAGGATCCCGACCGGCATGCCATGGAGATGGGCGAAGCCGGTGATCAGTGTCGTGCCGTAATTCTGCTTGAACTCGTCGAATTCGGAGCCGTCGACAAGACGGGCAATGACCTCGCGCACATCATAGGGCTGGCGCAGATCGGTCGGCACCACGCCATAGAGCTCGTCCGTCGGATGAAGTGGCGGAATTGGTTTGTGTAAGTTCAGGCTCACGGCCTTGTTCCGATTCAGGTTCTTGATGATGCGACGGCAGATGGCGAGGGCATGTTCGTCGTCCATCGCGTAATGGTCGGCGACGCCGGAAAGCCGTGTGTGCACGTCGGCGCCGCCCAGATCCTCGGCGCTGACGTCCTCGCCGGTCGCCGCCTTCACCAGCGGCGGGCCGCCGAGGAAGATGGTTGCCTGGTTGCGCACCATGATCGTCTCGTCCGACATCGCCGGAACATAGGCGCCGCCAGCCGTGCAGGAACCCATGACGCAAGCGATCTGCGGGATGCCGGCCGCCGACATATTGGCCTGGTTGTAGAAGATACGGCCGAAATGCTCGCGGTCGGGGAACACCTCGTCCTGGTTGGGCAGGTTGGCGCCGCCGCTGTCGACCAGATAGATGCAGGGCAAATTGTTCTGCAGCGCGATCTCCTGCGCGCGCAGATGCTTTTTCACCGTCAGCGGATAATAGGTGCCGCCCTTCACCGTGGCATCGTTGACGACGACCATTACCTCCGTGCCTTCGACGCGGCCGATGCCGGCGATCATGCCGGCCGAGGAAATGTCCTCGCCATACATCGACCACGCGGCGAACTGCCCGATCTCGAGGAAGGGCGATCCGGTATCGAGCAGTTGAGCAAGACGTTCCCGAGGCAACAGCTTGCCGCGGGAAATGTGCCGTTCGCGCGCCTCGTCCGAGCCACCGCGTTCGACGGCGGTGGCTTTTTCGGCGATGTCGGCGACCAGTTCGCGCATGCGTTCGGCGTTGGCGCGAAAGGTTTCGGAAGAGGGTGAAATCTGGGTTTGCAATGTAGCCACGTTGTCCTCACACCCCTTGATGCCGTTGCGGAACCAGTGTAACAGCCCGCGCCCGGATGCTGCGTGCCAAGCGTGGCAGCCTTTGTATGAATGACACCCTCAGGAGGCGACGATGAAAGGCATGCTTTTGCATTTCACCAGATGTCTCCCTTCGGCCATGGCCTGACGCCGCCGAAGGGCGGCTTTCCACGTCCCGAGTTTGAGCAAAAGGAACACCGCGCTTTGAGGCGCGGTGGGTGTCAAAATGTATTTGCGGTTCGTAACGCCGCTGATCCACCCGAAGAGCCGGGTGGAGACCGGCTTCTTCCACGCGTCCTGGTACCTGCGCCTGAACGGCTGCCCGGATTGGATTCACGGCGAACTGGAGGATCAGTTCGACTGGTTCAATCGGCATTTGCCTATTCCAGGCCGGGTTGGCCGGCACTTCAAGCGCCGTAACTCGATCTGGGGCATCTGCTGGTTCCATCCGGACGCCCGGGAAGCGATCAGCCGGGCACGCTATTGCGCCTGGTTGATCGAGGAGGGCGGCTTGCCGGTGCGCTCGATCACGTCGGCGCGCCAGCGCGAGGTTCTGTGGCGCGACCCGCACCAGATCGTTGCCAAGCCAACCGATGAGCTGCCCAAGGCATTCGGCTGAAGCGGCGGAGGGGGACATCACACCCCCTCCGCCATGATTTCGCGGCCGATCAGCCAGCGGCGGATTTCGCTGGTGCCGGCGCCGATCTCGTAGAGCTTGGCGTCCCGCAGCAGGCGGCCGGTCGGATAGTCGTTGATATAGCCATTGCCGCCCAGCAGCTGGATGGCGTCGAGCGCCATCTGCGTTGCCCTCTCGGCTGCGAACAAAACGCAGCCAGCGGCGTCCTTGCGGGTTGTATGGCCGCGGTCGCAGGCCGCGGCCACGGCATAGACATAGGCGCGCGCGGCGTTCATCACCGTGTACATGTCGGCAAGCTTGCCTTGCACCAGCTGGAACTCGCCGATCGGCTGGCCGAACTGCTTGCGGTCCTGCACATAGGGGATAGCCACGTCCAGGCACGCGGCCATCAGGCCGATCGGGCCGCCGGCGAGCACGGTGCGCTCATAGTCGAGCCCCGACATCAGCACTTCGACGCCGCGCCCTTCCTCGTGCAGCACATTGTCGAAGGGAACCTCGACATTCTCGAACACGAGCTCTCCGGTGTTGGAGCCGCGCATGCCGAGCTTGTCGAGTTTTTGCGCCACGGAGAATCCGGCCATCGCCTTTTCGACGATAAAGGCGGTGATGCCGCGCGATTGCCGTTCCGGATCGGTCTTGGCGTAGACGACCAGCGTTTCAGCGTCCGGACCGTTGGTGATCCACATCTTGGTGCCGTTGAGCACGTAGCGGTCGTTGCGCTTCTCGGCGCGCAGCTTGAGCGAGACGACGTCGGAGCCGGCGCCGGATTCCGACATCGCCAGCGCACCGACACGTTCGCCCGAGCACAGCGCCGGCAGGAATTTTTCCTTCTGCGCCGACGTCGCCCAACGGTTGATCTGGTTGACGCAGAGATTGGAGTGAGCGCCGTAGGACAGGCCGACCGATGCCGAGGCCCGCGAAATCTCCTCGACCGCGATCACATGCGCGAGATAGCCCATGCCGCTGCCGCCGAAGTCGGGGTCGGCGGTGATGCCAAGCAGGCCGAGTGAGCCGAGTTCGCGCCATAGATGCGCCGGGAATTCATTCGACCGGTCGATGTCGGCGGCAACAGGCGCGATCCTGTCCTGGGCAAAGCGCCGCACCATGTCGCGCAGCGCTTCGATGTCCTCGTCATGCCCGAAGCCGAGCGTGTTCGTATACATGCCGTTCCTCCGCACCGCCGATCCTGGCGCCGACCAGGCGCATTGTCATTGAAAGATATGTCGCCGTCACTTCAGTGATCGATAGCCGCTCGCCCGGGCGAAACCAGACGATGACGCCCGTCATCATCTGGATCAGCGCCATGGCCGTCAGGCCGGTGTCCTCGACATTGAAGGTGCCCGCCTCGGCGCCGTCGCGCAGGATGGCGCGCAGCTCCTTTTCGTAGGCTGTGCGCAGGCGCAGGATCTGCGTCAGCCTGTCGGGCGACAAGCTGCGCAACTCCATGTTCGACACATGCGTGGCGTGCCGGCGCTCGATGTGGAAAGCGATGTGATTGCGCACATAGGCAGCAAGCTGCCCGGTCGGATCGGCATGGTCTGGCCTGGCGTTTTCCCAAGCCTCGCGAAGCCCTTCCATATGCTCGCGCATCAGCGTGAACAGCAGGTCTTCCTTGGTCGGGAAATAGCGGTAGAGCGCGGCGGCCTGCACGCCGACCTCGGCGGCCAGCTGGCGCATCGACATCGCCTCATAGCCGTAGCGCGCGATCAGATTGACCGCCGCCTCGCGGACTGCCGCCTCGGTTCGTTCGCCGTCCGATCCTGTGGTGCGCGCCATAGTTGCCTCGCCAAGGGGGTAATAATAAAACGAACGTTCAATTAATTCAAGGCCCTGTAACCTAGGCCCTGCCTATGCGACGATCCTGAAATCTCCAGGCGCGGTCCAACTCTCGAGTTCCTCCACATCCACCCTTGAGACCGATGAGCCTGCCGGGCCTTGCCCAAGCCGTTCGATCATGGCTGAGATCGCCGCGTCAGCCCCGGAAAGTCGCGCCGTCACCGAGCCGTCTCTTTCGTTGCGTACCCAGCCCATCAACCCAAGTCCACTCGCTTCGCCTCGCGCCCAGATCCTGTAGCCGACACCTTGCACCTTGCCGTGGACGCGCGCCTGCACTGCTCTTGTCCGGTCATCCATGGCTCGCTCCCTTGCCTAGAGTCTGGCGCAGGATCGAACGAAGGCAACTGCTGAAGAGATCATGGCCATCAAATTAATGAGCCATGGAGCGCGGGCGGGCCGCCCGGTCGGCCATCAGGGAAGCCGCTGAGCTATCGTATGTGTCGGCACGCGCCAGGCATCTGCTCGGCGCAGCGATCGCTTCCGAGAGCTTGGAGATGCGCTAGTTTCCGCGCGCAGCCGCCAGCGCGCCGGGAAGTTCCTCGGCGAAAATGTCCAGTTCGTGGTCGAGACCGACACTGACACGGATGCAGCGGTCGAGCCTTGGCGCCATCGGCTTGCGGATGAAGACGTCGCGCGACAGCAGCCCCTGCAGCACTTTCAGCGCGAAGGCGCCGTCATGGCCGCAGTCGATGGTGACGAAATTGGTTGCCGAGGCAAGCGGCTTCAAGCCGTTCTGCTCGGCGATCGCCGCGATGCGTTGGCGCCCGGCAGCCACCCGCGCCACCACCGTCTCGAGATAGGCCTGGTCGGCAAGCGCTTCGACGCCGGCGATCTGCGCCATGCGGCTGACACCGTAGTGGTTGCGGATCTTCTCGAAGTCGCGGATGACCTCGGCTTCGGCCACGGCGTAGCCGCAGCGTATGCCGGCAAGCCCATAGGCCTTTGAAAACGTCCGCATGCGGATGACGTTCGGGCGCGAGACATCGATCGGCGGCAAGGCCGAGGCAGGCCCCAGTTCCCCATAGGCCTCGTCGAGCACCAGCATAGTGGTTTCCGGCAGCGCCTCGATGAAGCGGATGATCTCGTCGGCTTCCCACCAACTGCCCATCGGATTGTCGGGATTGGACAGATAGACCAGCGGCGCCTTTTCCCGGACGACCGCCGCGAGCAGGCCATCCAGGCTCTCGCGGTCGTTCTCGTAGGGAACGGTGACAAGCCGTCCGCCGACGCCGGCAACATGGAAGTTGAAGGTCGGATAGGCGCCAAGCGAGGTCACCACGGCGTCGCCGGGCGCCACATACATGCGCGCCACCAGGCTGAGCAATCCGTCAATGCCTTCACCGACAACGATGTTCTCGACCGCCACATCGTGATGCGCCGCAGCCGCCACCTTGAGATCGTAATTGTCGGGGTCACAATACATCCACTGGTCGCGCGCGACCCTCTCCATGCGAGCGATGACGCGCGGCGAAGGGCCAAAACTGCTCTCATTGGCGCCGATACGGGCGCGGAAAGCCCGCCCGCGCTCACGCTCCTGTGCTTCGGGGCCGACAAAGGGCACGGTCGACGGAAGTGCGGCGATGACCGGCGAGAGGGTAGGGCGCTGACGCATGGGACGGAAAGCTCGCGTGGAAAGGGGCCCTCTTGCTAGCGTGAGTGAAAGGTGGGTGCAAGTTGCATTAAGAAGCGGAAATGGACATTGTGACGGGGCTACGCCGCCTGTCGATGCGCTCGGCGAAGGCCGCCTGGGCGTGTCTCGATGAACGGAACCCAAGACGTGGCTGCCGCGCCTACCTGACGATACGTTTTCGCCATGGGCGATGCCTCGTCCGCGACACAAACTGCATGCTCCGACTGGATTCCTCCGGCCGCTTTTGCTAGCGAAATACAATGAGCAATCGATTGCCGCCCGCTTGGGCAAAGCACCTCAAAACCCAGTCTACATCGCGCAAGGTCGTATCGCCGAAAACTGCACCACCGCAAAGGCAGCCAATAGCCGGTTCGGCTCGCGGCCATTCCGACGATATGGCACTGAGGCAGGCGCTAGAACTACAGAAAGCTGAACGATTGGCTGAGGCAGAGGAACTCTGCCAGCACGTGTTGGCGCGCACGCCGAACCATCCGCTGGCTCTGTATATCCTGGGAACGCTCGGCCTCGGCCACGACGACGAGAAAGCTTTGCGATATTTCGCCAGGGCGGTCGGCGAAGAGCCTGGAAACCCTTACTACCACCTTAGCCTCGGCGAAATTTATTTGAAGCTCAGCGAATTTACGCCGGCGATCAAGCACATTCAGCAGGCCTTGGCATTGAAGCCGGATCTGGTGGAAGCGCTTTGTGCCTTGGGTAATGCTTACAATGCGTTTGACAAAGGAGAAATGGCGCTGCCGCTCTTCGAGAAGGCGCTCAAGATCAATCGAGATCATCCTCTCGCCCGGATGGGGCTGCCCCACGCGCTCGCAAGTCTCGGTCGTATGGACGAAGCCGCGGTTCATCTGAAAGAGGCAGTAGAAAGGCGCATTGCCGTGCCAAACGCGTACAACGCACTTGTACACACGCGCAAATTCACCGAAGAGCCGCCGGAACTCACGGCGATCCTGACGGAACTTCGAGACCAGGCCCATGGAGCGGAAGGAGCGGCAATGCTCCATCACGCGGCTGGAAAGCTGCTCAACGACCTCGGTCATTACAAGGAGGCGATGGACCACTTCAAGAAAGGAAATCAAGCCGGAGGCCAAAAATTCGATCTGGAAAACTACCGCCGGTGGGTGGATGCCGTGATCGAAACTTTCACTCCGGAAATGGTGGCCTCGATGGCGGCTCATGGCAGCCCGTCGGAGGTGCCTGTATTCATTGTCGGCATGCCTCGCTCGGGAACGACACTGACCGAACAGATCTGTGCCAGCCATCCCAATGTTCATGGCGCCGGCGAGCTCAGCAAGCTCAGACGAATGGCCAATGGGATCGGCCTCAAGGGCAGCTCCGAGACAGACCCCGGCAAATCGGTCGCGACGATTACTCCCGAACTGACCAAGATGCTGGCAGCAGAACATCTTGCCTATCTACGTCAGCGAGCGCCTGACGCGCTTCGAATCGTCGACAAGATGCCCCACAATTTCGAGCTGATCGGCCTGATCGGCATTCTTTTTAGCAATGCACGCATCATTCATTGTCGTCGCGATGCCATCGACAATTGTGTCTCCTGCTTTGTTCTGCAATTCAGCACAACGCACAGCTACAGCGCCGACCTTCAGACACTAGGTCTTTACTACCGCGAGTATGATCGTCTGATGCGGCATTGGACAAAGGTTCTTCCGGGTCGCATCTTTGAAAATCGCTATGAGACGTTGATTGAAAATCAAGAGGAGCAGTCGCGTCGTCTCATAGATTATCTTGGCTTGCCATGGGACAACGCCTGCCTGCGCTTCTTTGACAGGGATAGCTCGGTAAATACCTACAGCCTCTGGCAGGTTCGCCAGCCGATATACAAGTCCTCCGTCAAGCGATGGAAGAATTACGAAAGCGAGATTCAGCCGTTGATCGACGCTTTGGGAGATTTGGCTGAGGTTTAACAAACATTTGCGGTTGGGGCGCAACCGCCATGGCTTTATCATCCTAGACTAGGGTCCAGACCCAAACAAGGTTGATCTGATTCAACGGCTTAATCGAAAGTTGGGGGATCAAGGCGATGGATGCGAGCTTGTTTTGGTTCAACGATGAGCAGTGGGCTGCCGCTGGCAGGATTGCCGAAGGACTATGGTCCGCACAAGACGGTCTACAACCGCTTTGCGCGGTGGAGAGAGGGGCGTTTGGCAAAATATATTCAAAAGCGTTGCCTCGCCTGACGATCCGCCTGAATAGGCGGCCTTGGATTCCAGCAGTGTAAAGGTTCACCGTTGCGTTCACGGCGGAAAAAGGGCCGATTTTCAGGCGATCAACCTCACGAAAGGCGGCCAAACAGCAAGATTCACGCGATAGTCGACGAATCCTGCCGCCCTTGGGCGTTCATCCTCACGCCCGGCAACGCTGCTGATTGCGTGATGGCTTACAAGAACCGCGCTCGCGCGAAACTTCTTTTCGGGCCTTTGCTCCGTCGCTACCCTGCCGAGTCCGGACCCCAAGCGGAGCGCAGACCCTGGATCCTGTGACTTTGCCGAAGGGTCGAGCGGTCCAGAATCGGGTACCCTGCGTCGAGTTCCTTCACACCCCTCGCAGCAGCTGCGCCGCCGCTGCGGAGGGCGGGCAGGCCAGAGGGGCTGTCCCTCGGGCGCCGCGCAATATCCCGTGCCGCGGCTGCACTCGCGGGTCACGGCATGAACTCTCGGGTCTGCGCAGTCGCGTCGCTACCGCTCCGCGCTAGGGTGACGAAGCCCTGGACTGCTGCTCGCACGACTCGATCAGATAATCGCGTCACCTAATATGAAAAACCCGGCGGTTGCCCGCCGGGTTCGATTTCAGTCAGACGCTGCTGATTAGAACGAGCGCTGGAAGCGGAGCATGCCGCCGACGCTGTTCTTCTTGTCGGCGCCGGTCCAGTTGACGTTGGTGAAGCTGGCCGGATCGTCGAAGCGACCATAGTGGTCGTAGTCAACTTCGGCCGTGACCGTGAAGCCTTTAACGATGTCGTAGGCAACGTTCGCCGCAACGCCGTAGTTCTTGTCGTCGTCACCCGACACCTGGAGGTTGAACGAGGTCTTCTCGTTGAACTTGTACGTGCCGCCGGCCCACCAGGCCCAGTTGCCGCCCCACTGCTTGTAGAAGCCGCGGCCATGCGCCGAAATCACGTTGGCCGGGTCGTTGAGGTTGTTGTCCGAGCCGTAGCCGAACATGGCGAACAGCGAGATCGCGTCATTGACGTTCACGTCCAGACGGACCTTGCCGGCGACTTCTTCGTAGTTGCTGTCATAAGCCACGACGCCGCTGATCGCACCCCAGCCCTGGGTCCACTTCACACCGCCGACGACGTGCGGAACATAGCTGTCGATGGTGCCGACAGTGCCGGAGCCTTCTTCGAGCGAGACCACGGCCGAAAAGCCGTTGCCGGCGTCGAAGTAGTACTGGACGACGTTGGTGTCGAAGTCGCCATAGGGAACGATCGTGTCGTTGATGACATTGCCGGCGTAGCCGATGAACGTATCGAAGGCCGATTCGTCCTTACCGACACGGAGACCAC
>NZ_VFVX01000060.1:0-19293 GCF_006442395.1 Mesorhizobium sp. B2-3-5 | reverse complement strand
TCGCGTTCCACATAGCCAGCGATGATCGCCGGGGTGCGGTCGGAGGAGGCGTCGTCGACGACGATCGCCTCCCAATCAGCAACGTCCTGGCCGAGGAGGCAATCGAGCGCCTGCGCCAGCGTCACCTCCGCGTTGTGCGCAGGCATCACGATCGAAACCAGGGGATGATGCGCCACGCCGTCTTATCCGCGCCTGGTTCGGAGGTAGAACAGGAGCCCAGATACATAGCCGGCGATTTCCTTCGTCGGCCCATCGTCCGCCAGGAACATCATCGGGACCACACCGCCCACGGTAGCATTGCCCTGGATCATCGAGCTTTCGTTTTTTAGGCAAGAGTCGGCGAATGTTAAAAACGGATGACGGCATCGGACGGCAGCACCGCCCTGTCAAGATCGGGGCGAGTTAGAGGCAGGCAAAAAGACTTGAAGACAGGCTTGAATGGCAAGCGCTCATGTCCGACGGCGTAGAGCTGAGATCGATGCGCCAGTGCATGTCCGCTCGCGCATTTCCTCGCCGCTGGGGTGAGGATCATCTGGTCTTCGCCACACCAGCCGCTCTGTCAATATCCACCGACGACCGGCAATATCTCGCCGGTGATGTAGCTCGAACAGTGCGGCGAGGCGAGGAACACATAGGCGGGCGCGAGTTCTTCCGGTTGCGCCGGTCGTTTCATCGGCGTGTCGGCGCCAAACTTCGCAACATCATCTGCTTGCTTGTCCGCTGGATTGAGCGGCGTCCATACCGGACCCGGCGCCACGGCGTTCACCCGTATGCCCTTGCCGATCAGGCTGCCAGAGAGCGCTCGCGTGAAGGCATGGATGCCGCCCTTGGTCATGGAATAGTCGACCAGCGCCTTCGAGCCCTCGATACCCGTGACCGAGCCGGTGTTAATGATGGCCGAGCCGGGTTTCATGTGCGGCACGGCCTCCTGAGCCATATGAAAATAGCCGTAGAGATTGGTCTTCAGCGTGGTGTCGAAATGCTCTTCAGTCAGTTCGCTGAAATCCTGGGAGTGAATCTGGAAAGCCGCATTATTGACCAGCACATCGATCCGCCCGAATTTTCCAACCGTCTCCGCCACCGCCCTGTGGCAATGTTCACGCTTGCTGACATCGGCCTTCACCAGGATGCAGCTTGCGCCCTCCTTCTCGACAGCCTCCTTTGTCTCTTGGGCGTCCTTGTCCTCCGCCAGGTAGACGATTGCAATGTCGGCGCCTTCTCGGGCAAACAAAACCGCGACGGAACGGCCGATGCCGGAATCGCCACCTGTGATCAAGGCGACCTTGCCGTCGAGTTTTTTCGATCCGAGGTAGTAGGGCGCGTCGTAAAGCGGAGCGGGCTCGATCGCCCACTCATGCCCAGGCTTTGGCTGGTGCTGCTCGGGGAAGGGCGGTTCGGGGTAATTTCGCGCGCCTGCCTGCATGGCGCCTTGCTGTTTGGCTTTGGGTCTCGATTTGTCCTTTGCATCGATGCTGCGCTGGATGTGACGCTGCTTGGCCGCCTCGCCGGCGATTTCCGATTTCATCCGCATGGCTGTCTCCTGATTTGGAGAACGAACAACTCCCGTCAGACAAAAAGGTTTACGTCACTCATATCATTTCCTTTATCGGTCGCTGCTATCGGCCACGCCGGAACTGCGGCTGTCTTGTCACCGGCTTAGCTGAAACGGCTGGCGCGGAAGGTTGCGAGCATTGGGTGTGGATTGCCCGAGACGATCTCGCGGGCAAGCAACTCGCCGACAATCAGTCCAAGCGTGGCGCCGCTGTGGCTGAAGGCAATGTGGAGACCAGGGACGGTCTCGAGTTCTCCAAGCACCGGCTCGCCGTCGCCGGGGATAGGCTTCGGGCCAACGGCGTAGGCGGCGAGCTGGAGCCGCGGATTGCCGTCGAGCACTGCACTGGCTTCGTCGAGCAGTCCCTGGACGGTCCTGTCGTGCACGGTGTAGGTGCCGTCCGAGTTGGCGACGACCTCTTCCTCCGACCATGCCGAATCCAAAACAAGCGCACCACCGGGCGTTGGCCGCACCGCCACCCGCGGCGTGTTCAGAACGGCACGAAGGTCGGTCTTGATTGGTTGGGTTTTCAGGAGCAGCGAAATCGGCGTGGCGTCGGGGACATGAACGCCAATCTCGGCGAGCGCTGCGGGAGTGGCTGGGCCAACGGCAAGCAGCACTGAATCCGCCTTTAGCGGCTCGCCGCCAGCGGTAACGACGCCGCGAGCGCGGCCCCCCGTAACATCAATCCGCACGCGTCCGGCGTCCTCGACAAGCTTGCCGCCTTTGGCGCGGAAATCGTTGAGCAGCCGATCGATCAGAGCGGGCAAGTCGACCCATCCCTCGCCAGGATTGAAGATGGCGCCCTGTGGACTGATCGCACCGGCATTGACACCGGGCGTCACGGCGGCAACTTCCGCCGGGCTGAGCAACAGGGCGTCATAGCCGATGTCCTGCTCCAGTTGGCAGATCGAGACGATCTGGTTTGTGTTCTCGTCCGCATCCCAAGTCAGGCCGCCGTCGAAGCGGAGCCACGATGCCGTTTCCGGCTTTGTGGCGGCCAGCGTGCGATAGCGGTCGATGCCAGCGAGCCTCAAGCGATGATAGGCGGTGTCGGCGCGCCGCGCCGAGTTCAGCCAGGAAAGTGAACGGCCCGAGGCCCCGTTGGCCGGCGCACCATCGTTCACGATCGTCACATCCAGGCCAAGACGAGCAAGATGCAGAGCGGAGGAGACACCAAAGATGCCTGCGCCGACGACGACCACCTGGCGCGGCTTTGGGGATGCGGTCATGGAGATTTCCTTCTACGCGGAAGAGGAATGGGGAATGCCGACATGGGGCAAAGAACGGTCGATCTAGTAGTCCATCAGCTTCTTCATGTAGCGCCGGCCCTCAAGCATCGGCCGGTCGCGCAGATCGGCCAGCTTGTAGGCAAACCGCCATAGAGTGTCGAAGAAAACCAGGGGCACGAGATAAGGCTTGATCCGATCTGCCATGCCCGTGAGATCGAGTTCCGTTGCGTCCACAAGCAGGATGTTCTCACGGCTGCCATATTTGAAAAGAAAGTCGCGCGCGCGTTCGGTGAGGCGCCGCGTCTCGTCCAGCCCCAACATCACAATGAAACCTGCATCCTCGTCCACCAGCTCGAAAGGCCCGTGGAAGAACTCGTTGGCATGTATGGCCTGCGAGTCGTACCACTGCATCTCCATCAAGACGCAGATGGCGTACGAATAGGCCGCGCCATAGCTGGCACCGCTGGCGAGGGTATAGATTGCCTTGCGCGGCGCGAAGCGGGGTGCAAAGGCCTGAAACCGGTCTTCATAGATCCGGTGCGCACGATCGATCGCCGGCTGGAGATGGCCGAGGCTGGTCAGCAGGTCGGCGGTCAGTCCGGCATTCTCCCGATCATCGATCAGGCCAGCGAGCAACATGTAGAGCACTCCGTAGTTGCTGTAGGCTGAATCGATTGTTTTGCCGGTCGTATAGGAAGCCTGGTAGGTGACCGAGTGGTCGACCGCCCGGGCAAGCGGCGACGTTTGGTCGAGTGTCATGCCAATCGTCGTGGCGCCTCGATCTCGCGCATGATTGGCAGCGCGCACCGTTTCCTTGGTGGTTCCGGTCTGCGAGCAAAGGACAACGAGCGTATCGGGTCCCAAGCGCCGTGGATCACGGCAGACGAATTCATCCGCATTGTAGATGTCGCAGGCCATCGTGCCGCTGTGACGGTCGACGAAGTATTTTCCTGCCATCATGATGGAGAGCGAGCCGCCGCACGCCACGAGAAATAGATGCGAAAACCGCCTGCCCGCGGTGGCGGCCAGGGCGCGTTCTACATCGGCGGGCAGTGCGGAAATCATGAGCATCCTCGTCTCGTTCGGAAAGCTTGAGGCCGGCGCACAATTGACAAACAGCAGTCATTGTGTGAACGTTCTCATATTCATAAACCGAAAGTTCCGCCATGGTCAAGATTGCCGCGATGGGTGATAACGTTGTCGATTGCTATCTTGCCCGGGGCGAGATGTATCCTGGCGGCAACTGCCTCAATGTGTCGGTCAATGTCAGCCGCTTCGGCGGGCAGGCGGCATATGTCGGGGCGATCGGCAGAGACCGGGCCGGGGACCTGATCCACACCGCGCTGTCATCGGAGCGCGTGGACGTCAGTCGGCTGCGCCGCCTCGACGGTCCTACCGCCTACTGCCTCATAGGTCACCACAATGCCGATCGGATTTTCCTGACCTTCGATCTCGGCGTATCGATGTTCACGCCGAACCGACAAGATCTCGATTTTCTCTCGGGCTTTCAGGCCACCCACATCGGTCAGTCTAGCGGGCTCGATGCATGGATACCGGAGATTGCCAGTAAATCGTTGGTTTCTTATGATTTTTCGACACGGCGGGAAGCGGAGCATCGCTATTCGGTCGGACGCTACTGCTACCTGGCCTCTGTGTCGGGTGACGGTCTCGATGACAAGGAATCGGACGCAATTGCATCCGAATTGCTTGCATGCGGTTCCAAATGGGTCCTTGTCACGCGTGGTCGGGCCGGTGCGCTGCTTCGCAGCCACTCGGTCTCCTGCCGTGTCCCGGCGCGACTCGTCGAACCGGTCGACACGCTGGGCGCGGGCGACACCTTCATCGCCCGAACGCTGTTCGGCCTGCTTAAGCAAGAGGCGCCTCGGGACATTCTCGCCCAAGCCGCCGAGGCAGCGGCGGCTACATGCCAGTACCACGGGGCGGTCGGCCATGCGGCGGCGATCGATATAGGCGAGGTCACGTCCGAAATCCTGCTCCGAGCGCAGCGCGCTCAAGAATTGCGGGGCTCTCCGGAACAATTGACGCAAGAAAAGGACAATGCTAGAAAGTGAGAACGTTCTCACTTTTCGAGCCGGACGCCGCCAGAGAGCGTCGGTCGATGAATGAGACGTCGAGTGGGATCGCGGGCCGGGTTCGGCCCCATAGATGTGAGGAGAAGACATGCAAACGAATTCGAGCAAGCGCCGATTGATGAAATGCGGTCTGGCGCTGACTATCGCCCTGGTGACAGGGCTCGGCGCGTTGGGTGCCTCGACGCGAGCAGAGGCAGCGGACAATCCCTACAACCTGATCGATCCTGCGGTGATCAGTGTGGGTACCATGGGTGACGCGAGGCCTTACGTCTTCACCGACGCCAACGGAAATTTCACCGGCTTCGATGCCGAACTCTTCCGAGACGTGGCGCGGCGGCTCGGGTTCAAAGAGGACCAGGTGATCTTCACCGGTCAAGATTTCGCGGCGCTGTTGCCGTCCGTTGCGAGCGGTCGCTTCGATGTCGGTGTCGCGGCCATTGGAACAACGGCGGAGCGAAAAAAGACCGTGGATTTCAGCGACGGATACTTGGCTGGTTATCTGTCGATCATCTCTGCCGATCCGGCTCTGACCAGCAATGAGAGCACCGCGGGAAAGCGCATTGGAGTAATCCAGGGCACGCTTCAGGAAATCTATGCCGAGAAAAATCTGAAGGGCGACATCGTCAAATTCCCCGATAACAATTCCGCCGTGGCGGCGCTGAACAACGGGACGATCGACGGCCACTTTACCGACTATGAATCGGCCAAGCAGTATGTGGAGCGCTATCCAAACCTCAAGATAACGATGAACGTGCCATCCTTCGATGCGCCGGCGGGCTTCGTCGTAAAAAAGGGCAATGACGCCTTTCGCGAGGCACTGAACAAGGCACTGCGCGCGGCCATGGACGACGGCACTTGGAAACGGCTGCACGAAAAGTGGTTCCCAGGCACCCCGATGCCGGACCAGTATCTGCCCAAGAAGTAGTCCGCGGGGCGTCTTTCATCAATGCTTTTCGGCCGGGCTCGTGAGCGACGTGCCCGGTTGCATTTCAGGTGGGATTGAATATGAGCTGGCTCGATACATTCACGCGCAGCTTCCTGGACTTCCAGGCGATGGTGGACGTCCTGCCCAACATGATCATGGTGGGTCTGAAAAACACCTTGATCCTGGCGATCGCGTCGACCCTGTTCGGCACGCTCATCGGAATGGTGCTCGCCGTGATGGGGATCTCCGAAAGCTGGCCGCTGAAGCTCATTGCACGAATTTATACCGACATCTTTCGCGGGCTGCCCGCCATCGTCACGATCCTGATCATTGGCCAAGGGTTTGCCCGGCTGGGCCGCGACTTGTTCGGTCCGTCACCTTATCCTTTGGGCATTCTGGCGCTTAGCCTGATTGCCGGGGCCTATATCGGAGAAATCTTTCGCTCAGGGATTCAGAGCGTCGAGCGCGGGCAACTCGACGCCACGCGGACTCTCGGCATGACGTATGGCCAAGGCATGAGGCTGGTGGTTATTCCGCAAGGCATCCGCCGCGTGCTGCCGGCGCTGGTCAACCAATTCATTGGCAACGTCAAGGATTCCAGCCTTGTCTACTTCCTCGGCCTCCTGGCTTCGGAACGCGAACTGTTTCGGGTGGGGCAAGATCAGGCCGTCCTAACCGGCAACCTCTCACCGCTTTTGCTGGCGGGCGTATTCTACCTGGTGATCACGGTGCCTTTGACCCACCTTGTCAACTATATCGATGCGCGCATGCGCGTTGGCAAGCGCATCGTCGCTGTGCAGAGCGGGCTCAAGGAAGTCGCCGAGCTTGCCGAAGCCGGTGCGCCGGACGTTGCGAAGTCGTCCGCGGCAGCGACGACGCGTTTCAAGGGCGGCGGCATCGAAGTCAAAAACATAGATATGGCCTATGGCAGCCTTCAGGTCCTGCATGACGTCAGTCTGAAAGTAGAGCCAGGGACTGTCACGTGCCTCATCGGGCCATCCGGGTCGGGCAAATCGACATTGCTGCGATGCCTGAACCGGCTCGTCGAATGTCGCGCGGGGGATATTCTGCTCGATGGCGAAAGCATTCACAAGTCGACGCCTGACCAGCTTCGCCGGCGCGTTGGCATGGTTTTCCAGCAGTTCAATTTGTTTCCCGACCGCAGTGCCCTCGCCAACATCACTTTGGCACTGCGCAAGGTCAAAGGCGTGTCGCGCGAAAAGGCCGACCGCTTGGCCCAGGAACGACTCCAGGAGGTCGGGCTGCTGGAACGCAAGGATCACCGGCCGGCCAATCTTTCGGGCGGACAACAACAGCGGGTGGCTATTGCGCGGGCATTGGCGCTCGAACCCGAAGTCATGCTTTTCGATGAGGTCACCAGCGCACTTGACCCGGAACTGGTGAAAGGCGTCCTGAATTTGATGGCCGACCTTGGGCAAAGGGGAATGACCATGGTCGTGGTCACGCACGAGATGAATTTCGCTCGCAAGGTCGCGAACCAGGTTGTGTTCATGGACGAGGGCCGGATCGTCGAAGCAGGGCGGCCGCAGGATCTTTTCGACAATCCGCAGAGCCCACGCCTCCGGCGCTTTCTGTCCGAGGTGTTGTGATTGCAATGATGTGCGCAACTTCGGGTGACGCGGTTTTCAGCCTTGCGGGACAGGGGCTGCTGCCGCTAGCTCGTCTCTTCACGATGCATCCATGGGCGGCAAGGCTTGGTGAGTGACTCCAAGATCATCAAAAAACCCAACCATCATCGAGGTCGCTCGCCGGGCCGGGGTGAGTTCCGCCACGGCGGGGCGCGTACTTGGTGACTACGGCTACAGCAGCCCCGAAGTTCAGGAGAAAGTGCGCGCCGCCGCAGCCGCGCTGGGCTATCGCCCCAACCGCCTGGCCAAGGGTTTAATCACCGGCAAGACGCAGACCATCGGAGTTGTGGTCGGCGACATCGAAAGCCCATTCTATGCGAGCGTGCTGCGCGGAATAGGGGATGTCGCGCGTAGCGGCGGCTTCGGTGTCATCGTTACGAACAGTGACGAAAATGCCGAACTCGAGCGGGAGTCGGTTCAGCTGCTGCTGGAAAAGCAGGTCGACGGACTGATCGTCTCATCGACCTTCGTGGACGAGCCGGATCATCTGCGGGAGGCCATCGCGGCCCGCTGTCCCGTCGTCCAGTTCGACCGCGTCGCGGCGGATCTGGAAACCGATTCAGTGGTGGTCGACAACGTTTCTGCAACGCGCAGCGGCATCGCGACGATGATCGCGGCCGGCCACAGCCGCATCGCCATACTGGCGGAACTCGGGCCCGGCCAGCGCGATGATGTCGGCTCCTTTGTGGCAAACACCGATCTCTCCAGCGCTGATGTTCGCTATCATCATCCAAGCTGGCAAAGGCTATTGGGTTATCTGGAAGCCCATCGTGCCGCGGGCATCAAGCCGGATCTGCGGTTGATCCGTCGCGTGGCGGTTTATTCGAGCGAGGCAGCCCGCAAGGAGGCGCTCGATCTGTTGACGATGCGCGATGCGCCGTCTGCCCTGTTTACCGCCGATGGTGTGATGTCGACTGGGGTTTTGGAGGCGACTTCCGCACTGAAACTTGCGATTCCGGGAGACGTATCGTTGCTTTGCTTCGACGATCTCGATTGGATGCAGTTCGTAGCCCAAGGCATCACCGCCATAGCGCAGCCGGCGCATCTGATTGGAGCGGCAGCCGCGGAACTCCTCTTGAAGAGGCTGGCCGAGGCCATGATGCCTTTCGAGCACCGTATCTTGACGGCTCGTCTGGTGGAGCGCGGTTCGATCGCCGTGCATACCGACGCATAACCCGCCCTCGCGTCCGACGAGCATGATGAATTCGTACGCCGGTCAAAGGCGCACACCGCCCGCGATCTTCATCAGGCCGCGCGATGCACCGCGCAGGATCTGGTCGCCGAACTTGGCCCGCGCTAAGCCGCGGTGACGGGGGCGGTACGAGGCGTTCGGTTTCGTCGAGATGCTGCAGGCGATGAAGGGCAAGGGCCAGCCAGAGCACATTGCCGATGTGGTGTCATTCCTGGCGAGCGACGACGCCCGCTGGATCACCGGCCAGACGCTCAATGTCGACGCCGGCATGGTCAGGCATTAGGCTCCAAACCCCAATCAGGCTCCCGGATGAGGCATCCGGGCTGGATTTCCGGCGCTGTTACTGCCGAATTCTGGCCTGCCGCGACCTCCTGGCGGTCTTCTCGCCAAGTGGCGGACATCTTGCATGCGCGGCCTATGGGCCGGGCCTTAGTTTGCCGGCCGAAATGGTTTCGCGAGCGAGGCTGGAAAATGCAGTGCAAGCATTTGGCGATTTCGCGAAATAAGGACCAGTACGACGATCGTCGCCAGATACGGCAGGGCCGACAACAGTTCGGACGGCACCTCCAGTCCCAACGCCTGTCCTTGCAGCTGGAGGATGGTCATGCCGCCGAACAGCCATGCGCCAAGCAGGATGCGGAGCGGCCGCCATGTGGCGAAGACCACCAGTGCCAGCGCGATCCAGCCTTTGCCGGCGGTCATGTTCTCGACCCATAGGGGCGTGTATGCCACCGAAAGATAAGCGCCGGCCAGGCCGGCCATCGCGCCACCGAACAGCACCGCCATATAGCGTATCCTGATCACGGGATGGCCGATCGCATGGGACGTCTGTGGCGACTCGCCGATCGTGCGCAGAACGAGGCCGGCTTTCGTGCGGTAGAGAAACCAGCTTATGGCGACGAACATCAGCAGGGCCAGGTAGACCATCGGGTCGAAGCGGAAAAGCAGCGGCCCGATCAGTGGCAGGTCGGACAGAACCGGGATGTTGACGCCATGCAGCGCTTCGATCGGTTCGCTGCCGAAGCCGCGCCCGAGGAAGGCGGACACGCCGGAGCCGAAAATCGCCAGCGCCAGACCGGCCGCATATTGATTGGTCAGGAAGGTCAGCGCCAGCACGCCGAACAGCAGCGATGCGGCGGCGCCTGCCAACGCGCCGGCAAGGATCGCGACCGGCATGGAATAGCCCGCGGTGACGGCCCAGAAGGCGAGGGCGGCGCCCATCAGCATCATGCCTTCTATGCCGAGATTGAGCACGCCGGACTTCTCGACCACGAGCTCGCCAAGCGCTGCGAATATCAGCGGCGTGGCGGCGATGATGGTGCCGGTGAAGATGGCGATGAAGAGATCCATCAGGCTGTCTCCTGCGCAAACCGAAATTCACTCATCGTGCCGTCTCGAGTGCATGCGCATCTCGGGCCGGCCGTACCAGGCGAACGCGGTAGAAAATGAAGAAATCGGCGGCGAGCAGGAAGAACAGCAGGATGCCTTGAAAAATGCGCGTCAGCGCCGAGGGCAGGCCGAGCGTCATCTGCACGCCTTCGCCCCCCAGGAAAAGCAGCGACATCAACAGCCCGCCCAACACTATGCCGAAGGCGTTCAACCGCCCGATGAAGGCGACGATGATGGCGGCAAATCCGTAGCCCGGCGAAATCTGCGGTGAGAGCTGACCGAGCGGTCCGGCGGCTTCCGCCATGCCGGCGACGCCGGCCGCGGCACCTCCCGCCAGAAGGCCAATCCAGACCGCGGCCGATTCGCGAAAGCCGGCATAGCGCGCGGCAAGGGGGGCCGCGCCGCTTACCGACATCTTATAGCCGATGAAACTGCGGTCCGTGAACAGCCACATCAGGAACACAGCCGCGATGGTGATGAAGATCGAAGGATTGAGCCGATAGGCCGGATCGAAGGATCCGAACATCGCCGCCGCCGGCAGCAGCGCGGTTTGCGGGTAATTGAAGCCGGCCGGGTCGCGCCACGGCCCATGCACGAGGTAGGACAGGAACAGCGTCGCGATATAGGTCATCATCAGCGTGACAAGGATCTCGTTGGTGTTCATGCGGGCACGCAGGAAGGCGGGGATCGCTGCCCACGCCATTCCGGCGCCCATGCCGGCGACGAACATCAGCGGCAATAGCAGCGCGCTCTCCGGGTTCGGCCAGAACAGTCCGACGCCGCTGGCGGCAACCGCGCCCATGGTGAACTGGCCTTCGGCGCCGATGTTCCAGACATTGGCGCGGAAGCCGACCGCCAGCCCGCAAGCAATCAGGATCAGCGGCGAGGCCTTGAGCAGCCACTCCGACAATCCGTTCATGGAGTTCAGCGGCTCGACGAAGAAGGCATAGAGCGTCGGCAGCGGATCGTGCCCGAGGGAAGCGAAAAAGATCGAGCCCACGGCCAGTGTCAAAACCGCCGCCACAAGCGGCGCGGCGATGCGCATCGGTGTGGAAGGCTCGGGTCTTTGTTCAATCCTGAAGCGCAACGTCGCCACTCCCACTTGCCATCGTGTCCTTGCTCATCGTTCTGCCGGTCATCAGCAGTCCGATCTCCTCGCGATCGGTCGTCTTGCGCATCAGCGGTGGTGAAACACGTCCTTGGCAGATGACTAGAAGCCGGTCGCAAATCTCGAACAGCTCATCGAGTTCCTCCGACACGACGAGCACCGCCGCGCCGGCGCGGCTGAGGTCGAGGATGGTCTGGCGGATGAAGGCGCTTGCACCGACGTCGACACCCCAGGTCGGTTGCGAAACAATGAGAAGTTTCGGCGCCAGCGCGATCTCGCGCCCGACGATGAATTTCTGCAGATTGCCGCCGGACAGGCTCTGCGCGGTTGCTTCCGGGCCGTTGGCCTTGACCTTGAATCTGTCGATGATGCCGGCGGCGAAACCACTGGCCTTGCGCCGGTTGACCAATCCGTTGCGGACGGTGCCGAAGCGATGTGCGGTCAGCACCGTGTTTTCCCATAATGTGTGCGATGGCACCGCACCCCGCCCGAGCCGCTCTTCCGGGACGAAGGCTAGGCCGAGCTTGCGGCGTTCGTCGGGACGCAGGCGGGCGGCAGCCGTTCCGCCAATCCTGACCGCATCGCTTTGCTCATGCGTGCGTTCGCCGCTGAGCAGGGCGATCAGCTCGGCCTGGCCATTCCCCGAGACCCCCGCCAGGCCGACGATCTCGCCGCCATGCACGGCGAAGGACACGTCCTCCAGGTCAACGCCGAAATGGTCCCTTGCTTTCGCCGACAGGTTCCTGACTTCCAGCACCGGCTTCTCGGTTGGGACAGAGGGGCTGACATGCATTTCCGGCAGCTTCGAGCCGACCATCATGCGGGCGAGCTCGAGCGATGTCGTTTCCTTCGGACGAGCGGTGCCGGTGACCTTGCCGTTCCGCAGCACCGTGGCGGAGTCGCAGAGCTCCTGCACCTCGTCGAGCTTGTGGCTGATATAGACGATGCTGCACCCCTCGGCCGCGAGCTGCCGAAGCGTCTCGAACAGCTTGACCACGGCCTGCGGCGTCAGCACGGATGTCGGCTCGTCGAGGATCAGAAGCTTCGGCGCCTGCAGCAGGCAACGCACGATTTCGACACGCTGGCGCTCGCCAACCGAGAGATCGTGCACCTGGCGGTGCGGGTCGATCGGCATGCCATAACGAAGCGAAAGCTCACGGATCTTGTCGGCAAGCGAGGGCAAGTGAAAGGCGCTGCTTGTCGAGAGCGCTATGTTTTCGACCACCGAGACGGATTCGAACAGCGCGAAGTGCTGGTAGACCATTTCGATGCCGAGCGAGCGCGACATCGCTGGATTGTGCGCCGCGATCGGATTGCCGTCGCAAAAAATCTCGCCGGAATCGGCTTGTGCCGCGCCATAGATGATTTTCATCAGCGTCGATTTGCCGGCACCATTCTCGCCGAGCACGGCGTGGATCTCGCCGGGCTGGATCGACAGCGAGACGTCGTCGTTGGCGATGACGCCCGGATAGCGCTTGCAGATGTTGCGCAATTCTAGTCGCGGATGCATGGCGGGTCCTGCCGTGGCGTGAAGCAAGGTTGGACGGGAACCAGGCAAGGAGACGCCGAAAGTCAAGCTTCGGCGTCTCCCGGCTCTGCGATGGCGATCAGCTCAGCTTGCCGATCATCCCCTTGACGAACCAGTTCATGCCGCGAATGCCGTCGTCGGTCAAAACCGATCCCGCCGCGACCTTGACCTTGCCGTCCTGGTCCTTCAACTCGCCGGCATAAGGGTGCACCTTGCCGCTGCCGATGTCGGCCTCGAGCTGCTTGAGCTTGGCCTTGGTGTCGGCTGGCATGCCGTCATTATAGGGGGCCATCTTCACGACGCCGGCTGCCAGTCCGTCCCAACGCACTTCCGGCTTCCAGCTGCCGGCGGCGACAGCCTTGGCGGCACCAACATAGTCGCTGGTCCAGTCCAGCACGAAGGAGGTCAGCTGCTTGCCCGAGCCGAACTTGGCCATGTCGCTGGCATAGCCGATCGACCAGGCGCCGCCTTCGCCGGCAACCTGGACGCCGGTCGCGGTATCGGTCATCGAACAGATGACGTCGCAGCCTTGTGAAAGCAGCGTCTTGGCCGCTTCCTTCTCCTTGCCCGGATCGAACCAGGAATTGAGGAAAATGGCGTTGCAGGTGGCGTTCGGGTTGACGCTTTGCGCGCCGAGCAGCAGCGCATTGGCGGGGCCGACGATATCGGGGATCGGAAAGCCGCCGATGAAGCCGATCTTGCCCGATTTCGACATGTAGCCGCCCGCCGCTCCGGCTACGAAAGTGCCTTCGTAGTACTTGGCCTCGAAGGTTCCGAGATTGGCGAGATGGACGATGCCCGAGCAATGTTCGAAGGCGATCTTGGGGAAGCGCGGCGCCACCTTCTGCATCGGCGTGCCGTGCGAGAAGCTGGTGCCGAAGATCAGTTGGTTGCCGGCGCTGGCGAGCTCGCGGAAGATGCGCTCCGCGTCCTGTGGCATGAAGATGTTGTCGATGACGGTCAGGGCGACCTTATCGCCGAATTGCGACTTGATCGCGTCGACGCCAAGACTGTGCTGCTTGGTCCAGCCGATCTCCGCGACCGGCGAGACATAGACGACGCCGATCTTGAGCACCTCCTGGGCCCGCGCGATGGTGCTCAGTCCTCCGGCGCCGAGCGCGGCGCCGATCGCGCCGCTGTATTTGAGGAATCCGCGTCTTGTCAGGTCGTTCATGTTGGTAACCCTCTGTTGGTTTTTTTGGTTGATGCCCGGCTTGTCGATGCCCGGTCTGTTTTGGGGAGATGGACGTGCACGTGCCCCGCGCTGTCGCCATTTCCGGATGTCCTTGCCGGCTTCCTCGATGGCACCAGGGTTGCACCGTCGGCCTTGCCGTCAAGGTAAGGTGCCAGCGCCTCGGCCGGCGTCATTTCCGCAAAGACTTCACGGTCCATGATGTAGCCGCGCACCACCGTGCGGTGATGCGTGTCGATCAGGTCCATGGCCTGTTTCAGGCGGCCCTTTTCCAAGAGGTCGACCACCCGCGAATGATCGTCGAGCAGATTGCAATAGTCGAAATCCGCGGTGATGAGCGAGCGCAGCAGCGTCGTGCGGCGCACGAGCTGCGCATGGATTTCCTGCATCACCTTGTTGCGGCTGAGACGCACGAAAACGGTGTGGAATTCCTGCCCGAGCACATCCGCCAACGCATCGTTGCCGGCGGCAACCGCCTGGCGCTGACGTTCGACGTGCTGGCGCAATTCCGCCCAACCGGCCGGACCAAGGCGGTCGCTGAGCTGGGCGGCCACGCCCTGTTCGACAAGCGTCAGGGCGTCGTAGATTTCCATCGCCTCCTGCATGCTCGGCTTGGCGACGAAGGCGCCACGATTGCGCTCGATCTGGGCCAGTCCATCGTCGGCAAGCCGTATCAAAGCCTGGCGCACCACGATGCGGCTGACGTCGAATATTTCCGCAAGTTCGCGCTCGCCGAGCTTGCATCCCGGAACCAGACGGTGATCGATGATGGCGCGTGTCAGTGTATCCGCGATCGTCTGGGAACGGCTGGTCAAGGCGTGGCTCTCCGCCATTTCGAGGGCATGATCAGCGGGCTCTCCGTGGTGACGACGTGCCTCGTTGGGATGCGACATATCCCGAATTCAGAATTTCATGTATCGGAAGTCAATCACCGAATTCTGTCAACACAAAAAACGAATTTGGCCGACAAAAAATTATTGATTGATATCCAATCTTGTGGTTTCGTGATCTCGAAACGCCGGGCTAGGTTCATGGTGAAGGGCTAGCCGAGTTGGGAGGGAAGCCGATGGCAACCCGCTGCGTCGATCGCGAGCTTCTGAATGACTGGCATGTTGTCGCCGACCAGGAATCGCTCAGTCCGGATACGCCATTTCCGACACGTCTGCTGGGGGCCGACCTCGTGGTGCGCAGGCGTCGCGACAGGACTGATGTCGTGCGCACCGATACCGGCGCCGCGCTGAGGAGCGCTGAGCGCTACGGCTTCATCTGGGCATGTCTCGACAAGCCCTGGCGCGACATCATCTACATTCCCGAGGCCAACGAGGCCGACCGCCATCTCGTCAGTGGCGGGTCGATCGCGGTCAAGGTGTCCGGCCTTCGGGCCGTCGAGAATTTTCTCGACATGGCCCATTTCCCATTCATCCACACCGGCTGGCTTGGCGAAGAGCCGCATACGGAAGTGGCTCCCTACAAGGTGGAAATCACCGCCCAGGACGAGGTGCTGGCGACCGAATGCAAATTCTATCAGCCCATCGCCTCGCCGACCGCCAAGGAAGGATTTGTCGTCGACTACATCTACAAGGTGATCCGGCCCTATACGGTGGCGCTTTACAAGAGCAATCCGATCCAGAAGAACCGGCTCGATGTGATCACTCTGTTCGTGCAGCCGGTCGACGAGGAGAACTGCATCGCCCATCCCTATCTTTGCTATCTTAAGGAAGGCATGGCGGCGGCAACGGTGCGCAGCTTCATGCAGCTCATCTTCGCCCAGGACAAGCCGATCCTGGAAAATCAGGTACCCAAGCGCCTGCCGCTTGATCCGCGCGCCGAAACACCGATCCGAGCAGACGCCGTCTCGGTTTCATACCGGCGCTGGCTGCGCGATCGGGCCGTCACCTACGGCGCCATACCGGCACAATCCTGATGACGTCCAAAACGGCATTCAAAGGTAACACGATGACAAAATGCTCCGATCCTGTGATTCTCAATCTCTGGCATCCTGTCGGTGCGATCGCCGAGGCCGCCCCCGGGGCTATCCAGGAAACAGTTTTGCTTGAGGAACGCCTCGGTTTCACGGTCGATGCGAATGGAGAGCCGATTGTCTGGCGCTCGCGGTCGGATCTGCGTTGGGCCGATCAGGTTCCGAGCGTCGACAGGCTTCCGGCAAGGAGCGCCTATGGCTACGTCTGGACCTCGCTTGGGTCGCCGCCAGCCGATCTGTTCCCGATCCCCGAATATGGCGAGCCGGATCGCCGCAAGCTCAATGCGGCAACCTTTGGCGTCAATGTCTCGGCGCCTCGCGCCATCGAAAATTTTCTCGACATGGGCCACTTTCCCTATGTGCACACCGACGTTCTCGGCGTCGAACCGCATACCGAAGTGAAGGAATACGATGTCGAGATTTCGGTGGATCGTGACGAGATCCTGGCTACCCGTTGCCGCTTCTTCCAGCCGATGGCTTCGACTGCTTCCGATGGTGGCGCCGACGTGGATTACGTCTATCGCGTGCCGCACCCCTATTGCTCGGTGCTCTACAAATCGAGCCCGGTCGACGAGGCCCGGCGCGACGTGATCGCCATCTTCCTGCAGCCGGTCGATCAGGAGCATGTACGTGCGCACATGCTGCTTTGCGTGCTCGACGAGGATAATGAAGACAAGGTGATCAAGCGCTTCCAGCAGACGATCTTCGGCCAGGACAAGCCGATCCTCGAGAACCAGGTGCCGAAACGCCTGCCGCTCGATCCGCGCGCCGAAACTCCGATCCGTGCCGACAAGTCCGCCATCGCATACCGGCGCTGGCTTAGCCAGAAGGGCGTGACCTACGGGGTCATTCCGGCTGCGGCCTGACAAGACATTTTTTTGGAGACGACGAATGCTGGAAGTAGCCAAGAGCCAGTGGCATCCGATCGCTGCCGCCCATGACCTGCCGTTTCGCCATGTGTTCCACGGCCAATTGCTCGGCCGGGAATTCGCCGTCTGGCGTGCCGACGACGGTTACGTCAACATCTGGGAGAACCGCTGCCTGCATCGCGGCGTCAGGTTGTCGATCGGCATCAATGACGGCCGCGAGTTGAAGTGCCAGTATCACGGCTGGCGCTATTCGAACCGCACAGCCGGCTGCACCTATATCCCCGCACATCCGGCCGACGCGCCGGCCCGCACCATCACCAACCGCACCTTTCCGGCCGTCGAGCGCTACGGCCTGGTCTGGTCGTCCGAAGAGCCGCGCGGCGAAGTGCCCGTCATCGCCAGCCTCCCCGAGGGCAAGCTCCTTGCTTTGCGTGGGATTCCGGTCAACGCGCCGGCCGACCGGGTCGTCGAACGGCTGAAGGCCTACCGCTTTCAGCCGAATGGGGCGATCGATGGCGATGGTGGCGAAACCCTGGTCGAGGCCGCTCAGGATTTTGCCGTGGCGCTGCTTTCGCGCGACGGCAACGTGCAGACGCATGGTGTCTTCTTTGTTCAGCCGGTCGATTCCAACCGCTCGGTCATCCGCGGCGTGCTCGACCAGGATGCCGAGGGGGCTTTACGCATCGCCATCCTGCGCCACCACAATGAACGGCTGTCGAAGCTGCGCGACGAGGCGGAGCGCGAGGCGGCCAACGCGTCGGCGCCCGCACCGCTCGAACCGGTCTATGAAAGGGTGTCGGCCGAGCTTGCCGAAATGCCGGAACTGACCACGCATGGCCGCAGGGCGGCGCTGCGCGTCACGGTGGCGAGGAAATGGCAGGCCGCTGAAGGGATCGCGGGCTTCGAGCTTCGCCCGATCAAGGGCCTTCTGCCCACTTTCCAGCCCGGCGCGCATATCGACGTGCACATGCCAAATGGCGAGGTCCGCCAATATTCGATTACCAACGGGCCCGGCGAGACCGACAGTTTCGTCATCGGCGTCAAGCTGGAACGGGATTCGAAGGGCGGTTCGAAATGCATGCACGAGACTGTGCGCGAGGGCGATGTGCTGGCGATTTCGGAGCCGCGCAACAACTTCCCGTTGCGCCGCGACTCCATCAAGACGATCTTCGTCGCCGGCGGCATCGGCATCACGCCGCTGCTCGCCATGGCGCAGGCGCTGAAGAACCAGGACCTGACGCATGAGCTGCACTATTTTGCCCAAGGCGAAGAGCATCTCGCTTTTGCCGACCGGCTGAAGCAACTCGGCGATGCGCTCAAGCCGCATCTCGGGCTGTCGCCGGACGCGACCGGCGCCGAGCTTCGACAGGTTCTCGGCGGTTACCGGAACGGCATGCATCTCTACATCTGCGGCCCCGGACCGATGCTGGAAGCCGCGCGCAAGATCGCGGCCGAGCAAGGCTGGCCGGATACGGCAGTGCATTTCGAGTACTTCAAGAACACCAACAAGATCGATGACAGCTCGAGCTTCGAGATCGCTTTGGCGCGGTCCTGCGTCACGCTGCAAGTACCGGCCGGCAAGACGATCATGCAGGTCATGCGCGAGAACGGCATCGAGGTGCCGTCATCTTGCGAGCAGGGCGCCTGCGGCACCTGCGTGGCGGCGGTGATCGAAGGCGAGCCCGACCATCAGGACGTCTATCTCAACGACGCCGAGAGGAAGGCAGGGACCAAGATCATGACCTGCGTGTCGCGAGCGAAGTCCGCGCGCCTCGTGCTGGACATCTAGGGGATGCCGATGATCACGCTTTACGACTACGAACTCTCTGGCAATTGCTACAAATTGCGGCTGCTGATGAGTTTCCTCGGCATTGAGTACAAGACCGTGCCGGTGGACTTCTATCCCGGTCGCGAGCACAAGTCGGAATGGTTCCTGAAGCTCAATCCGCTCGGGCAACTGCCGGTCATCGAGGATGGTGGACTGATCCTGCGCGACGCCCAGGCAATCCTGGTCTATCTCGCATCGAAATACGATCCGTCCGGCACCTGGTACCCGCGAGACAATCCGGACTTGCTTGGCGAAGTCAGCCAGTGGCTGGCTTTTGCCGACAGTATCACCGCAACGGCGTCCGCCGCCCGCCTGCATGATGCGCTGTTCTACGATTTCGACATCGATGCCGCGCGCGCCGGAGCGCATCGGCTATTCCGCATCCTCGACGAGCATCTATGGTTTGGCGAGCAGCAAGGCCGCAACTGGATCTGCCCGGCCGGTCATCCGACCGTCGCCGATATCGCCTGCTTCCCCTACATCATCCTGTCGGAGGAGGGGGGCATCCCGCGCCAGGACTATCCGGCGATCCGCCGCTGGTGCGATCGCGTCAAGCGCATCAAGGGATTTACCGTTATGTCGGGCGTGTTCCCGGCAGGACCGGCCAGGGCCGCAGCATAGTCATTTTCAGAAGAGTCCGGGCACGGCCTGGCAAATGAAGTTTGGGGAGAAGGAAGAATGAAAACGCGCGCCGCTGTCGCCGTCGCCGCCGGAAAGCCGCTGGAGATCATGGAGGTCGACCTCGACGGTCCTCA